>NZ_JBEOWK010000049.1:0-33116 GCF_040295985.1 Streptosporangium sp. NPDC002524 | reverse complement strand
CGGTTACATTCCGAACCCGGAAGTTAAGCTCTTCAGCGCCGATGGTACTGCACCGGGGACGGTGTGGGAGAGTAGGTCACCGCCGGACAATCATTGATGAGGGCCCCCACCATTGGTGGGGGCCTTCGTTGTTGTGTGCTGTGACGAGGCAGACGAGACAGGGGCCTTCACCGCTGGGTGGGGGCCCTTTTCGCGTTGTGGCGGCGTTCGGGGCGTTCGGGGCGTTCGGGGTGAGGGCAGGTCGCAGGTCAGGGGCGATGAAGGGCATGAAGGGGTGGTGGGGACACGAGCGGTGGTCGCCGGGCCGGAACGGAGCCTCGGAATCCGGGAGACAAGGACTCGGGAGACGAAATCCGGAGGACGGAGGGGATGAAGTCCTAGACGTGGAGTTCGCCGGAGAGAACGGTTACCGCGTTTCCCGCGAGTTCGACCCGGTCGCCTCGTACGGTCGTGCGGACCACACCCCCACGCTGTGACAGCTGGGCACCTACCAATTTGTCGGAGCCGAGCTTGGACGACCAGTAGGGCGCGAGCGCGCAATGGGCGGAGCCCGTGACCGGATCCTCGGGGACTCCGACCCTGGGGGCGAAGAATCGGGACACGTAGTCGGCGCCGGCACGCGAGGCCCGAGCCGTCACGATGACGCCCCGCGCGTCGACGGCCTCCAGGGCGCGGAAGTCGGGGGCGGCGGCGAGCACGGCGTCCTCGGACTCGACCTCCACGAGATAATCCCAAACATTTTTTCCTGTCCAAACAGGTTTAACTCCGAGCGCATCGATCAGTCCCTCCGGAGGGATCGTCGCTTGGAGTACTTTTGCCGGGAAATCCATGCTGATTAAGTCGTATTTATCCCTGGTCACGGACAGGATTCCGCTCTTCGTTGAGAATTCGAGGGTTTCTGGGACCGTTCCCGTGGAATACAGCACATGCGCCGCGGCCAGGGTCGCATGCCCACACAGGGCCACCTCGGTCACCGGCGTGAACCAACGGAGCGGGTACGGTCCGCCGTCCTCCGCTCCGAGCAGGAAGGCTGTCTCGGAGTGCCTCATCTCCGCCGCCACGGACTGCATCCAGGTGTCAGGGACCGGATTGCCGAGTACGCAGACCCCGGCGGGGTTACCCTTGAAAAATTCATCGGTAAACGAATCGACCGTGTAGACGAGCATGACGCGATGCTAGCGGCGCCGAAGATATCGGTTGAAGTTGGGTCAGGAGATCAGGCAAAGTCGGGGATCAGGCAAACCAGTGCGGTAGCCGTACAAAGTGGAAATAAGCGCTGGGCGTGTCGCATGGCGAACTTCTCGTCGTCGGTTACCGTCCAAGGTGTAGGGACAGGCCGGACACGGCGTGGTCCTGGCGAAAGGACGAGCCGATGGGGGCAGTGCGCAAGGTGGCGAGCTACCTTGGCCTGGGCGGGGCCGAGCATTATGACGAGTCCTACGACTACGAGGACGAGGTCGAGGGCGAGGAGGAAGACTGGCAGTCTGCCTCGGAGCGCGCGGCCAAGCGCTGGCGCGCGATGAACGAGCCCTCGCGGATCGTGATGCTGACGCCGATGAAGTACAACGACGCACCGGTCATCGGGCAGCACTTCCGCGACGGTCAGACCGTCATCATGGACGTCAGCGGTATGAGCACCGCCGAGGCCACCCGCATGGTCGACTTCGTCGCGGGGCTGGCGTACGGCTGTGAGGGGCGTATCGAGCGGATCGCGGAGAAGGTCTTCCTGCTGGCCCCCGCCGAGGTGGAGATCACCAACGGCTGACGCTTGAGCGGTCTCGCCGGTACGGGTCCTGGGTGATCGTGAGCGATCGGCCCTGGTCGGATCCGGTACGGGTGCGAGGCCGCCTTCGGCCTTCGGCGAAGGGCGGCCTTCCCCCTCGATGGCGAGGCTGCGCGTCAGGGCCGTTCATCGGACACCCTCGGTGGTACGCGCCGGCGTGAAAGACGCTCCCCATGATGCGCGCCGATGTGACCATGATGCGCGCCGATGTGAGGACGCTTCCGGTGATGTGCGCCGATGTGAAGACCCCGCGGCGAGCACACCATGAACACCCATGGACACCATGAACGGCTGAGCCGGGTGGTGAGGCCGTGTGAGCGGTCAGCCCGCTCGGGGGCCCCTGCGGAGCAGGCGGGTGAGCTCGGCCAGGTCGGAGGTCGCCGTCTTGATCCGGCCCTCCGACTCGTGGGCGTACTCGTGCAGTGCCCACACCGCGCCCTGGGCGAGCTCCCTGAGTTCGGCGAGCTGCGTGACGACGTACTCGGCGTCCGCTCGCTCACGCTGCCGCCTGCGCCACAGCCTGTAGGCGCCTCCCGCGGCCGGCAGGAGCGCGAGCGGCGCGAGGGGGAGGACGGAGAGGACGAGTGTGATCGCCAGGATCACCGGGGCGAGGGCGAGCAGCACGTAGGCCGCCCAGGGACGGCCGCGAGCCGGTGCTCCCTCGGTGGCGATCCGCTCTTCGGCGGCCCCCAGCGACTCGGGATCCGGACCCTCGGGCCTGAGCGTCACCTGGTGGCCGAGGATCGGCATGGTGACCGACTCGGGGGCCTCGGCCCGGGTGGCCTCGGCGAGGGTCTCGGCCGCTGCTCGTACGATGGGCGCGGCCACGTGGAGCGCGATCGCCGCCAGGTAGGGGTGGGAGCCGGGGCGCAGGTCGCCGAGCAGGTGGCCGGTGAGCGGTCTCGTCGGCCGCTCGTGGGTGCCGGAACCCGCCAGCCGGCGGAGGACGGTCAGCGGCTCGTCCTCGCTCCACACGACGGTCGTCTCGCCTGAGCGGTCCGCCCGCGCGGCGGTGAGGAGCGCGAGGTCGCCCAGGCCGTCGGCGCTCCCCTCCGTACGGTCGCGCGCCTCGTCGGCCGCGCCGCCGTCCGCCCGAGCGGCGGAACCGTTCACGGAATCGGTCTTCCCAGCGGTGGCGCCGTCGCCTCCCCTGCTCTCGCGGGCCGAGGTGATCTCGGCGCAGCGGTCGAGCAGGTGGGCCAGCCGGGCGGCGGCGTGTACGGGGGCGGCCAGCTCGGGGAGTTCGGCGAGGTCCGCGAAACCGGCCAGGGCCGGTGACACGGCCGTGGAGGGCTCGTCGGGGACGAGCGCGCGCAGCCACCGGTCGGGCTCGGACGCGGGAGAGGCGGCCACCGCGTCGAGCTTGCGGAGAACGAAGATCTTGCCCGCCGGGCCGTACGCCCCGCGGGCGGCGGCGAGCCAGAGCGCCCGCTGGCCGTGGGTCACCGGGCGGTCCAGGGAGAGCTCACCGAAGGCGGTGCCGAGCCATGAGGCGTGGATGCGGTCGCCGTGGCCGGCCACGGCGAGGGCGAGGCAGAGGAAGAGCGCGGTCCGCTGCTCGTCACGCTGCGCGGCGCGGGCGAGGGGTTCGAGTGACTCCTCGCCGCGCATGATCAGCACGAGCGCCTCGACGGCCGGAGCCAGCCAGTGGCCGGACATGTGCTCGCAGGTGTGCTCAGGTGTTTGCTCGGAGGTTTGCGCGGAGGTCTGCTCGGACGTGCCTTCGAAGCCCGCGGGTACGCCGGTGGGGACGATGCCCGCGGCCAGCTCGGTGAGGAGCGCGTCGACACGGCGGCGCAGCGCCGCCTCGGCTGGCGAGGCCTCGGTGCGCGAGCTGCCCGTGTGTGGGAGATCGGTGTGCGGGGTCTCGGTGGGCGCGGGGTTGGGGTGCGAGGGCGCGGTGCTCATGGCCGCGGAGTTCGTACCCGAGGCTGTGGTCAGGTCGACGGCCGAGCCCGTGGCCAGGTCGACGGCCGGGCCGGTGTTCGTGGCCGGGACCAGGACGGTGTCCACGTCCGCGGCCAGGTCCGCGGTCGCCGCCAGGTCCGGGGCCGTGGTCGCCGCCAGGTCCGCGTCCAGCGTCGTGGCCAGGTCGGTGCTCAGGCTCGTGCCCAGGTCCGCGGTCAGGTCGGTGCTCAGGCTCGCGGTGTCCGTGCTCACGTTCGCGGTCAGGTCCGTGCTCAAGGCAGAGAGCTCCCCGAAGTTGTGACCGATGACCGCGCCAGCGTATTGCGCTTGGGACATCCCCGCAGGGAGGCGCGCCGAACATGACTTTGCCAGATGATCGTCTTCATTTTCCCAATAAAGACGATCATCTGGTGGACAGGTTACATGCGCTCGGGGACCGGGACGCCGAGAAGGCTCAGGCCTGTCTCCAGAACCTTCAGGGTGAGCGCGCACAGGGCGAGCCGCGAGGCGCGGGTGGCCGCGTCGACGTCGTCCTTCAGCACCGGGCAGTTCTCGAAGAACGTGGTGAAGGCGCTCGCGGTGTCGAAGAGGTAGGAGGCCGTCTTGTGGGGCGCCGAGTTCTCCGCCATCTCCTCGACGACCGAGCCGAACCCGAGGAGTTGCAGCGCCAGGGCGCGCTCGGCCGGGTGGCCCAGCACGATCGGGCCGGTCGTCTCCGCCGGGGTCACCCCGCCCCTGCGGAAGATGGAGCGGATGCGGGCCTGGGCGTACTGCAGGTAGGGGCCGGTGTTGCCGGTCAGGGCCAGCATGCGGTCGAAGTCGAAGACGTACTCGCTGTCGTGGCTGACCGACAGGTCGGCGTACTTGACCGCGCCCATGCCGACGGCGTGCGCGATCTCCGTGCGCTCGGCGTCGGCGTAGTCGCTGTCCCTGAGCACCTCGGCGGCCCTGGTCTCGGCCTCGTCGAGCAGCTCCACGAGCTTGATGGACTTCCCGCTCCTGGTCTTGAACATCTTGCCGTCGGAGCCCAGCACGCTGCCGATCTGGACGTGCTCGGCCCTGACGTGGTCGGGCAGCCAGCCCGCCAGCCTGGCCGAGTCGAACACCATCGACATGTGCAGCGACTGGGTCGCGCCGATCACGTAGAGGATGCGGTCGGCCTTGAGGTCCTGGACCCGGTAGCGGATCGTGGCCATGTCGGTGGTGCCGTAGCCGTAGCCGCCGTCGCTCTTGCGGATCATCAGGGGCAGCGGCTGGCCCTCGCGGCCGGTGTAGCCGGGCGGGAAGACGCAGAGCGCGCCGTCGCTGAGGACGGCGATGCCGCGCTCCTGCAGCTCGTCGCAGACCTGGGCGAGCACGTGGTTGTACATGCTCTCGCCGGCGATGTCGTCGTCGGTCAGCGTCACGCCGAGCTGGACGTAGACCTTGTTGAAGTAGCGGACCGTGGCGTCCATGAAGATGTGCCACAGGCGCATCGTCTCGGGCTCTTCGGCCTGCAGGGTGACGACCCGGGTGCGGGCGCGCTTGTTGAACTCGGGGTCGGTGTCGAACTTCGCGCGGGCGGCCTGGTAGTAGGCGTTGCCCTCGCCGGCCTCCAGCTGGGCGACGGCGGCCTCCTCGCCGATGTCGAGCAGGTGCTCGATGAGCATGCCGAACGGCGTGCCCCAGTCGCCGAGGTGGTTCTGCCGGACGACCTTGTGGCCCAGGTGCTCGTGGACCCGGGCGAGCGCGTCACCGACGATCGTGGTGCGCAGGTGGCCGACGTGCATCTCCTTGGCCGCGTTGGGCGCGGAGTAGTCGATCACGATGGTCCGCGGCGAGGCGGCGAGGCTCACGCCGGTGCGCGGGTCGGCCAGGATCTCGGAGGCCCGCGCCGCGATCCACTCGTCGGAGAGGGTCAGGTTGAGGAAGCCGGGGCCGCTCACCTCGACGGTGCCGGGGAACGGGTCGTCCTGGGCGTCTGCGGACCGGCCGGTGAGGTGCTCGGCGATCTCCTGGGCGACCTCCCGCGGGGCCCGTCGCAGTCGCTTGCTCAGGCTCATCGCGACGTTCGCCTGGTAGTCGGCGAACTGCGAGGGACGGATCAGCGGGTCTGCGTCGGAGTATTCCGCACCGAAGGCGGCGGCCAGCGCCTGCTGGACGCGCTCGGTCAGTGCGAGCTGCGGGTCGGTCATGCTCCAAGGGTATCGGCTGGCCGGTCCTGAACCGATTGGATATCACCCGGGATCGGCTCCGTGCGGCGGGATCGCACGATCATGAAAACGCCCGTCAGCACGATCCCGGCGGCGACGCCGAGCCCGGCCGCGGTGAGACCGGCGGCGGGGCCGCCCAGGGTGAGCGCGAAGAACTCGCGGGCGAACGGGACGGCGAGGGCGAGCGCGAACAACCCGGCCATCGCGGCCACGAGCACCACCCGCCACCACACGTACGGGCGGGCGACCAGGACCAGCACCCACCAGGCGGCCACGAACAGCGTGATCACCGCGGCGGTGCGGCTCTCCTCCAGGGTGGCGGAGCCGCTCTGCGCGATCCAGTACGACAGGTAGACGGCGGCGGCGCAGACGATCCCGGCGGGGACCGCGAGGCGGAGCACGCGGGGCACGAAGCCGCTCCTGGCGCGCTCGTTGCTCGGCGCGAGCGCGAGGAAGAAGGCGGGGACGCCGATCGTCAGGGCGTTGATCAGCGTGGAGTGCCGGGGAGCGAACGGGAACGCGAGCCCGATGACCCCGGTGAGCAGGGAGAGCACGATCGCGTAGAAGGTCTTGGTCAGGAAGAGCCCGGCGACCCGTTCGATGTTGGCCAGCACCCGGCGACCCTCGCCCACCACGGAGGGGAGGCTGGCGAAGCCGTCGTCCATCAGCACGACCTGGGCGACCGCCCGGGTGGCGCCGCTGCCGGAGCCCATCGCCACGCCGAGGTCGGCGTCCTTGAGCGCGAGCACGTCGTTCACGCCGTCGCCGGTCATCGCGACCGTGTGGCCGCGCGACTGGAGCGCGCCGACGAACAATCGCTTCTGGTGCGGGCTGACCCGGCCGAAGACGGTGTTGGTCTCCATGATCTCGGCGAGCTTCTCCGGGTCGTCCTCCGGCAGGGTGCGGGCGTCCACCGCGCGCTCCCCGCCGGGGATGCCCAGCGCGACGGCGATGGCCGACACCGACTCGGGGTTGTCGCCGGAGATGACCTTGACGGTGACGCGCTGCCCGGCGAAGTAGGCGAGGGTCTCGGCCGCGTCCGGGCGGATCCGCTGCCTGAGCACGACGACGGCCGCGGCCTCGACGGTGCCGAGGTCGTCGGGGTCGCGCAGCGAGGCGACCCGGCACAGGGCGAGCACCCGCAGGCCGGTGGCGGCGAGCGCCCCGGCCTCGTCGTATCCAGGCGTGCCGGGCGGCAGGAGGATGTCGGGGGCGCCCAGGACCCAGCCGCCGTGCTCGCCGAACTCGGCGCCGCTCCACTTGCGGGCCGAGGAGAAGGGGACCTTCGCGGCGGCGGTCCAGCCGGGCGAGTCGGGGTAGCGGGCCCGGACGGCGCGGGCGGTGGGGTTGGGGTCGGGGTCGAGGTTGGCCAGCGCGCCCAGGGCCTCGTGCACGGGCAGGTCGTCGCGGAGCGGGCGGACCTCGTCGAGTTCCATGCCGCCGGAGGTGAGGGTGCCGGTCTTGTCGAGGCAGAGCGTGTCGACCCGGGCCAGGATCTCGATCGCGGGCAGTTCCTGGACCAGGCAGCGGCGCCTGCCCAGCCGGATCACGCCGACGGCGAAGGCGATGCTGGTCATCAGGACCAGGCCCTCGGGGATCATGGTGACGATGCCCGCGACCGTGCCGGTGACGGCCTCGCCGACGCTCGTCTGCCTGCTGACCTGACTCCAGGTGAGCAGGGCGCCGATCGGGATGACCAGCCAGGTCACGTACTTGATGAACCGGGTGACGCCTTCGCGCAGCTCCGAGTGGGACAGGCTGAACGCGCTGGCCTCCTCGGCGAGCCTGGCCGCGTAGGCGTCGCGGCCGACCCTGGTCGCGATGTAGGCGCCCCTCCCGGCGACCACGAAGCTGCCGGACAGGACCTCGTCGCCGGGACGCTTGTGCACCGGGTCGGCCTCGCCGGTCAGCAGCGACTCGTCCGCCTCCAGGCCGTCGGCGTCCACCGTCTCGCCGTCGACGAGCAGCTGGTCGCCGGAGGAGAGCAGGACGAGATCGCCGAGGACGACCTGCCGGGGCGGGATCTCGGTGTCGGAGCCGTCCCTGCGGACCCTGACCGGGGACTCGTTGACGATGGCGAGCCGGTCGAGGGTGCGCTTGGCGCGGAGCTCCTGGACGATGCCGATGCCCGCGTTGGCCACGATCACCAGTCCGAAGAGCCCGTCCTGCCACTCCCCGAAGATCATGATCAGCACCCAGAGGACGCCGATCACCCCGTTGAAGAGGGTGAGGACGTTGGCCCTGACGATCGCCGAGACCGACCTGCTCGACCGGCGCCTGACGTCGTTGACCTGCCCCGCGGCCACGCGCTCGGCGACCTCGGCCGAGGTCAGCCCTCGTTCCGCCACCTGCTCCACGCGGCCCCCCGCCGATCGACTGGGACTCAGGGTACGCGGGGCCGTAAAGCCCGGTGGGGGGCACCACCCGATACACCGGAAATATCACCGTAGATGGGCGTCCCATGCGCGATCTGTGACCGAAGGGGCGTGAGCGGAGGGACGGCGCCAAGGGGGTGCCGACGGGGCGGTGTCACCAAAGGCGGCGCGGTGTCACCAGAGGCGGCGTGGTGTCACCGAAGGCGGCGTGGTGTCACCGAAGGCGGGGCGGTGTCACCGAAGGCGGCGTGGTGTCGCCAGAGGCGGCGTGGTGTCGCCAGAGGCGGGCCGGTGTCGCCAGAGGCGGGCCGGTGTCACCAGAGGCGGCGTGGTGTCACCAGAGGCGGTGCGGGCGGGGGGCGGAGGCGAGGCGTTCGCCGATGCGGTTCACCACGCCCTCCTGGGCCAGCCTGGCCGCGAGCACGCAGGCGGAGCTCACTCCCTTGGCGTGCGAGTCGCCGTGCGCGATGACCACGGTGCCGTTCAGGCCGAGCAGCACGGCACCGCCGTGGACCTCGGGGTCGAGCCGCCGGTGGAGTTCCTTGATGCGCCTCTTCTGCAGCAGGCCGCCCACCCTGGCCGTCCGGCTCTCGTTGATCGTCTCGCGGAGCTCGGCGAAGGCGTAGCGGACGCTGCCCTCCATGGTCTTGAGCGCCACGTTGCCGGTGAAGCCGTCGGCGACGATGACGTCCACGGTGCGGGTAAGCAGGTCGTGGCCCTCGATGTTGCCCGCGAAGTCGAGCCCGGGGGCGGCCGAGAGCAGCTCGTGGGCCCGTTTGACGAGCTTGTTGCCCTTCTCCGGCTCGCTGCCGATGGTGAGCAGGCCGATCCTGGGGCTCTCGACGCCCAGGGCGGTCTCCGCGTAGGCGGCGCCGAGGTGGGCGAACTGCACCAGCATCTCCGGCTTGACCTCGGCGTTCGCCCCGGCGTCCAGCAGGACGGTCGGGGTGGGCCTGGTCGGCAGGGCGACGGCGATGGCGGGCCTGAGCACTCCCGGCTGGCCGCGGAGCCTGAGCTTCCCGGTGGCGACGATCCCGGCGGTGGACCCGGCGGAGACCACGGCGCAGGCGTCCCCCCGCCGTACGAGGTGGCAGGCGATGGCGATGCTGGACCTGGGGCGGCGCAGGCTGGCGAGGGCGCCCTCGTCCATGGCGAGGGCCTCCTCGGCGCGGACGATCGGGATCTCGGTGGTCGCGTCGTACCGGGAGAGCGCCTCGGACAGGGGACGGGGGGCGCCGACGAGCACGACGGAGAGCCCGTGCTCGCGCACCGCCCGCACGGCTCCCGCCACGATCTCGTCGGGGGCGTGGTCGCCGCCCATCGCGTCCAGGGCGATCGGCAGGACGCCGGGAGCGTCGGTCTCAGGCAAGCGGTCACCTCGTGCGGGATGGTTTGTCCGCATCGTAGGCGGGCTCAGGACCTGATCGGTCCGTGGGGCCGATCAGGGAGTGCCGGGGAGATTCCAGTCGCTTCTCTCCCGGGAGACGATGACCTTGCCGAAGGTGACCCGGCCGACGACCCTGATGACCGGGCCGTCGCCGTCGCCGGTGCCGCCGGAGATGCTGCGTTTGGCGAACAGCGCGCCGACCTCGTCGATGACGTGGGCGTCGCGGGGGACCCTGACGATCAGCTTGCCGCAGTAGGAGTCGACCTCAAGGGTGATCTCCCGGCCCGGCAGCACCGCGTCGGACAGGTCGACGATCAGCGCGCCGAAGGTGACGCTCAGCGCGGTGTGCCGTCCGGCGATCCAGCGCCCGCCGCGCACGACCTTGCTGAAGACGGCGGCGACCCGCTGCCGCTCGGCGGTGGCTCCGCGGGCGGGCGCGGTGACGTCGGGCAGGTCGCGGGTGAGGGGGACGAGGTCGTCCGTCGTGACGGCGGTGTAGGCGGCCTCCAGCCGGTCGGCGTGCTCGACGCTGGTCAGGCGGCCGGTGGCGAACGCCTCACCCAGCACCGCGGCCGCATGGTCGCGATCGGCGTCGGAGGCGCGCAGAACGGGGTCGTAGGACGTCATGCCTGCGAGTGTACGACCATTCAAGATATATCGCGATATGTGCCGCAGGAAGAAATCGTCGAGATATGGAACCGGCCATAGGTCGGTTTACGTCCGGTATGTAACACGTTCGTAACGCATGAAGGGATGGCGAGGTTCACCGCAACGAGGACGAGGGTCTTGGCGAAGGATTGGTGATCTTGAACGAAGCTTCCAAACGCGGGTTCCGGGCGTACACCGCGAAACACCTCGACGACCTGCTGCGCAGAGGTGGCCTGGGGGACGACGAGCGGCTGCGGATCAGGGCGGTGGCGACGGTGCTGCCCTTCCGTACCAACGCCTACGTGGTGGATCGGCTCATCGACTGGTCGGCCGTCCCCGAGGATCCCATCTATCGGCTGGTCTTCCCCCAGGAGGACATGCTGCCCGAGGCGGACGTCACCGTGCTGGCGGGCCTGCTGCGGGCCGGCGCGGGGAACGCCGAGATCCAGGCGGCGGCGAACAGGGTGAGGATGAGGCTCAACCCGCACCCCGCCGGCCAGCTCGACCTCAACGTCCCGCGCGTCGGCACGGAGCCGGTGCCCGGCATGCAGCACAAATACCCTGAGACAGTGCTCTTCTTCCCCAGGCAGGGGCAGACGTGCCACGCCTACTGCACCTACTGCTTCCGGTGGGCCCAGTTCATCGGGGAGCCTGACCTGAAGTTCGCCTCCGACGACGTCGACGCCCTCGTCCGCTATCTCGGGGACCATCCCGAGGTGACCAGCGTGCTGCTCACCGGCGGAGACCCCATGATCATGGGTGCGCCGGTGCTCCGCCGCTATCTGGAGCCGCTGCTCGGCGTCGAACAGCTGGAGTCCGTCCGCATCGGCACCAAGTCGCTGGCCTACTGGCCGCAGCGGTTCGTCTCCGACCCCGACGGCGACGACACGCTCCGCCTGTTCGCCTCCGTGGTCGAGGCGGGCAAGAACCTGGCCTTCATGGCGCACTTCTCGCACCCCCGGGAGCTGGAACTCCCGATCGTCGAGGCCGCCGTCGCGCGGATCACGGCCACCGGCGCGGTCGTGAGGACGCAGGCGCCGCTGATCCGGTCGATCAACGACGACCCCGGGACCTGGTCGTCCATGTGGCGCAGGCAGCTCACCATGGGCATGATCCCGTACTACATGTTCGTCGAGCGCGACACCGGCCCGCAGGACTACTTCGCGGTGCCGCTCGCCAGGGCCTACGAGATCTTCAGGGACGCCTACGCGAGCGTCTCCGGGCTGTGCCGCACCGTGCGGGGCCCGTCGATGTCCGCCACGCCAGGAAAGGTCTGCCTGGACGGCGTCGCGGAGGTCGCCGGGCAGAAGGTCTTCGTGCTCCACCTCATCCAGGCGCGCGACCCGGAGCTGGTCGGCCGGCCCTTCTTCGCGAGGTACGACCCGAAGGCCGTGTGGCTCACCGACCTGTGCCCGGCCTTCGCCGACCGCTTCCCCTTCGAGCCCGCCGCCGTCGCCCCCCAGCGGCTGTCGGCCTGATCCGCCCTCCCGCGGGCGGTGCTCGCGAGAGCCCGTGGAAGCGGGAGGACGACGCGGAAACCGGCCGGTGCGCACCGGCCGGTCTCCGTCGCCTCAGCGCCCGGGGCCCCGCACGGAGGTGCGACGGGCGATCTCGGCCTGGAGTCTGGCCATCTGCCAGTGCAGCTCGATGAGCTGCTCGGTCAGCTGGAGACGCGGAATCTCTGACGGGTCCTCGACGGACAGGTGGTCGATCGCGGTGGACAGCTCTCGCATCGCGCGCCCCCACTCCATGACGGCTTCCTTGGATCGAAACAACGTTCGAATCATACCGGAACACCGAACACGCTGTCAGTCCATTGCCTCCCGTGTCCCACCCCGGGACGTGCCGAATCGCGCTAGTTCTGGTATTCGGGCGTCACGTACCCGCGCGCCACGGTGTGGGCGGTGATGTTGAAGCCCACCACGGCGGGCGGGGTGTCGGCGGCGAGGCCGAGTTTCTCCACGTCGAGGGCGTGCACCGCGAAGATGTAGCGGTGCGGGTCGCCGGGCGGCGGCGCGGCGCCGCCGTAGGCGTTGTGGCTGTAGTCGTTGCGCCCGTGCACGCCCACGCCGCCGTCGCCGGCACCCGCGCCGGCGGGCAGCTCGGTCACGTCGGCCGGGATGTCGAACAGCAGCCAGTGCCAGAACCCGCTCCCGGTGGGGGCGTCGGGGTCGAAGCACGTCACGGCGTAGCTGAGGGTGCCCTCGGGGGCGCCGGACCAGCGCAGGTGGGGGGAGACGTTCTGGCCGGTGGAGCCCCAGTCGTTGAACACGTGGGTCTCTGCCATGCGCTCGCCGTCACGGACGTCGTCGCTCTCGACGGTCAGCGCGGGAACCTGGGGCAGGAAGTCGTACGGAATCGGTGGCCGTGTGGACACGATTCACCTCCGATGGAAGCGTCTTGTCGGTCGCTCCTCATCCTGCCCTGCCGCCGGGCCCGTAACGATCGGGCGCGGCGTGTTCGGGGGGCCGTGGGGCCGGGGGGGCCGGGCCGGTCAGACCTTGTTGTAGGCGGCGAGGACCGTCTTCGGGTCGCCGTCCATCCTGATCTTGCCCTTGTGCAGCCAGATGACCCGGTTGCAGGTCTCCTCGATCACGTCGAGGTTGTGGGCGACCAGGAAGACGGTGCCGGCCTCGTCGCGCATCTTCTTGATGCGGTCCTGGCTCTTGCGCCGGAACTCGCGGTCGCCGGTGGCGAGGGCCTCGTCGATGAGCAGCACGTCGTGGGACTTGGCCGAGGCGATGGCGAAGCGGAGCCTGGCGCCCATGCCCGAGGAGTAGGTGGACATGGGGAACTGCACGAACTCCCCGATGCCGGAGAAGTCGACGATGTCGTCGTACTTCTCCTTGACCTGCGCGGGGTTCATGCCCATCGCGTAGCAGCCGAGGACGATGTTGCGCTCGCCGGTGAGCTCGCGCATCAGCGCGGCGTTGACGCCGAGCAGGGAGGGCTGGCCGTCGGTGTAAACAGCGCCGGAGTGCGGGGGCAGGAGACCGGCGATGGCGCGCAGCAGCGTGGACTTGCCGGAGCCGTTGCGGCCGACGATGCCGATGGCGTCGCCGTGGCGGGCCACGAAGGACACGCCGCGCACGGCGTGGACCTCCTTCATCTGCGGACGCCCCTGGCGCTTGACGAGGCGCATGAGGGCGTTGACGGCGTTGCCCTTCTCCGTGTCGCTGGCCGCGCCGTACACCCGGTAGATGATGTGCAGGTCGTCCACGATGACCGTGGGTGTGCCCTCGCGCTCGTCGGCGGGCGCGGGGGCGGGTTCCGGATTGGGGTGCACCCGGACGTCCGTGCTCGGCACGGCGGGCTCCTCGGCCTTCACTCGGGACAGCTCCTCGGTCAACTCAGCCACGGCCGTACTTCTCCTCGGCTCGCCAGAAGTACCAGAACCCGCCGAGCAGAGCGAACACCGCCCAGAATACGCAGACCGCCCAGATGTACGGCCGGGGGTCATGGGTATTCATGAGCAGGTCCCGCATGAGCTCGATGTACGCGGCGGCGGGGTTGAAGTACATGACGTCGGCGACCCACTGGGGGAGACCGGCGCCGCCCGGGCCCACGACCTTGTCCTCGATGGAGAAGAACACGCCGGAGGCGTAGAGCCAGGTGCGCATGATGAAGGGGAGCAGCTGGTTCAGGTCGCGGGCTGTGGAGCCGAACCGGGCGAGCACCAGGCTCGCGCCGATGTTGAACATGGTCTGCAGCAGCAGGGCGACCGGGATCAGCAGCCAGTACAGGGTGACGGGTTCCTTGGTGAGCAGCACCAGCCCGAACAGCACGCCCATGGAGATGAGGAGCTGCTGGAACTCCTGGATCGTGTAGGCGAGCGGGAGCGCGGCGCGCGGGAAGTGCAGGGCGCGGATCAGCGACAGGTTGCCGGAGATCGCCCTGGCGCCGCCGCTCACCGAGCGCTGGGTGTAGGTGAAGACGAACATCCCGGTGATGAGGAAGGCCGGGTAGTTGGGGATGCCCTTGCTGGCGCCGAGGATCAGGCCGAACATCAGGAAGTAGATGGCGGCGTTGAGCAGTGGCGTGATGACCTGCCACAGCTGGCCCAGGGCGGAGTTGCTGTACTTCGAGACGTTGCGCGACGTGGCGTACGTCATGACGAAGTGTCGTCGTTCCCACAGCTGGCGCAGGTAGACGAACAGACTCGGGCGTGCGATGGCACGCCGAAGTCCGTGGCGCGCGGCGAGCTTGGCCAGCGGCTCTTGCCCCTGCGCGGGGGTGCCGTTACTCGGGCCGCCCGCCTGGGCGTCCGCGATCGCGGATTCCGGCTGGCTCATGGCAAGGACTCTATTGGATGCGAGTGGATGAAGTGCCTGCGGCGGGGGTCCGCCGCACACATTGGACGGGATCTCCGGGCAACAGGTTCCAGGGCAATTGTGTGGTTCTCCACGGGGAGGCCGGTCCCTTGACAGCCAAGTCAGCACAGGCCCAGGTCAGGGTCATCGGGAGGTAACGGATGCGAGCAGTGCCGGTGCGAGGGTATTTTGGCGTGACCGT
The DNA here is from genome assembly GCF_040295985.1 of Streptosporangium sp. NPDC002524. Lineage (NCBI taxonomy): Bacteria > Bacillati > Actinomycetota > Actinomycetes > Streptosporangiales > Streptosporangiaceae > Streptosporangium > Streptosporangium sp. NPDC002524. The sequence continues at coordinate 18,311 of NZ_JBEOWK010000049.1, read as the reverse complement.
TCATGTCCTACGTGTGCCTTGATGTCGTTTTCATACACATCCGGGATCTTGACATCGTCAAGTTGGCAGGTATGTGACGCCGAATCGGTTCATGCGTGACCGAACTGCAACATCACAGATATAAGTCGGTGTGGAGCGGTAGGGAATAGTCGCGATCGATCGGTGTGGCGTCAGCACCCGGACCGGAACAGCGGGAAGCAGGGACCACAAGATCCTCCTTCGCGGTGCTCGGGTCACGGACTCAGTGTCGACGTAAGCCTGCAAAGGGAGGATTTACCGCAATGCGTGTTACCAAGGGTGCGCGGCTCACCGCCGGCACTGCCCTGCTCGCCCTCGCGCTGACCGCGTGTGGCGGCTCGACGCCCTCTGACGGCGGTTCGGCCGCGGCCGACCAGCCCGTGCGCATGGAACTCGGCGAGCCGCAGAAGCTCTTCTACCCCGGTGACACCACCGAGTCCGAGGGCTCCGAGGTCCTGGCCGCCATCTTCGCCCCGCTGGTCGGCTACGACGAGAACAAGCAGGTCGTGGACGAGGTCGCCGAGTCGATCGAGTCGCCCGACAACACGGTGTGGACGATCAAGCTCAAGCCCGGCTACACCTGGCACAACGGCGAGAAGCTGATCGCGCAGAACTACGTCGACGCGTGGAACTACGCCGCCAACCAGGACAACGTCCAGGGCGCCAACGGCTTCTTCGCGCGGGTCGACGGCTGGGCCGACCTGAACCCGGGTGAGGGCCAGACCGTCTCCACCAAGGAGATGAAGGGCCTCAAGGTCGTCGACGAGAGCACCTTCACCGTCACCCTCTCCAAGCCCTTCTCGCAGTTCAAGACGATGCTGGGCTACACGGCGTTCTACCCGCTGCCCAAGGCGGCCTTCGGCCCCGACGGCAAGGTCACCGAGGAGTTCGCCAAGAAGCCGATCGGCCAGGGCTACTTCCAGATCGACAAGCCCTACAACAAGGGCACCGACCAGACGATCGACCTCACCCGGTACGACAAGTTCGCCGGGACGAAGCCGAAGTTCGCCAAGCTCCAGTTCAAGCTCTACACGAGCCCGGAGACCGCGTTCAACGACCTGGCCGCGGGCAACCTCGACGTCCACGACTCGCTGCCCCCGTCGGCGATCGCCCGCGCCAAGTCGGAGCTCGGCGAGCGCTACCTGGACGAGGCGGACGCCGGCGTCGGCTACATCGGCTTCCCGCTGCAGTACAACAAGACGTACGCGAACGTGAAGGTCCGCGAGGCCATCTCCATGGCCATCGACCGCGCGACCATCGCCGACAAGGTCTTCTCCGGCACGCGCGCCCCGGCGGACGACTTCATCAACCCCCTCCTCGACGGCTACCGCGCCGGTGCCTGCGCGGCCTGCAGCTACGAGCCCGACAAGGCCAAGGCGCAGTACGCCGAGAACAACGGTCCCAAGACGCTGGAGCTGGGCTACAACACCGACGGCCCGCACAAGGAGTGGATCGAGGCCGTCGCGAACAGCCTCCGCGCCAACCTGGGCATCGAGGTCACGGTCAAGCCCTTCGAGAAGTTCGCCTCGATTCTCGACGAGCTCGACAAGAAGACCTACGGCGGCCTGTTCCGCATGGGCTGGGCGATCGACTACCCGTCGGCGGAGAACTACCTGACCCCGATCTTCTCCACCGTCGCGATCAAGACCGGCTCCAACTACGCCGGCTGGTCGAACAAGGAGTTCGACGAGCTCCTGGCCAAGGGCGACACCGCCGCGACGCAGGAGGAGGGCCTGAAGTTCTACCAGCAGGCCGACGACATCCTGATCAAGGAGCTGCCGTACATCCCGGTGTACTTCTACCGGACCAACGCCGCGTTCTCCCAGCACGTCAAGGGCGTCAAGATCAATCTTCTCAACCAGGTCGAGTGGACCGAGGTCGAGAAGGCCAGCTGACGACCGGTTGAGGGCCGGGCGGGAGCCCGGCCCCACTGGCCGCCCGGGACGATCTCGCGGCGCCGCGCGACCCGCCGGTCCGCGAGATCGTCCCAGGGCACCTACGGGAGATACGAATGGGCCGTTACATTCTCAGGCGCCTGATCCAGGCGATACCAGTCCTGGTGGGCTCCACCCTGCTCATCTACGCCATCGTGTTCGCGCTGCCCGGTGACCCCATCGCGGCGCTCGCGGGCGAGAAGCGCATAGACCCCAACATCGTCGCCATCCTGCGCGAGCAGTACCACCTGAACGACCCGTTCCTGGTGCAGTACTGGTACTACGTCGTGGGCCTGCTCGGCGGCGACTTCGGCACGACCTTCGCGGGCGTCGGAGTCGACGAGATCATGGCCGGCAAGTTCCAGGTGACCATCAACCTGGCGACGACCGCCCTGGTGATGGAGGCCGTCATCGGCGTGGGGCTCGGCCTGTACGCGGCGCTGCGCCACGGCAGGGCCAGCGACTCGATGATCCTCGCCTCAACCCTGGTGCTGATCTCCGTCCCCACCCTGGTGACCGGCTTCGTGCTCCAGCTGCTGCTGGGCGTGAAGCTCAAGCAGGCCGGGATCGACCTCTTCCCCGTCGCGGGCGTGACGGAGGGCTGGCGCAGCTACCTGCTGCCCGGCTTCGTGCTCGCCGGGACGTCGATCGCCTACCTCACCCGGCTCGCCAGGAACAGCCTGGTGGAGATCCTGCGCGCCGACTACATCCGCACCGCGGTGGCCAAGGGCCTGCCCAGGAGCCGGATCGTCGGGCGGCACGCGCTGCGCAACGCGCTGATCCCGCTGGTGACCTACCTGGGCGCCGACCTCGGCACGTTGATGGGCGGCGCGGTGATCACCGAGACGATCTTCAACCTGCCGGGAATCGGCCAGCAGCTGTTCAGCTCCGTGTACCTGCGCGAGCAGCCCGTGGTCGTCGGCATCGTGACCCTGCTGGTGCTGATCTACATCCTTGCCAACCTGGTCGTCGACCTGCTCTACGCCGTGCTCGACCCGAGGATCCGCTATGAGTGACACCCTTGTCCCGGCCGGAGGGCAGACCGGTAATCCCAAGCACGGCAGGCCGAGAAGAGGGGCGAAGGGCGCCAAGGCGCCCAAGGCCGCGAGCCTGTGGGGCGACGCCTGGTACGACCTGCGCCGCCGCCCGCTCTTCATCGGGGCCTCCGTCCTCATCGCCGTCCTGGTCGTCATGGCGGTGGTCCCCTCGCTGTTCACCTCGGTGAACCCGTTCGACGCCAAGAGCTGCAACCTGGGCGACGCGCGGCTGGGCATGAGCGAAACCCACTGGTTCGGCACCGACAACCTGGGCTGCGACATCTACGCCCGCACCATCCACGGCGCCCGCAACTCGATCGTGGTCGGGCTCGCCACCACCGTCGTCACCGCGCTCGTGGGCGGCCTGCTCGGTCTCTTCGCGGGGTTCAGGGGCGGCGTGCTGGACACGCTGCTCTCCCGGCTCACGGAGATCTTCTTCGCGATCCCGTCGATCCTCGGCGCGCTGCTCATCCTGGCGGTCTTCCGCACGGGCAACGTGTGGACGGTCATGCTCGCGCTGGCGGTGCTCACCTGGCCGATGACGTACCGGATCATGAGGGCGGCGGTGATCACCGCCAAGAGCCAGGACTACGTGCTCGCGGCGAGGGCGCTCGGCGCCTCCGCGTCGAGGATCATGTTCCGGCACATCCTGCCGAACGCGGTCGCCTCGGTGATCGTGGTCGCCACGATCAACCTGGGCTACTTCATCGCCGCCGAGGCCGGTCTGTCCTTCCTCGGCGTGGGACTGCGCTCGCCCGACATCTCCTGGGGGCTCATGATCTCCGACGCCAGGGAGCGCTTCCTGGAGGCGCCGTGGGCACTGCTGTTCCCGGCGCTGTTCCTGAGCCTGACGGTGCTGGCCTTCATCATGCTGGGCGACGCCGTCCGCGACGCCCTCGACCCGAAGCTGCGGTAGGGGGACCCGTGAAGAAGACCTCAACGCCGGTGGTGCCGTCCAGGGAGGCGCCGGGCAGCGAGCCGCTGCTCGCCGTCGACAACCTGCACGTGGAGTTCGTGACCAGGCAGGGCGTGGTCAAGGCGGTCAACGGGGTCAGCTACTCGCTGAACGCCGGGGAGACGCTCGCGGTGCTCGGCGAGTCCGGTTCGGGCAAGTCGGTGACCGCGCAGGCCATCATGGGCATCCTCGACTCCCCGCCGGCCCGCGTTCCCCGGGGCGAGATCCGCTTCCGGGGCACGAACCTGCTCGAACTGTCCGAGGAGGCCCGCACCCAGGTGCGCGGCCGGCGGATCGCGATGATCTTTCAGGACGCGCTCTCCGCGCTCAACCCGGTGTTCACCGTCGGCGCCCAGATCGGGGAGATGTTCCGGGTGCACCGGGGCGCCTCCAAGCGCGACGCCCAGCAGAAGGCGATCGAGCTGATGGACCGGGTCCGCATCCCGGCCGCCAGGCAGCGGGTGCACGACTACCCCCACCAGTTCTCCGGGGGCATGCGCCAGCGCATCATGATCGCGATGTCGATCGCGCTCGACCCCGAGGTGCTGATCGCCGACGAGCCGACCACCGCCCTCGACGTGACCGTGCAGGCCCAGATCATGGAGCTCCTGGGCGAGCTGCGGCGCGAGAGCAACATGGGCCTGATCCTGATCACCCACGACCTCGGCGTGGTGGCCGACGTCGCCGACAAGATCGCGGTCATGTACGGCGGGCGGATCGTGGAGAACGCCCTCGTGCACGACATCTACCGCAGGCCCGCCCACCCGTACGCCAAGGGCCTGCTCGACTCGATCCCCCGGGTCGACCTGAAGGGGCAGGAGCTGTACGCCATCAAGGGCATGCCGCCGAACCTGCTCGACATGCCCTCGGGCTGCGCCTTCCACCCCCGCTGTCCGTACCGTCAGGACAACTGCGTCGTCGACGCGCCCCCGCTGTACGAGATCGGCCCGACGCGCGGCAGCGCGTGTCACTACTGGAGGGAGGTCCTCGATGGCAGCCACGGGTGAGCCGATCCTTGAGGTCCGCGACCTGGTCAAGCACTTCCCGCTGACCCAGGGCGTCGTCCTGCGCAGGCAGATCGGCGCGATCAAGGCCGTCGACGGGGTCTCCTTCGACCTGCGCCGGGGCGAGACGCTCGGCATCGTGGGCGAGTCCGGGTGCGGCAAGTCCACGCTGGCCAAGCTCCTGATGGCGCTGGAGCGGCCGACCTCGGGCTCGGTGCGGATCAACGGCCGGGAGATCGCCGACGCCAGGCGGGGCGACCTCAAGCGGGCCCGCCGCAACATCCAGATGGTCATGCAGGACCCGTACACCTCGCTGAACCCCCGGATGACCGTGGGCGACATCATCGGCGAGCCGTTCGAGATCCACAAGGAGGTCGCCCCCAAGGGCGACCGGCGCGGCAAGGTCCAGGAGCTCCTGGAGGTGGTGGGCCTCAACCCCGACCACATCAACCGCTACCCGCACCAGTTCTCCGGCGGCCAGCGCCAGCGCATCGGGATCGCCCGCGGGCTCGCGCTCCAGCCGGAGATCATCGTCTGCGACGAGCCGGTCTCCGCGCTGGACGTGTCGATCCAGGCGCAGGTCGTGAACCTGCTGGAGCGGCTGCAGGACGAGTTCGGCCTCGCGTACGTCTTCATCGCCCACGACCTGTCGGTGGTCCGGCACATCTCCGACCGGGTCGGGGTGATGTACCTGGGCAAGATGGTGGAGATCGGCAAGGACGTCGAGATCTACGACCGGCCCGCGCACCCCTACACCCAGGCGCTGCTGTCGGCCGTCCCGGTGCCCGACCCCGAGGGGCGCGAGCGCCGCGAGCGGATCATCCTCCAGGGCGACCCGCCGTCCCCCGCCAACCCGCCGTCGGGCTGCCGGTTCCGTACGCGGTGCTGGAAGGCCCAGGAGATCTGCTCCGTCGAGGAGCCGCTGCTGCAGATCCGGCCCGGCACCGCGCACGCGAGCGCCTGCCACTTCGCCGAGACCCACGACGTGATCCACGTGTAGGGAGGACCCGGGAGCCTCCACGCACAGGGGAGGGCCCGGGAGCCCGGGAACGGCGAAGGGCGCGGCCCCCACATGGAGTTGTGGAGGCCGCGCCCTGTCTGCTTCACCGTTTTACCGCAGGGTGCCGGTCCCGTTAGAGGATGTCGACGCCGACGCCGCCGATGCCGACCAGGCCGCCGATGCCGACGCCGTGGCCGACTCCGCTGCCGCTGCTGATGATGTTGCCGCCGCCGCCGATGGTGTTGCCGCCGCGGCCGAAGAGGCCTCCGCCGAGGATGCCGCCACCGAAGCCGCCGCCGTAGACGCCGCCGCCGTAGACGCCGCCACCGAAGCCGCCGCCGTAGACGCCGCCGCCATAGATGCCGCCGCCGTAGCAGCCGGCGCCGTACACGCCGCCGCCGTAGATGCCGCCGCCGTAGACGCCGCCCCCGTAGATGCCGCCGCCGAGGACGCCGCCGCAGCCGACGCCGCTGGTCACGGCCGTGGGGATGACGGTGGTGCCGTACGTGACGGTGCTCGTCGGGATGAAGGCCGGGGCGGCGCTGACGACGCCGACGCCGCCGCAGCAGTCGGAGGACTTCTTGGCGGCCTTGGCCTTGGCGGCGGCCTTGACGACCGACGTGGCGGTGACCTTGGCCGTGGAGGTGGAGGAGGTGGACGCGGACGCGGCCGCGGCCGGTGCGATGACGGCGATGCCGACACACGCGGAGGTGATGAGAAGACGACGAATCATTGTGGTTCCCCCTGGAAGGAAATCGTCGCGGCAGTGTCTGGGGCCTCTGGAACGGACCGTCTGCACGCGGCTACTCAAAGTAACGGGAGTGAGACTATCCAGCGACATGCTTTCTGGAGGGTCAAGAATGGTCAGCTTGTGGCAATGATCGCGGGGTCATAACCGAACGAACCTCGGTCGATCGCCGTTCCGAGCCGGCCGCGCCCGGCCCGTCGCGCCCCGCCGAATTCATTGATTACCAGGTCAGCTGGTATATCCGGCCGAGGCCGGCCTCCCGGCGGGCGGCGGGGCCGCGAAGGCCCGCCCCGCAGGGGAATCGTCACGGCGGAGGTCCGCCAGGGGTGCCGGGGGGAACGGCGCGGTGTCGTTTTCCCAGGGGGATCGGGAAACGTCACCGCAATTTAGGCATGGGTAATTCCAGGTGAAAAAAGCGGTCGGCTGGAAAGACATTTCACTGACGGGCTACTGCATGGGACGATTTCCCCTTAAATCGCGCTTGCCGTGCATTTCAGGGTGAGGGGGAGAGGCGCACGTGGGCTCCGGGCGGCAGGCCCAGCCGCTGGGAGGCGTCGCCGGAGTTGACCGCGAGCGCGACCAGCCCGGCCGAGTCGGTGAAGGCCACGACCTCCCCGGGCGGGACCGCGGCGAAGGTCTCCTTGAACGGCACCGAGAGCCGTCGCCTGCCCAGCCAGACCACCAGCGTGTCCCCCGGCTCGACGTCCAGCGTCACCAGGTCGCCGGAGCCGATCGACAGCTGGGCGTTGCCGTGCCGGTCGATCGAGAGCACCTCGCCCTCGACGTAGCCCTCCTGGACGGTGGAGGTGGGCGCGGGCAGCGAGACGAGCCGCTCCAGCGGGATCTCCGGCCCCAGCTCCGAGGGAGGGCACCCGATCGCCAGGTGCGCGGCCACCGGGGCGAAGAGGTCGCGCCCGTGGAAGGTCGGCGAGACCGGTTTCAGGAAGAGCTCCCTGTTGGAGAGCTCGTAGGCCGCCCGCGCGCCCCCGCTGGCGTGGATCGCCCACGACAGCAGCCCGTTGTCCGGGCCCAGGAACATGTGGTCGCCGGCCTCGACGGCCACGGCCCGGCGCGAGCCGCCGCCGGCGGGGTCCACCACGGCGACGTGCACGCCGGGGGGAAGGTAGGCGATCGTCTGGGCCAGGATCGCCGCACCGCGCCGCACGTCCCCCGAGGGGACCAGATGGCACACGTCAATGATTCGCGACTCCGGAGAGATTCCGACGATCACGCCGTGACATGCGGCGATGTAGCCGTCTTCCAGGCCGTAGTCGCTGAGAAGGCTGATGACAGAGGTCACATCTGGTGACTGTACGTCTCCACATCCGTCATGAACAGCACGAAATTCCGGACTATCCTGACTTCGGGCCGCGCGTGCGCGGTGTGATCGCCGCGTGCCCCGAGGATCCCGAGGAAGATCCCGAGGAAGGAGGAGGCAATGGACACCGCGCCGGGTTCCGGTGACGGCGCCGCTCCGGAGCCCGCTCCGAGGGCTCTCACCGACCGGGAGCGCGAGCTGCTCGCCTTCGAGCGCCAGTGGTGGCGCTACGCGGGCGCCAAGGAGCAGGCGGTCCGCGAGACCTTCGACATCTCCGCGACGCGCTACTACCAGTTGCTCAGCGAGCTCATCGACCTGCCGGCGGCGCTCGCCCACGACCCGATGCTGGTCAAGCGCCTGCGCCGGCTCCGCGAGACCCGGCGCCGCGATCGAGCCGCCCGGAAAATGGGCTTGCGCCCCTGATGTTCGGGTACGACCGGTCGGGCGGCGGTCGCGAGAGCGGAGCCGCCCATGACGGTGCACACACTCGACAGGCTGAGGCGAGCATGACGACGAACACGTCCGACGGGCTGAAGGCGATCGTCGCCGATCCGGCGGGGGCGGTGATCGGGCTCGACTTCGACGGCACGCTGTCCCCGATCGTCGCCGACCCCGCGGCGGCCAGAATCCACCCCGGCGGCGCCGAGACGCTGACCAGGCTCGGCCGCCTGGTCGGCGCCGTGGTGATCGTGACCGGCCGCCCGGCCGCCACGGCCGTCGAGTACGGCTCCCTGGCCGGCGTGCCGGGGCTGGTCGTGCTCGGGCACTACGGCCTCGAACGCTGGGAGGCCGGGGCGCTCGCCGCGCCGCCCGTCCACCCCGGCCTCGACCTCGCCCGCGCCGGGCTCGTCCCCCTGGTGGCGGGGATCGACGGGGTGCGGATCGAGGACAAGGAGCGGTCGGTGGCCGTGCACACCCGGCAGGCCGCCGACCCGTGGGCGACGCTCGACGCGCTGCGCGAGCCGGTCGCCGCGCTCGCCGCCGGGGCGGGGCTGGTGGTGGAGCCGGGCAAGTTCGTGCTGGAGCTGCGCCCGCCCGGGATGGACAAGGGGGTCGCGCTGAGCGCCTTCCTGGGCGAGCGGGCCGCCAGGTCGGTGCTGTTCGCCGGGGACGACCTGGGGGACCTCCCGGCGTTCGCGGCCGTGCGGGCCTCCGGGCTGCCGGGCGTGACGGTGTTCAGCGGGTCGCCCGAGATCGAGGTGGAGGCCGACATCGTGGTGGACGGGCCGCCGGGGGTGCTGGAGCTCCTCACCTCGATCGCCGACGCCGTCGAGAACGAGGCGCGGGGCGGGGTGTAGGGCGTCCGCTCAGGCGGGGCGCCCGCCCGGGAAGGTCCGGCCCTTCCCGGAACCCGCCCGCGCCCGCTCGTGGATCTCTCGCCCGGGCAGGATCGGCCCGCTCGGGGATCGCCCGCCCGAAACCGGTCCGCTCAGGCGGGGGCGGTGCCCGCCCGGGAAACCCCTCTCGCGGTGATCAGCAGCCCTCCGACGGCGAGGCCGATCAGGGCGGGGACCATGAGGAACGCCCGCTGGGTGCCGAACCCGTCGGCCAGCGCGCCCAGCAGGAACGGCCCGATCCCCACCGCGAGCCCGGCGAAGACCGAGGCCATCGCCGAGCCCCGGTCCCGCCGCCCGCCGGAGGCGGCCAGCACCCGTGACAGCGCCATGGGGAAGTGCAGCGCGACCCCCAGCCCCGACACGGCCAGGCCCGCGTAGGAGAGCACCGGGTTCGTGCTCACCCAGAAGATCGCCCATCCGGCGGCCGCGACCAGGAGGGCGCCGAGGAACAGCGTGGTCGGGGGGATCCGCAGGGCCAGCCACGCCCCGGCCAGCCGCCCGGCCGCCATCCCGGCGGTGAACGCGGCGACCGCGGTCGCGGCCACCGCCGCGGGCAGCCCGGTCTGGTCGGAGAACAGCTTGGCCGCCCACAGGTTGAAGCAGAACTCCATCGCGACGCAGCAGAACAGCACGGCCGAGGCCAGGTAGAACCGCCAGCCGAAGCGGGCCGCGCCCTCCCCGGCGCCGTCGGTGGTCCTCCGGGGCTCGGGGATCCGTACGCGCCCCATGACCAGCGCGAGCAGCGCGACCAGCACGGGGGTCACCAGCAGCGCGGCCCGCCAGCCGAGGGCGCTCTGCGCGGCGGCGCTGACCACGAACGGGACCCCGATGCCGACGGTCACGCAGACGGCGTTCGCCTCGCTGATCGCCGCCGGGCCCGCGGGGCCGTGCCGGTCGTCGAGCGCGGCCATGCCCGCGTACAGGGCGATCGAGGACATCCCGCTGGCGACGCCGTACCCGAGGAGGGTGACCGGCAGCACGGTGGGGGCCGCCGCGACCAGGAGCGTGCCGGCGCTCATCCCGGCCATCCCGGTCCAGATGACGGCCCGGCGGCCGATCCGCCCGGTCAGCCAGGGCAGGACGAGGCCGGTGAGGATGCCGCCGACGGCCATCGCCGTCCCGTGCAGGCCGGCGACCGCCTGGGACAGGCCCTGGTCGAGGCGGAGCAGCGGGAGCGCGGCGCTGAGGCCGTACAGGTAGGTGGCGAAGACGCCGAGCTGGAGGTAGATCAGCCAGGTCGCGCGGTCGCGGATCAGCCGGACGGGCGCGATCGGGGTCAACTCGGTCTCCCGTACACAGAAAAAGTGAAATAGCCGCAAAAACTATCTCATACGGGTCTAAATCTGGCTGACGGCCCGGGTGTCACCCGAGGGCGTCGAGCGGCTCCGGTCTCACCCCGGAGGGCGAGCGGCCCGAGTCTCGCCCGAGGGCGTCGAGCGGCCCGGGCGTCACCCGAGGGCGTCGAGCTGCTCGGCGAACCACCGGTGCGGGGGGAGCGCGGTCGCCGCGGCGGCCAGCAGGACGCCCCTCCTGGCGCGCTCGGCCGAGGGCATCGTGAGGCCCTCGTGCAGCGCGGCGGCCGTGGCCGAGACGTCGTAGGGGTTCACCGTCAGCGCGTGCTCGCCCAGCTCGGCGGCGGCGCCCGCCTCCCGCGACAGCACCAGCGCGCTGTACGGCGACAGGATCGGCCCCTCCTTGGCCACCAGGTTCATGCCGTCGCGGATCGGGTTGACCAGCAGCACGTCGGCCAGCCGGTAGGCGGCGAGCGAGCGCGGGTAGTCGTCGTCGACGTTGAGGATCAGCGGGTCCCAGTCCTCGGTGGCGTACTCGTCCTCGATCTCCTCGGCGCAGCGCTGCACCGCCGCCGTGTACTCGCGATATTCGGGCAGGTCGTGCCGGGAGGGGTAGGCGAAGGCGAGGTGCGTGACCCGGCCGTGCCACTCCGGGTGGGCCGCGAGGAACTGCTTGTAGGCGACCAGGCCCCGCACGATGTTCTTCGACAGCTCCGTCCTGTCGATCCGCACGATCAGCCTGCGGTCGCCCACCTGGGCGCGGAGCGCGGCCATGTGGGACTCCACGTCGGGCTCGGAGGCCCGGGTCCACAGCGCCTTGCCGTCGACGCCCAGGCTGTGGGTGCCGATCCGGGTCGTCCTGCCCGCGTGCGTGACCGTACGCTCCCCGCGGTCGACCCGCGCGCCGAGCACCGTCTCGCAGCAGTCCATGAACGCCCCGCCCCAGCGGGCGGTGAGGAACCCCGCGTGGTCGGCGCCCAGGATGCCTTCGAGGAGCTCGGCCGCGACGTCGTCGGGGAGCAGGTTGAAGTATTCGGGCGGCGCCCACGGCGTGTGCGAGAAGTGCGCCACCCGCAGGTCGGGGCGCTCCCCCCTGAGCATCGCCGGGGCCAGGCTCAGGTGGTAGTCCTGCACCATCACCCGCGCCCCGTGCGGGGCCTCCTCGGCGAGCGCCATCGCGAACGCCTCGTTGTACGACTGGTACGACTCCCACTCCCGGCGGAACCTGGCGTCGAAGTACGGCCGGTTGGGGGTGTCGTAGAGGAGGTGGTGGACGAACCAGAGGGTGGAGTTGGCGACCGCGTTGTAGGCGCGGTGGAAGGTCGCCGGGGGGATGTCGAGCATCCGCAGCGCCCCGGTGTCGTAGCCCGCCTGGTCGAGCCGGCCGCCGGGCGCCAGCCGCACGGCGCCGCGGTCGCCGTCGGACAGCGCCGCGCAGACCCACAGGACGTCGAGGTCCCTCGCGACCTCCGACAGGCCGGAGACCAGGCCGCCACCTCCCCTGCGCATGGACAGCGAGCCGTCCTCGGAGAGGGTGAAGGAGACGGGGCCGCGGTTGGAGGCCACCAGGATCGCGCTCATCGATTCTCCTTGAGCGTGGAGACCCCCAAGGTTAACCGGCACCTTGTCGGAATGTCCTCGCTCTTCGGGTCAAGGAAGGAAGGGCGTTCATCGAATTGTGTCAGCTCTTGTCAGCAGGTGGAGTGATGAGGCCCGCCATGTCACCCTTTTTGTGGCGGGGAGGGAGGGTCACCATCCGCGATCCCCGACCGTAGGATGTCCAGCGACCGTGACCGCTGATGGGGGCCCGTGATGGCGCTGGACGAGATGACCGAGGACCTGGCCCGAGCGGCCGCCCAAGGTGACCACCGCGCTCTCGGTGAGCTGCTGAAGCGGATCGAGCCCGCCGTGCTCAGGCACTGCGGCCGGATCCTCCCCTTCCGGCAGGACGCCGAGGAGGCCTGCCAGGACACCCTGCTCGCGGTGGCGCGCAACATCGGCCGCTTCGAGGGGCGTGCCCGGTTCAGCACCTGGCTGCACATCGTGACCGCCAACTGCGCCAGGACCACCTACCGCTCGCTGAAGCGCCGCGCGGCCGAGCAGAGCTCCGACGAGCTTCCGCTGCAGAAGCCGGACGTCGCCCGGGTGAGCGTGATCGCCGGGTCCCGGCTGGACCTGCTCGACGCGATGGAGGCGCTGGAGGCCGAGAAGCCGGAGCTGGCCCAGGCGCTGGTGCTGCGCGACATCTGCCAGCTCGACTACAACGAGGTGGCCGAGCAGCTGCGCATCCCGCTGGGGACCGCCAAGTCACGGATCCACCAGGCGCGCAAGTACGTCCAGGGCGCCCTGGGCGACGCCTACGGCTTCTGACCGGCCACCCGGTCCGGGGGCGTGTCCGCTTTGAGCGGCCGCCCGGGATGAGTGGGTTGCCCGGCACGAGCGGACTGTTCGACATGAGCGGGTTGCCTGGTCCGGGGGCGTGCCCGCTTTGAGCGGCCGCCCGGTGCGAGCGGGTTGCCTGACATGAGCGGGCTGCCCGGTCCGGGGGCGTGCCCGCTTTGAGCGGCCGTCCGGCCGGAGTGCCCGCCCGATCGGGGTGGGGCGTCGGCCCGGCGGGGCCGTGCCCGGCCGGGGGCGATGACCGGCCGGGAGCGGCACCCGGCCGCTGGGTGCCGTCCGGGAATCTCCTCCGCGTGGCGCGCGGCTTCGACGGCCTCGGGAGGACTCGTCTGATCTAAAGTGGCGTTGCCCGCGTCACGTGATCGATCGGTGACCCGCGGTGATCTCCCCTCACGCTTCTGGAAACCGAGGCCGAGGAGAGACCACATGTCCCGCAGACATGCCGCCGGCGCCGGGTGCGTCCTGGCGGTCATCGCACTCGCCCTGGCCGCCGTGCCGGCCGGCGCCGACCGCCGGGCGGCGAGCGCCCCGGGCACGACCGCCGCCTCGTCCGCGTCGGCCATGTCGCCCGCCTCGCCCGCCTCGCCCGCCTCGTCCGCGTTGGCCTTGTCGCCCGCGTCGGCCCTGTCTGCCGCGTCGGCCGTGATGCAACCCCCGCCGGGCATGCTGGAGGCGCTCCAGCGCGATCTCGGTCTCACCGCGGCCCAGGCTCAGGCCCGCCTGCTCAACGAGGCCCGCCTGACCCCGATCGCGCTGCGGCTGACCAAGAGGCTCGGTCCCCGTTTCGGCGGCACCTGGCTCCGGGGAAACAGCGCGCAGTCCCTGGTGATGGCCACCACCAGCGCCGCCGACATCCCCATGATCGTCTCCGCGGGCGCCCTGGCGGAGGTCGTCCCCAGGTCGTTCGCGGAGCTCGCCGCGATCAAGAAGAAGCTCGACAGCACCCTGCCGGCCCAGCCGCTCGTGTCGAGCGTGCGCTACGTCGACGTGAAGCGGAACAAGGTGGTCGTCCTCGCCCCGCTCCCCAACGTCGCCCAGACCGTCGTCGAGAGCGCCGGCGTGGACGAGACCGCGGTGGTCGTGCTGCCCTCCACCGAGGTTCCCCAGCCGCTGTACAACCTGGTGGGCGGGGAGGCCTACTACATCGGTGTCACCAGCCGCTGCTCGATCGGCTTCTCCGTGCTCAAGGGCACCCAGAACGGTTTCGTCAGCGCCGGGCACTGCGGCAGGACCGGCGACACCACCACCGGCTTCAACCGCGTCATCCAGGGCACCTTCCAGGGGTCGTCCTTCCCGGGCAACGACTACTCCTGGGTCGCCGTCAACGCCAGCTGGACGGCGACCCCGGCGGTGGACAACGGCGAGGGCGGCACCGTGCCCGTCGCCGGAGCCCGGGTCGCCATCGAGGGGGCCTCGGTCTGCCGGTCGGGCTCCACCACCGACTGGCACTGCGGCCTCATCCAGCAGCGCGACGCCAGCGTCACCTACCCCCAGGGCACCGTCTTCCAGCTGACCCGCACCAACGTCTGCGCCGAACCCGGCGACTCCGGAGGCTCCTTCATCTCCGTCGACCAGGCCCAGGGCGTCACCTCGGGGGGCTCCGGCGACTGCAGCCAGGGCGGCACCACCTACTTCCAGCCGGTCGCCGAGATCCTCACCGCCTACGGCCTGAGCCTGAGGACCACCGCGGGCAACCCGCCGCCACCGGTCACGGGCACCTGCATCGGCTTCCCGAACACCTACACCGGCACCCTGTCCGCCGGTCAGTCCGTCTACCAGCCGAACAACCTCTACTACCGCTCGACCGTCACGGGCCTGCACACCGGCTGCCTGGACGGCGTCGACGGCACCGACTTCGACCTGTACCTGCAGAAGTGGAACGGCGCGAGCTGGACGGTCGTCGCCACCTCCGACAGCGCGGGCCCCGACGAGAGGATCTCCTACACCGGCACGGCCGGCTACTACCGCTACCGGGTGTTCTCCGCGGCCGGCTCCGGCCCCTACACCCTGGGGTACCGGACCCCGTAGCCCGCGGCGACCGGGAGGAGAGGTGAGGTCCCCGCCGGGCCCGGCGGGGACCTCACCGGCTTTCCCCGGCGGGTGCCGGATGCCCCACGACCGGCGGACCGGCCCCGGTTGTCCGCTGGATAACACGTCATGTCTCGCACAGTGAGACAAGGAGTCAGGAGGGCGGCGGGGCGGGGTAGAGTGCTTAGGACCTGCGCGTCAGGTTCACAACTGAATATTTGCTCATCCAGAGGGGTGGAGGGACCGGCCCTGCGAAGCCCCGGCAACCATCCCGGTTCAAGACTCGCGATCTGCGCGAGGTCGGCCGGGACAGGTGCCAATTCCGGTCTGTGACCAGGGTGGTCCGCAGACGAAGATGAGGGAAAGGCCTCGCTTCATGGCGCTCGCAACCACTGAGAACAACCCCACCACCTCCTCCGGCCGTGTTGGCGGCGCGCGTGACCCGCGCTTCGGCCCCGCCGTGGCCCTCTCCTGCCGGGAGTGCGGTGCCCGCTACGACCTCGGCCCCAGCTTCGCGTGTAACGAGTGTTTCGGGCCCCTTGAGATCGCGTACGACTTCGGGCGTGTGACCCGGGAGCGGATCGCCGAGGGGCCGACCAACATCTGGCGCTACCGCTCGCTGCTGCCCGTCCCCGAGGACGTGGCCGGCAAGCCCAACATGGCGCCCGGCTGGACCAAGCTCGTCAACGCCGGAAACCTCGCCCGCGAGCTGGGGATCCGCTCCCTGCACGTGAAGGACGACTCCGGCAACCCCACGCACTCCTTCAAGGACCGCGTGGTGGCCATCGCCGTCGAGGCCGCCCGCAGCTTCGGCTTCCACACCCTCTCGTGCTCCTCCACCGGCAACCTGGCCGGCGCCGTGACCGCCGCCGCCGCGCGGGCCGGGCTGGACGCCTGCGTGTTCATCCCCTCCGACCTGGAGCAGGCCAAGATCGTCATGGCCTCCGTGTACGGCGGCAGGCTCATCGGCATCGAGGGCACCTACGACGACGTCAACCGCTTCTGCTCCGAGCTCATCGGCGACGAGCTGGGCGACCAGTGGGGCTTCGTCAACGTCAACCTCCGGCCCTACTACGCGGAGGGGTCCAAGACCCTGGCGTACGAGATCGCCGAGCAGCTCGGCTGGCGCATCCCCGACCAGATCGTCATCCCGGTCGCGTCGGGCTCGCAGCTCACGAAGGTCGACAAGGGCTTCAAGGAGCTGATCGCGCTCGGCCTGGTCGAGGAGAAGCCTTACAAGATCTTCGCGGCCCAGGCCGAGGGGTGCTCCCCGGTCTCCGCCGCCTACAAGGCGGGCCACGACGTGATCCGCCCGGTCAAGCCGGACACGATCGCCAAGTCGCTGGCGATCGGCAACCCGGCCGACGGCCCGTACGTCCTGGACATCGCCCGCCGCACCGGCGGGGCGGTCGAGGACGTCACCGACGCCGAGATCGTCGACGCGATCCGGCTGCTGGCCAGGACCGAGGGCATCTTCGCCGAGACCGCCGGAGGCGTCGTCGTCGGGGTGCTGCGCAAGCTGGTCGCCTCGGGAACGCTCGACCCCGACGCCGAGACCGTGGTCCTCAACACCGGCGACGGTCTCAAGACCCTTGACGCGGTCGCCGCGGAGGCGCGCCCGACCGCGGTGATTCGGCCGTCCCTTGACGCATTCCGTGCGGCTATCGCCTAGAAATCGTGAAAGGTACTGAATTATGAGCGTTTCTGTGCGGATTCCGACGATTCTCCGGACTTACACCGATGGTGCTGCCGAGGTGAACGGAGAGGGAGAGACCCTGCGCGATGTTCTGCAGAAGCTCGACGCGGACTTCCCGGGGATCGGGGCCCGGATTCTCGATGAATCGGGAAAGATCCGACGTTTTGTCAACGTCTATGTCGGGGATGAGGACGTCCGTTTTGTCGACAACCTCGACACGGCCACGCCCTCCGGCGTCCAGGTCTCCATCATCCCGGCGGTGGCCGGAGGCTGATCCTCCCGCCCTGGCGCGGCCCTGACCGTCCAGCGCCGCCCCAGCGCCATCCTGGCGCCACCCCTGGGGGCGCCCCGACTCCACGGCACCCGCCCGGCTCCGGCCGGGCGGGTGCCGTGTTTTATGACACAAGCTCATATTTGTGGAGAGGACGAGCAATGTAACCCTCAACTAACTAATAGTGATAATGAAACTTTGTTCTCGTACTAAAAGCTCTCGTAAAGAGGTAGTTTGGTGCTTGACTCTGTTGCCCTACCGCTTCCCACAGGTATGGTCGGAACGATCGCCGCGGCGAAGTCCGCTTCGGCGATTGAGGACTTCGCGAGAGGAATGGGCGTCGTCCTTAAGACCAGTAAGAGGAGTCGCAAGTGGCGCAGGGCACCGTCAAATGGTTCAACGCGGACAAGGGCTACGGCTTCATCGCGGTAGACGGTGGTAAGGATGTGTTCGTCCATTACTCCGCGATCATGATGGATGGCTACCGTGCCCTCGAGCAGGGCCAGCGGGTCGAGTTCGAGATCACCCAGGGTCAGAAGGGTCCGCAGGCGGAATCCGTCCGGGCGGTCTGACATAGCCGTTTCGTGAATTCGCAGGGAAGAACCGGTGGATCCCGCGGTATCGCAGTCCGCTGGATCCTCACCGCCTAAGCCCGGCTCGCCTTCCCCCCACAGGCGAGCCGGGCTTTCGCGTCGTACGGGGTGAGCGGGCCGGGTGCGCAGGCCCGGTGTGCGGGCAGGGTGCGCGGGGGATGTGCGCGCGAGTGACGCGCGGTGCGCCGGTGCGGCGGAGAGCCCGCGGGCGCGACACGAGGCCCGCGGGGTGACAGAGAAGGCCGCGACACGGGGCCCGAGGGGTGGCGGGGAAGGCTTCGGCGGGCCGATGATGACGTGCGGCCCACATCGGCGTGACGCGAGATCTACGCTGGTGTGACGCGGAGTTGACGTCTCCGTCCCGGGTGGCCCAGGTCAACGGATCGTGGCTTGCACTCGACAGGGTAGAGTGCTAAACAGATTGTTGGCACTCACGCATAGAGAGTGCCAATCCTGGATCGAGGCGATGGGGCCCGCCGAACGGAGTCGTGGGCCCACATGCCGTCGCGGGCGTCGGCTCGATCCGGTGTAAGCCACCCTGTCTCTGGGAGGTCTAGCCGTATGGCAGCCAAGATGATCGCGTTTAACGAGGACGCCCGGCGCGGTCTCGAGCGTGGCATGAACCAGCTCGCGGACGCCGTCAAGGTGACCCTCGGCCCCAAGGGCCGTAACGTCGTGCT
>NZ_JBEOWK010000048.1:0-34341 GCF_040295985.1 Streptosporangium sp. NPDC002524 | reverse complement strand
GGACAGTAGCTGCGACGACGACACCGCGGCGAGAGCGGACCCGGACACCACGGAGGTCATGAACCTCCGACGCGAAACGGCCACGTGAACTCCTTGGGGTAGTTGCGGAACTGTTCGTGCGTGCACGCCCGCCGGGATCGGCACGTCGGTCGGCGGGCGCCGCCGGGATCGGAGCCGGGTGAGACCGGCCGACGACGAGCGATCACCGCGTCACGAGGAAGAGCTCGACGGCCCTGTCCCGGTCGGCCTTCGTGTACGGCGGAACGCCACCGGGGACGCGGAGCGGTATCTGTCATCGCCGTTTAACATCGGACCGCTCGCGGTCATCCTGACAGGATCTGACACCCAAACGCAACATTTAAGAGACGGACCGAAAAAAGGCGGTAGCTCGTTTCCCGAAAACACCCAGCTCAGGTGAGTGAATGGACCGGTCCATGCAGGTGGGGCGTCATTCGCCGTTCACGCGGCGGCTCTTAATCATCGGATCTATTTCCGTCACACCGGGCTGACAGCCGGGTGACAGGTGGTGGCCGACGGTGGCCGGTGGTTGCCGGTGGTTGCCGCCACGGTGTCGGCCGCACTCCGAGGCGGCGTTCGTCCCGCGGGGGCCCTGTGGCGCGATCCAACGTGTGATCCGAAGAAAGATCCACGGGAGGACCGCAGGAGGATCGGGGGAGGAGAGCAGGAGGAGCGCAGGAGGAGCGCAGGAGGATCGCGGGAGGAGCGCAGGAGGATCGCGGGAAGATCCACCGGAGGATCCACGGGAAACGGCCGGGACGCCCGCCCGTAGCGATCATCGTCCCTGCTCAGAGATATACCCCCTGTGTGGATTCACCCTCTTGCGGAGAGTAAGGTAACCCTGCCCTAATTCAGGTAAGGCTTTCCAGTTATGGAGTGACGGTGTTCGCCAGCTATCTCATCGGATTGCGCGAAGGCCTGGAGGCCACGCTCGTCGTCTCCGTGCTCGTCGCACTCCTCGTCAAGAGTGACCGGCGCGACCGGCTGCCCCTCGTGTGGGCCGGGGTCGGCGCGGCCCTCGTCCTGTCGGTCGCGTTCGGCGCGGTGCTCACCTTCACCGTCGCCCACCTGGAGTTCCAGCAGCAGGAGTTGTTCGAGGCGATCACCTCGCTGCTCGCCACCGCGTTCGTCACCTGGATGATCTTCTGGATGCGCCGCGCCTCCCGTACCCTCTCCGGCGAGCTGCGCGCCAGGCTGAGCGAGGCCCTGGAGGTCGGCGCGACCGCGGTGGTCGTGATGGCCTTCCTCGCCGTGGCGCGCGAGGGGCTAGAGACCGCGCTGCTGTTCTTCGCCTCCGTGCAGGGAGCCACCACCACCGCCGTACCGCTGATCGGGATCAGCCTGGGCCTGCTCACCGCGGTCGCGCTGGGCTGGGCCATCTACCGCAGCGCGATGCGGATCAACCTGACCAGGTTCTTCACCTGGACGGGCCTGCTGCTGATCCTGGTCGCCGCCGGCATCTTCAAGTACGGCGTGCACGACCTGCAGGAGGCCGGTGTCCTGCCGGGCCTGTCCACCTACGCCTTCGACATCAGCGGCGTCATGCCCGCCGACTCCTGGTACGGCGCCCTGCTGGCCGGGCTGTTCAACATCACCCCGCAGCCGAGCGTGCTGGAGACGGTGGCGTGGGTCGCCTACGCGGTGCCGACGCTCGTCCTCTTCCTGAGGCCGCGTTCCGGCGGCCCGGCCGCCTCGACCACCGACTCCCCGGCCTCCCCGGCCTCGACGGTCTCGACGGTCTCGACGGCCCCGGCCTCTCCGGCGTCCTCGGCGTCCCAGACCCCCGCGAGCTCCCAGACCCCCGCGAGCTCCCCGAACCCCGCGAGTTCCCCGAACCCCCCGAGCTCCCCGACTTCCTCGACCGACCCGCAGCCCGCGGGCTGAAACCGCCTGAACAGGACCACCATGCGTACTTCCCTTGCCATCGCCGCGGGCGCTCTCGCGCTCGCCGGACTCGCCGCCTGCTCCACCGAGCCCACCGCGGGGGGCGCCGGAGCGTCCGCCGCCCCCGCCGCTCCCGCCAAGGGCGGTCCCGTCGCGGTGGCCGCCACCGACACCGAGTGCAAGGTCGCCGTCACCGAGGTGGCCGCGGGCACCTCGACGTTCGCGATCACCAACGGCGGCAGCAAGGTGACCGAGTTCTACGTGTACGCCGCCGGTGACCGGGTCATGGGCGAGGTGGAGAACATCGTGCCCGGCCTCACCCGCGAGGTGATCGTGGAGCTGCCGGCCGGGAGCTACGAGACCGCCTGCAAGCCCGGCATGGTCGGCAAGGGCGTCCGGGGCCCGCTCAAGGTCACCGGCGAGCACAAGCCGCTCAGCGACGACGCCCAGCTCTCCGCCGCGACCGCGGGCTACAAGCGCTACATCAAGTCGCAGAGCGACACGCTGCTGACCAAGACGCAGGAGTTCGTCGACGCGGTCAAGGCCGAGGACATCGGCAAGGCCAAGGAGCTCTTCCCCGTCTCCCGCACCTACTGGGAGCGGATCGAGCCGGTCGCGGAGATCTTCGGCGACCTCGACCCGGCCATCGACGCCCGCGAGAACGACGTGGCCGAGGGCGAGGAGTGGACCGGCTTCCACAAGATCGAGAAGGACCTCTGGGTCACCAAGGACGTGAGCGAGGACGGGCCGGTCGCCGACAAGCTGATGGCCGACATCAAGACCGTCGTGGAACAGTCCAACGCGGCCGAGCTGTCGCCCGTGCTGCTCGCCAACGGGGCCAAGGGCCTGCTCGACGAGGTCGCCTCCGGCAAGATCACCGGCGAGGAGGACCGCTACTCGCACACCGACCTGTGGGACTTCGACGCCAACCTCCAGGGGTCGAAGGCCGCGGTGCAGGCACTCCGCCCCGTCCTCGAGGAGCGCGCCCCCGAGCTGGTGAAGACGCTGGACGAGAAGTTCGCCGGAGCAGAGGCCGCGCTCGGCGCCCACCGGAAGGGCGACGGCTGGAAGCTGCACACCGAGCTGTCCAAGGACGACCTGAAGAAGCTGTCGGACGCGATCAACGCGCTCGCCGAGCCGATCAGCAAGATCGCCGCAGTGGTGGCCAGGTAACGAGTGGTACGCCGTAGGGGAGGGGTTCGATGAGCGAGCGGATCAGCCGCAGGAAGCTGTTCGGGATGGGCGCCGCGGGCGTGGCGGCCGCCGGAGCGGGCGCGATCGCGGTGCGCGGGGCGGGCGGCGAGCCCGCACCCGCCCAGGCCGCCTCCACCTCCGACCCCGTCCCCTTCTACGGCGAGCACCAGGCGGGCATCGTCACCCCGGCACAGGACCGGCTGCACTTCGTCTCCTTCGACGTGACGACGGAGAAGAAGGCGGAGCTGGCCGAGCTGCTGCAGGAGTGGACCGCCGCCGCGGCCCGGATGACGCAGGGGCAGGAGGCGGGCGCGTTCGGCGCGGTCGGCGGCCAGCCCGAGGCGCCGCCCGACGACACCGGCGAGGCCCTCGGCCTGCCCGCCTCCGGGCTCACGCTCACCGTCGGCTTCGGCGGGTCGCTGTTCGACGACCGGTTCGGGCTCGCCCCCCGCAGGCCGGCCGCGCTGGCCGACCTGCCGCACCTGCCCGGTGACGCGCTGCTGCCGGAGATCTCCGGCGGCGACCTGTGCGTGCAGGCGTGCGCGCACGACCCGCAGGTGGCGGTGCACGCCATCCGCAACCTGGCGCGCATCGGCTTCGGCCGGGTCTCGGTGCGCTGGTCCCAGCTCGGCTTCGGCCGTACGTCGTCGACCTCGCGCGCGCAGGCGACGCCGCGCAACCTGATGGGGTTCAAGGACGGCACCGCCAACCTCAAGCTGGAGGACGTGGCGCTGCTGAGGGAGCAGCTCTGGGTGGGGCCCGGCGACGGCGCCGGCTGGATGACCGGGGGCAGCTACCTGGTGACCCGCAAGATCCGGATGCTGGTCGAGACGTGGGACCGGGCGCCGCTCGCCGAGCAGGAGCAGATCTTCGGCCGGAACAAGGGGGAGGGGGCCCCGCTGGGCGGGAAGGCCGAGTTCGACGTGATCGACTTCGACGCCAAGGGCCCCGACGGGGAAGCCCTGATCAAGGACGACGCGCACGTACGGCTGGCGCACCCCTCCCACAACGGCGGCGCGCGCCTGCTGCGCCGCGGCTACAACTACGTGGACGGCTCCGACGGGCTGGGCCGCCTGGACGCCGGGCTGTTCTTCATCGCCTACCAGCGCGACCCGCACCGGCAGTTCGTCGCCGTGCAGAAGTCCCTGGCGGGCAAGGACTCCCTCAACGAGTACATCAAGCACGTCTCCAGCGGCCTGTTCGCCTGCCCGCCCGGCGTACGCGACGCGGGCGACTACTGGGGCCGCGCCCTGTTCTCCTGAGCTCTCCTGATTCGCGCGTCGCCGGGGCGGGGGTCGTCACCGGTGGTTCGAGGCCATCGCGGTGACGACCGCCTGACGGGCCGGGCGCTTACCGGGTCGTCCGCCCGCCGGCGCGGCGCACCCTCGCGGCGGGTCATGAGAACGCGCCGGCACGGCGTACCCTCGCACCCCTGCGGCGGGTCATGGGAGCGCCATACATGGTCGTCCACCGCTCGAACCTCCGGAGCGGGTCATGAGAGCAACCGGAAGTCGAGTTCGCGTACCCACTTCCTGTTGTGCGCGCCGGGGGCGGCCGGCACGATGATCCGGGCCGGGAAGCCGTGGTCCATCGACAGGTCGGCGCCGTTGACCCGCAGTGCCGGCAGTGAGCGCGGGTCGGCCACCTGCCGGGCGCTCAGGGACGCGCGACTGAACACACCGCCGCGCTGCAGCGACCGGACGAGGGCCTCGCTCCCGCCGCCGGACCGTACGCGCGGCCGTGCGGGGCCAGCAGCGCGGTTGCCGCGCGACGGCCCGTCGAGGGTCCGGCCGAGGGACAGGCCGAACATCGTCAGCGAACCGCCGCCGACGAAGGCCGGCGGGCCGCGCCGGGACACGCCGGGACACGGCGGGCGCCGCCGGGGCGACACCAGGGTGAGCCCGAGGATGACGTGGACTCCCTGGTTGAAGCCGGTACAACCAGACCGGGCTGGTCGGTCAGCCGAAGAGGTGGGAGCCCGGCAGCCCTCTCTCCGGAGTGATGTCGTTGCCGGGCGGCCGCTCGTCCCCCCGCGGCCACGCCTCCACCCGCGAGATGCCCCCGCCCTTCGCGGCGCCACCCCCGGCAGGGCCATCCTCGGCGGTGCCGCGCCCGGCGGTGCCATCCTCGGCTGGGTCGCGCTCCTGGGATGCGTCCGAAACTGATCACCCCGAAGCCGGTGCCGGTGTGAGACGACCACTCTGTCGACCCGCCGTTGGTCCTTACCGGAGGAAGCCGTTCTCGAAGCCTCGCCTCTTCCCGTTTTCTGGCCAGGTCCGCGGGCGGCTCCTCCCCGACCGCCGTCCGACGGGGGAGGGCCTGTCCGGTGTGTGATTCCCAGGGATCTTTCAGGAGGAACCGGCCAGTAAGCCGCGCGGAAATATTAGGGTCCTTTGCGACATTATTTCCGACAGCTGTAAAGGGCCAGAGTCATGCGAACCCTCAGCAAGCGCCTCGCGGCGGCGGGTGCGGCCGTCGCGGTGGCCCTGTCCGGTTCCGGCGCCCCTTCCGTAGCCGCCCAGGCGGAGCGCCCCAGGCAGCCGAACATCGTGTTCTTCCTCGTCGACGACATGTCGGCCGACCTGCTGCCGTACATGGACACCGTCAGAAGCCTCGGCGACAACGGGACGACGTTCACCAACTACTACGTGTCCAACTCACTGTGCTGTCCCTCGCGTGCCTCGACGTTCACCGGCCGGTTCCCGCACAACACCGGCGTGGAGACCAACAAGGGATCCGACGGGGGTGGCTACGCGGCCTTCGAGAAGCACGAGAGCCGGACCTACGCCACCGCGCTGCGCGGAGCCGGCTACCGCACCGGCTACCTGGGCAAGTACATCAACGAGTATCCGGTGGACGCCGGATACCGGGTGCCGGTGGGCTGGAGCGAGTGGCACGTGGCCGGAGGCGGAGGCTACAGCGAGTTCAACTACCGGCTCACCGGTTACGTCGAGGAGGAGAGCGCCGGGGAGAGGCCGATCGCCTCCGGCGGCAGGTACCTCGTGGACGTGCTCGGCGAGCGGGCGGTCGACTTCATCGAACGCTCCCGCGAGCACGCCCCGGGCAAACCGTTCTTCCTGCAGGTCGCCCCGTTCTCCCCGCATGCCAGGATCGGCGTCAAGCCGGGCGAGAAGGAGCCCCGGTTCCCGCCCGCGTACCGCGACCGGCCCAAGGCGGCGTGGCCGGCGGGGGAGTTCCCGCGCGGCGACTGCGGCGGCACCGACTGCGGCACCATCGACGTCACCGCGCTGCCCGCCTTTGACGAGGACACCTCCGACAAGCCGGCCTGGGTCCGCAGGCAGGCCATCGGCACCGACACCAAGCTGGCGAGAGAGCTGCGTGAGGACTTCCGCAACCGGATCCGCATGGTGCAGTCCGTCGACGACATGGTCGAGCGCGTCACCTCGGCGCTCTCGGCCGAGGAGAGGGACAACACCTACATCGTGTTCACTTCGGACAACGGATTCCATCTCGGCCAGCACCGCCTCGTGCGCGGCAAGTCCACCGCCTACGACCACGACGTACGGCTGCCGCTGCTGGTCAAGCGCCCGGCCTCGGGACGGCAGGGCGACCTCGTCGACAACAGGATCACGCAGAACGTCGACCTCTTCGCGACTTTCCTCGACATGGCCGGGATCGGCAGGGCGCAGCGCGACAGCCGCGACGGGCGCAGCCTGCTGCCGCTCATCTCGGGACACCGGCCGAAGGACTGGCGCGACGCCGCCCTCGTCGAACACGTCAGGCCGGACCCCGGGGCGCCGGGCGAACCCGACCCGGACGCCGAGGACCCCGGGCAGGGTAACGCCGGACCGCCCAGCTACGCCGGCGTGCGCACCGCGGGCGAACTCTACGTCGAGTACGAGGGCCTTCCCGAGCCCGAGTACTACGACACCGTGGCCGATCCCCACCAGGAGCGTAACGACCCCGACAACGCGCGCACGGCCGAGCTGGCCAAGGTGCTCGGCAAGCTGTCCGAATGCGGCCGCCCCGGTCAGGCCGACTGCTGGAGCGCCTCACACACCGGCTGACGGTGCTTGTCCGCACACGCGCCGGACACGCGCCGGTATGACCTCGGCGACCTCGTGATCGTCCGAGCCTTGTTCAACCGGGCATCGCCCGTCGCCCCGGCCGTAACCCCCACCGGGCGGTTACGGCCGGTCGGCCCGGAAGTAGTGGCCGTCTTCCAGTCCTCGACCAGCGCGGCGCGGCCGCGGGCACGCGTCGGGCCCAGGCCGCGCAGCGCGGCTCGAAGGATCCCCGGTCCAGATCCGTGGCCGTCCGCGGACCCGGCCGCACCCGGCCGTGGCCGGCGCACACGCGGCGGCGCCACCGTCACGGCGTACCGGCACACGGACGTTCGCGGGCGGCGAGGGTTCCGAGGCAGGCCGGTGGGACGACAGGAAGGCGGAACGGCGGGAGTTCCGAGGCCGGGACGACAAGGGTTCCGAGGCCGGGACGGTAGAGGCTTCGAGGCCGGGACGGTAGAAGTCCCGAGGCGGGACGGCCCCCGCGCGGGTCGGGCGACCGACGGCTCGGTTGGCCGACGGGTCGGGTGGACGCCGGCGTCGTTCACATCGTGCGTCCGATGAGGTTCCGGCGGAACCGTGCCGGTGTCGAGCCGGTTGCCAGGCGGAACGCCCGGCTGAACGCGGACTCGGAACGGTACCCGACCTCGGCGGCGACCGTGGCGACCGTGTGCTCGGTGTCGATGAGCAGCTCGGCCGCCGTCATCAACCGGACGTGCGCGAGGAACGCGCCGACGGTCATCCCGGTGCTACGGGAGAAGTGCCGGATGAACGTGGCCCGCGCCATCGCCGCCACGCGCGTCAGGCGGGCGATCGGCCAGTCGGCGCCGGGATCTCGGAGTACCTCGTCGATGACGGCACGGATCCGTTCGTCGTGGGTGGCGGTCCACGGCGCCGGTCCGGCGAACCGTCCGCCCGACTTCCGCAGCACCATCGCGAGCAGCGCGTCGCAGAGGGCGGAGAGGACGGCAGCGGTGCCCGGCCCCTCGTCCCGCGCCTCCCGCCGCATGATCGAGCCCAGCATCCGGACGACCTCGTCCACCTCGCCGGATTCCACGAAGGACACGCACAAGGGGTGGGGAAGGCTCCGGAAGAGCATGGCTCCCGCCCCGGGACCGAACGAGTAGTGCCCGCAGAAGAGGTCGATCACGCCCTCCCCGGCCCGGCTGCGGACGGTGGAGAACGCGTCGCCGCGAGTTTCGGACACCCCTTGAACGGGCCCGGACCCGGTGGTGCGGACGCGGTGCGGCGTGCCGCGGGGGAGGAGCACGACATCGCCCGGCCGGAGCTCGACGCGCCGATCGGGAAGCTCGACCGTGCACACCCCGTCGAGCAGGACGTGGAAGGCCGCGTCGCTCTCCCCCAGGGCGGGCATATCCATGACGGTCGCGCCGGCCAGAAGGCAGCGCTTGTCCAGGGTCGCCTGCGCTCTCGCCAGGCGGACGAGGTGACTGACTGAATCCATGATGAGACGCTCGCGAGGAAAAATGAGACAAATAAGCCTTGTGAGCTCAATCTTACATACCGAAACTGGAATTATGGACACCACAAACGACACTCTTCACGCCGATCTTCTCGTGATCGGTTTCGGCAAGGGCGGCAAGGCCGTCGCGAAGACGATGGGCGACCTCGGCAGGCGCGTGGTGCTCGTCGAGCAGTCGGAGCGAATGTACGGAGGCACATGCCCCAACGTCGGCTGCGTACCGACGAAGGCGCTGGTCCACCGCGCCGGAAAGCGCCGGGAGAGCGACCCGGCGCAGGAGTGGTACGAGCGCTCCGTCGAGGAGGTGCAGGCGCTCACCGCGCTGTTCCGCGGCGGAAACTACGAGGCGATGAACGGCATCGAGACCGTGACGGTTGTCACCGGCCGGGCCGTGTTCGTCGACCCGCACACCGTCGCCGTCGAGGCGGGCGGCGAACGTCTCACGATCTCCGCCGAGACCATCCTGATCAACACGGGCGCTGAAACGATCATCCCCGACACTCCCGGTCTGAGGAAGAGCAAGCATACCCTGACCAGCACCGGTCTGATCGAGACGACGCTCCTGCCCGAACGGCTCGCGATCGTGGGCGGTGGATACATCGGCATCGAGTTCGCCTCGATCTACCGCCGCTTCGGCTCGCGGGTCACCGTGTTCGAGGCTTCGTCACGGATCCTGGGCCGCGAGGACGACGATGCCGCCGCCGTAGCCGAGGGCATCCTTGAGGGCGACGGCATCGAGATCGTCAAGGGGGCGCACGTCACGGAGGTTCGCGACGGTGAGACCGGCGCGACCGTCACCTACGAGAGGGAGGGGCGGCGGCACACCCTCGAAGCCGACGCCATCCTCGCCGCCACCGGTCGCGCACCGGCCACCCGAGGCCTCGGGCTGGACGCCGCCGGCGTCCGTACGACCGAACGCGGGGCGGTCGAGGTCGACGAGTACCTGCGCACGAGCCAGCCGCACATCTACGCCCTCGGTGACGTCCGCGGCGGCCCGCAGCACACCTACCTCTCCCTCGACGACAGCCGTGTCGTCCTCGATCAGCTCGTCGGTGAGGGCCGGCGCTCGGTGTCGGACCGTGTCGCGGTTCCCCGCACCCTGTTCATGACCCCGCCGCTCGCGGCCGTCGGGCTCACCGAGAAGGAGGCCAGGGCGGCCGGGCACCGGGTGAGGATCGCGAGCGAGTCCGTCGCCGGGATCGTGGCGATGCCCCGCGCGTACATCGTCGAGGAGACCCGCGGGTTCATGAAGTTCGTGATCGACGCCGAGACGGACGAGATCCTCGGAGCCGTCCTGCTCAGCGTCGACGCGCAGGAACTCGTCAACACGGTCGCGCTCGCCATGCGGCACGGGATCACGGCGACCGAACTCCGCGACGCCGTCTACAACCACCCCACCTCGACCGAGGCGTTCAACGAGGTACTCGCCACCGTCGTGCGCGCGGACGAGCCGTTCGAACGATCCGCCGGTGCCGGTTCCCCGGCCTGCTGAGCGGGTGGGCGAGAACCCCGGGCCCCGGTCCCCGCCGTGCCGCTCGGGTGGGCGGGCGTGGTGACGTGGTCAGGGCTTGCGCGCGACGCCCCCGGCGCACGCCACCTCGGGGGCGTCGCCCCAGGGGGCGGGCTCCGGCCGCCACCGCTGCACCGGTACGACGCCGGGCTCCAGCAGCGTCAGGCCGTCGAAGTAGCGGGCGATGAGCTCGGGGCTGCGCGGTGTGTAGGCGACCACGCCGCTCCCCGAGTTGTGGCGTCGCATCGCCTCGACGTACGCGGGGTCGGTGTCGACGCCGTCGTAGAGCGCCAGGTAGCTGCCCGGGGGCAGGTCCCGCATCAACCGGCGCACGATCGAGAGCGCCTCGTCGTGGTCGCCGATCAGGCCCATGATGCCCATCAGCATGAGCGCGGTGGGGCGCTCGAAGTCCAGGGTCTTCGCGGCCTCCCGCAGGATGTGCTCGGGGTCGCGCACGTCCGACTCGATGTAGTCGGTGGCCCCCTCGGGCGTGCTGGTGAGCAGCGCACGGGCGTGCACCAGCACCAGGGGGTCGTTGTCCACGTAGACGACGCGCGAGTCCGGCGCCACCCGCTGGGCGACCTCGTGGGTGTTGTCGACGGTGGGCAGCCCGGTGCCGATGTCCAGGAACTGGCGGACGCCCGCCTCCCCGGCCAGGTGACGCACCACGCGGGCGAGCATGTACCGGGAGTGACGGGCGACGTCGACCATGCCGGGGAAGACGGCGGACACCCTCTCGCCCGCCTCGCGGTCGACGGCGAAGTTGTCCTTCCCGCCCAGCAGGTAGTTCCAGATGCGCGCCGAGTGCGGCACCTCGGCGTCGATCCGTTCCATCCCGGGCCTCTGCCCGTCCTCCGGCGAACGGGATGACGGGTTCGAGACGGTCGGCTCATCGGCCATGGGGGAAATCTCCTGCCTTCCGGTGTCCTTCAGGGAGGTTACGCCCATCTGTGGACCATGACCTCGAATCATATGATCTTGGTTCCGCGATGTCCGGCCGAGACCCGTCGTCGTGCGCGGATCGAGCGGGAACTTACCGGGGCGAATGGGACACTAGGGACATGGCTGACGTTGTGAAGGGCCCGGCGAGTTACTTCCCCTCGATCGAGAAGAAGTACGGCCGCCCGATCGCCGAGTGGCAGGAGCTCATCCGCTCCTCACCCCTGACCAGGCACATGGAGCTCGTCTCCTGGCTCAAGACCGAGCACGGCCTGGGACACGGCCACGCCAACGCCCTCGTCGCGCACACCCTCGCCGAGGCCGACGGCACGTGAACCGTCCAGGGTTCCCGGGGGATCCGACCGGTTGACCCCGAAGAGGCCGCGGGAGGGCCCGAACCCGGCGCTCCCTCACCGCCCCTCCTCGCGGCCCCGTCACCGGCCCCTTTCACCAGGCCCTCTCAGCGGCCTCTCTCACCGGCCCCTCTCACCAGGCACTTCCAGCGGCCCTCTCACCGGTCCCGGGCAACCCGCTCGGCCAGGAAGTCCTCCCAGGTCCGCAGGCCCACGGCGGCACCCTCAAGGGACAGGTTCTCGCCGGCCCGGTACGCGCGGCCGGCCCTTCCCGGGATCCGGACCGGCACCATCAACCGGCGCCCGCCGCGCGCCCGCAGGTATCCGCCGCTCAGCTCGGCCATCCCGTACACCCTCGGCCCCGCCAGGTCGGGCACCTGGCCGGACGGCTCGCCGAGCGTCAGTTCCACGAGCCGGGCTGCCACCTCGCGCGCGTCGACCGGCTGGAACCGGAGGCCACCCGGGACCGGTATCACCGGCAGTTTCGCCATCCGCCGCACCACGTCCAGGACCAGGTCGTGGAACTGGGCGGCGCGCAGCGTCGTCCACGGCAGGCCGGAACCGGCCACGGCCCGCTCCGCGCCCAGCTTGGACCTGAAATAGCCCAGCGGAACCCGGTCCGCCCCGATGACCGAGATGTACACCAGGTGCCGTACCCCGGCGCGCGACGCGGCCCGCACCAGGTTCCGGGTCGCCTCGTCGTCACCCCTGGGGCCGCCCGCGAGGTGCAGGACGGTCTCCGCCCCGTCCACCGCGGCCTCGACCCCCTCGTCCTTGAGCAGGTCACCGGTCACGTACTCGACGCCGTCCCCGGGTTCGTGGCCGTTCCTGCTGAGCACCCGCACCGCACGGCCGGCGTCTCGCAGGAGCGGCACGACGAGGCGCCCGAGCGTGCCCGTGCCGCCGGTGAGCAGGATGGCTGACGTCATGATTTCTCCAGGCTCTTCGTTTCGGTCGGAGAACCGGTCCTCCGGTCACATCGGCCGGGTTCCGCGGGTCTACCGTTACGACACTTCGCGAGGAAGGAACGTGACGGGTGGACGAGCGCGAATGGCTGACGGAGCGTTTCGAGGAACACCGGCTCCGTCTGCGGGCGGTGGCCTACCGGATGCTCGGCTCGGTGAGCGAGGCCGACGACGCCGTCCAGGACGCCTGGCTGCGCCTCGGCCGCGCCGACACCGGCGGCGTGGAGAACCTCGGCGCGTGGCTGACGACGGTGGTGGCGCGCGTGTGCCTGAACGTGCTGCGCTCGCGCGAACAGCGGCGCGAGGAACCCTTCGAGACGCGCGTCCCCGATCCGATCGTCGGCCACGAGAACGGGGGAGACCCCGAGCACGAGGCGTTGCTGGCCGACTCGGTCGGGCTCGCGCTGCTGGTGGTGCTGGAGACCCTGTCACCGGCCGAACGGCTCGCGTTCGTGCTGCACGACATGTTCGCGGTGCCGTTCGAGGAGATCGCTCCGATGGTCGAGCGGTCCCCGGCCGCGGCGCGGCAGCTCGCGAGCCGCGCCCGCCGCCGGGTACGCGGGCAGGCCCCGGTTCCCGACCCCGATCTCGCCCGCCAGCGTGAGGTCGTCGACGCGTTCTTCGCCGCCGCCCGCGACGGCGACTTCGACGCGCTCGTCACCGTGCTCCACCCCGGCGTCGTGCTCCGGTCCGACGGCGGCGTCGCGCGGGCCCGCCACACGGTCGTGATCACCGGTGCGCGGACCGTGGCCGAGCAGGCGCTCACCTTCGGACGGCTCTCCCCGTTCGCGCGACCGGCACTGGTCAACGGGGCCGCCGGGGTCGTCGTCGCCGCGCACGGGCGGCCGTTGTCCGTCATGGCCTTCACCGTCACGGGCGGCATGATCCTCGCCGTCGACGTGCTGTCCGATCCCGAACGCCTGAGCCGGCTCGACCTGGCGGTCCTCGACGACTGAGTGCCGCCGCCAGGGCGGGCGTGCCCGCCGCTACTTCGGGGTCGGCAGGCGTCCCCGGCGGGCCTCCCGGGAAACGACCTCACGGCGACACGGACGCACCGCTCACCTGTGGCGACAGGTCGAAAGGGCCCGTGTTCCCGGCGGATCCATCGCGTCACCACGTGGTGGGTGACCGATCGCGAAGTGGCGCCCGCCCCTTTCACGGAAGCCACTCCTGAAGCCCGGGGAGATGCCCGAGCTCCGACTCGATACGCCGCCTGTCGCCGGTGGTGAGTTCCAGACCACGTAAATCGGCGCTCCATGGATCGGCGGGCTCGCCGAGGACCATGGCCAGGTCGACGAGGTGGCACAGGGCGATGGCCCGCTCGACCACCGGGGCGTCCGCGCCGTGCCTGCGCACCGCCGACTTGAGCGCGCGAAAGGCCTGCAGGTCGTCGTTCTTGAACTCGCGCAGGATCCGGGCGTTGTCGAGCGCCCTGGCCAGGCCCGTCAGCTTTTTTGAGCCGCCGTACTCCAGCTCGGCGGGCTCGTCACGCTGGATGAATATGATCGAGTTCCCGGACGGATCGATCAGCGTGAACCGGGACGCGCCCGGCCGGTAGCGGGTGATCCGCGGCAGGCCCGAACCGAGCACCTTGCCGTGGACCCGCCGCATCGCCGCGACGAACGCCGCATGGTACGGCGCCACGGCGTCGACCATGACCAGGCAGCCTCCCGACTCCTCCCGGGCCGGATCCAGCCCTTCGGGCGCCGGGCCGAAGTCCAGCTGGAACCCGCTCCACCGCAGTGCCAGGTAGACGTAGGGCCTGCTCTGCTTGTACGTCGCCCGGAACCCCAGCGCCTCGTAGAACGCCAAGGTCTCCTCCACCGAGGCGCACGGCATCAACGGCACCGTCGTCTCGTTCGGCCGAACCGCGATCTCACTCACGTCATGCCACCTTTCGGGTCGTCCGGCGATGCTCGCACCCTGTGGTGAACCTCGCATATGGATCGTTCCACTGTGGATCGGGCATCTGTGATGCCTGTTCAAGCCACAGGGGGCGGGAATCCGTATCCCGGCGTGCCCACCCGGGGCCCCTCACCTGTGCGCGGACATCGCCGTCCGAAGCGGGATCTGAGGCGGGTTTCCGCCGCCTGCCTCAGCGTGGACCCCCGCCGACCTGCGACTCCGGGCGGACCGCGCGCATGGCCGACCGTACGATCTCCTCCAGACGCTCGCTGTGCGCGCCGCGCCAGTAGACCTGGCCGCACTCCGAACACCGGCCGTAGACGTCGTACGAGCGCCTGGTCCCGGTCGCCAGCAGGCGGTCGATCTCGGCCTTGTCGACGGGGGCCAGCTCCCCGTTGCAGGCCGTGCAGCGGGTCCACGGCCGCAGCGGTGGCGCGAACCGCTCCAGCAGGTCGCGGAGCTGGTCGTCCGCCCTGGTGCCCCGTACGTAGGCGCCGAACCAGAGCGCCCGGCGGAACAGCAGGCCGTGGTCCTGGGTGAGCAGCACCCGGCGTTCCCTGTTCGCCTCGACGACCAGCGAGGGGTCGTCCATGTCGTTGTGGTAGGTCGCGTCCACGCCCAGCAGCCGGAGCCGCCGCGCGAGGGTGCCCAGATGGACGTCGAGCAGGAACCGGGGCGCGTCCCGCCCCGGTTCGAGGGGCACCGGCTGGGGGCGGGGCACGGGGTGAACGTGGACCACGTCCCCGGCGACGGGCTGATAGGACGTGCCGACCTCCACGCCCTCGACGGTCAGCGGCCCCACCTCGGGCAGCGGGACGCCGAGCGACTCCACGACATGGCCCAGCGTCGACGTCCCGTCGGGCGTCACCCGCTGCCACTCACGCCGCCGCCGCGCGGGCAGGAACAGCAGCAACTCGCCGGAGATGCGCAGGTGAACACCGGATTCCTCACTCACCCCGCCAGCATGCCATTCGCGGCAGCCACCCCGACACGCATTAAACGACGACTCACGGGACCGCCCGACACGGGTTCCGGGGCGGTATCGGGCCCTTGTCCACACGCCTGGAGTGAGGCTGTCGGAAACCGGCGGTGAGCGTTGGAATTCGACTGCCATGGGACATGGGTGCACGCACAGCATGTAGAGCCCGTCAACGGAGATGCCGACACACGGCCTTCGACCTCGTATCCGGGGTTCGAGCTTCACATGTGCCACAGTTCGGCACACCCCATGCACTGGAGGGAATCACGCGGTTACGCTTCCGTGGTCCTGCACACCATCGCACCGGAGGGAACCATGCGGCTACGCTTCCTCACGATCGACCCCGACACCAACGGTGACGAGTGCCCTGCGGCGTTCGTGGACGAGGAGACCGGCGACCTGGTGTTTCAGGGGTGGGCCGTCACCGACCCGGACGACCTGGCTCAGGTGTCCCAGCACAGCCGTATCGCGGAGAATGAGTCGGTCGTACGGCTACCGGCTCACATGAGAGCGGCCATCTTGGAGGCACTAAATGACCACAATTCCAGCGTTCGGTGAATTGATCGCAGCGACCACCACCTCGGCTATCCACTTGGAAATGCGCGATGCCTACACTCCACAGGATCCGGTGTTTCTCGACTGGATGAGAGGCGAACCCATCGACGCCGTGGAGCGGCATCGCGAGTGGTACGACGTGGTGCGCGCGACCGTGGCCAGGGGCGTGACCATGCGAAGGGCGAGGATCGTCTCCGAACCATTGGCCGACTTCACGCGGTTCGAGTACGAGTGCACGGCAGCCCTCAATATCGCCGCTGGTGAGCAGGTGCGCTGGCTGCCCCGGAGGCTGGCGTCCGATCTGTGTCTGCCAGGAAATGATTTTTGGGTTTTCGACAGCCGTCTAGCCAGGTTCAACCACTTCGCCGGAGACGGCTCCTCGGGGGAGAAGGAGATGCGCGAGGAGCCCGGGGTGGTTCAGCTCTGCAACGGAGCTTTCGAAGCGGTGTGGGAGCGCGCGATCGATCATTCGGACTACAAGCCGCTTTAGCCGTCTCAAGCAACACGTACCACCATGCCAACTTCGTCCTCGCCCTCGTCCTCGATTCAGGCAGCGCGTCAGGCGCTCGCTGACAGGCTGAAAGAA
Source organism: Streptosporangium sp. NPDC002524 (assembly GCF_040295985.1). Classification (NCBI taxonomy): domain Bacteria; kingdom Bacillati; phylum Actinomycetota; class Actinomycetes; order Streptosporangiales; family Streptosporangiaceae; genus Streptosporangium; species Streptosporangium sp. NPDC002524. Next base: position 17,945 of record NZ_JBEOWK010000048.1, on the reverse strand, counting down.
CTCCGTCTCGACGCGGGTCTTACCGCTATCGCCTTGGCCGCCGCCGCAGGGTGGGAACGCACCAAGGTCTCAAAGATCGAGCATGCCGCGCGTTCGCCTTCCATCACTGATGTACGTGCGTGGTGTCGGATATGTGGCGCAGCAGAACAATCGGATGATTTAATAGCCGCGCTGCGAGCCGCTGAAGGGGCGTACGTCGAGTGGAAGCGGCTTCAGCGGACTGGCCTGCGACGGCTTCAGGAGTCGCGGCTTCCCTTGTTCGAGCGGACGCGGGAGTTTCGCATCTACTGCTCGCAAGTGGTTCCCGGTTTGCTTCAGACACCCGAGTACGCCTCGGCCTTACTACGCTCGATCGCTATTCAGAACGAGACTCCCGACGACGTGGCCGAGGCCGTACAGGCGCGCGTTGCCTGTGCACGTGTGCTGCGCCAGGGCGGACATCGGTTCGCCTTCATCATCGAGGAAGCGGTGCTGTACTACCGACTCGGTGGAACCGAGGTGATGGCTGGGCAGTTGGGGCATCTGCTGACGGTCATGTCGCTTCCGTCCGTAGCGATCGGCGTGATTCCCTTCGCGAGGACTCGCGCGACGTGGCCGCTACACACCTTCTCCATGTACGACGCGGTCGAGGTGCGTGTGGAGCTTTTGACGGCCGCCGTTACCGTCACCGCGCCGGGGGAGATCGAGCAGTATCGCAAGGCGTTCGAGGTGCTGGCATCCATGGCTGTGTACGGGGCGGCAGCCCGCGAGTTGGTTGTCAGGGCGGTTACATCTCTGGATGACTGAGATGCTGGTCGCCACACTTGGCCACACTCGTTGAACCCGGAAAACGCCCGCTTCTACTGTCCGGGTTATGGCATCCGGACAGACAGTGACAGGAGCCCGCACCGGGGGACGCGAGGGCGACGAGGCGGCGAGTCCTGCCGGGCAAGAACCCCCTGAAGGGCTGAGTGACCTCGCGTGGCTGGTCAGAGCCCGAGGGATACGTACGTCGATCGTTCACTTTGTGGGGCTTCGCCTCTACGGTGACCGTCCCGACCCCTTTCCGCGAAGCGACCGCTTCGAACTGGTCGCCCACAGCCGTGGTGGCTGGGAGGTGGCGACGGTGACCGTGGGGGAGCGTTCCGGTTACTTCGTGGTCTCGCTGCCCTCGGTGGGGGTCGCGGCCCAGATGGTCAACGTCGACCAGCCTTACGCGGTGGTGGGCCTGATCCTCGCCGCACTGGTCGCTCAGGCCGGACAGGGGCAGGGAATGACCGGGGCCGCGCTGACACCGACCCCGCTTCGGGTTCCTTACGTCATCGCGCATGCGGGTGAGGCCGTACCGCAACGCCTGCGGTTCGCCCGGCGTCCGCTCGGTCGGTTGCGGCTTGTCTACGACGATCCGCGCCGGGGTGACATGGCCTGCGGGGTGCTGCGTGCCCGAGTCCTGAACAACCGCCAGGGGGCACCTCAGTGGCGCAAGCTCAACACACTGCGCCAGTGGCGATGCATGCTGAAGAACCTGTGCCAGGTCTGCGGGCAGGACGCCAGGGACCCGGCAACGGGACGCGTCCCGTGGATCACCACCGCAACGGCGTTCCGCGTCATCCCCGACGTCCCGAACAGCGGCTACACCAGCGCGCCCGCCACCTGCCGGGCTTGCATCCCCGAATCGCTCGGCACGTGTCCCCGGCTCCACATGTCGTCGGCCGTCTACACCGTGGCCCGCAGCGAGCCCGCCGCCGTCCTGGCCGACATGTTCAGCCCCGGCCCCGGCGGCCTGGCCGTCCACACCGGAGAGCACAACGTCCTGGTCGGCCTGAACGAACCGCACCTGCTGCGCAGCGCGCTCGCCACCCAGCTGCTCGTCCGCATCGATGACATGCGGCCCCTGAAAGTGGCGTGAGTTCTCCCCTTTACTTCCCGGAGGGCCGGGTGCCTTCCCCGTCGCGGCCTCACACCCGTGGCTCGCCTTCCTGACCCTCCGGGAACCCAAGGTTGCCTCATTCTGAAACCGGAAAAGGCCCTGCATGGAGACATGCGGGGGCTGTTGTTCTTGGCGAGGATGAGATGTCGGGGCATTACCATTCTTATCAGTGGATCGGCCAGGCCACTTCTCTCGACAAAGCGGACGGAGTCCGCAGGCCACCGCTCCCGCCCACCCTCGCGGACGATTTCCGAAATTCCCCGCTCCCGCCCTTCCGGATGTGCGACTGGCTTCTCAAGCCGCCAACCCACATCAAGGTGACCGGGGATCTCGAAACGGTGCTCACCTGGCTGGAAGAACAATGGCGCCAGCTTGAGTCGTCTCTTGCCTATCCCGGCCAGGAACAGCGTCTGGGCGGTGGCGAAGGACGGCTCAAGGATGCTCAGGACGCGCTGAGGCATTGCGGAAGCATGGCTTGGGGGCATTGGCTGAGGGCAGAGCGTTTCGGCCTTACAGCCGTGGTCGGCTGCCCCGACGTTCATGCTCCCCACTACCGGTGCCCGACCGGACGGTGAGCCGGTACGTCACCGAATTCACGTACGCCGGTCGGGAGACGACGTACCCGTGAAGCCACGCACAGTCCCACATATGGCGCTGGGGGCTGTGTCACAGGGGGAGGCCGACGTCCCGGACGGGGGGATCGGGTCCGTGGACGCCGGCCTCCGTGTGCGGTCCACGCCCGGCACGGGGGAGCCGTGGGTGTGGACCGGCTCCGGGGTCGGCGGGGGTCGGGGGACGATCCCGGCTGCCCCGGAGGTCAGGAGTGGTGTTGCTGGGCGGGGACGTCGAACCAGACGCCGGTGCCGAGTTGGCCGGTGCCGCACAGGCGGGTCCAGTAGGTGCCGCAACGTCCGTGGGTGAGTTCGGCGACGATGCGCAGGCCCCGGCCGCCGAGTTCGAGGTCGTCGATGCGCTCGGAGACGGGCAGAGGGCGATGCAACAGGTGGTCGATGAGGGTGGTCCCGGCTCCGGCGTCGACGACCTCGGCGCGGACGGGCAGGCCGTGGTCGTACAGGAGACGGAACTCGTAGGGGCCGGGGGCGTAACGGGTGGCGTTGGTGACCAGCTCGGAGACCACGATCTCCAGCTCGTCGAGCACGTCTGGATCCAGAGGCAGCTTGACCAGCTGATCGCGGAACACTTCCCGGGCGCGCCGGGCCGCGTTGCCGGGAGGCAGGCACCAGGCGACCATCCGGAAGCGGTTGCGGGGTCTGCCGTACTCGTCGGGGTCCGGGACGGGAACGCGCTCGATGAGCATCGTCGCTCCTAACGTGTGGGAACGGGGGCAGTTCTGCGGTCAGGTCGGCAGACGCTCTGCGGGCTCGCTCAGGTTTCGCCCCGGTAGGAAAGCGTGAGGTCAAGGGGATAGCGGAACCGGCAGTGCATGGGGGCGTCCAATGGAGGTGGACGAACAGCGCCGACGGCCATTCCTTTTTGTGACGACGCGAACACTTACCGCTGTCACATCTCGATGATGGAGTGCAAGCTACCCTCTAGGCAAGTCATTCCTATGAGAAAGCCTTTCCTCTAGGGAGGATCGCGTTTCCCCAAGCCATCCCGAGCACTACGCTCCCCACGAGGAAGGAGGTGGCCATGCCCGTCGAACCCACACCGCGCCGCCGGCGTCTGGGCGCGGAACTCAGACGCGTCCGCGAGGCCCTCGGCTGGACCCAGGAGGAAGCGGCCGGTCACCTCGGCTACCAGTCCCTCTCAACGATCAGCAAGATCGAGAACGGGCTGCAAGGGCTCAGAATCCAGCAGCTTCCGCACTTCTTCGAGGTTTTCGGCATCACCGACACCGCCCTGAGAGAAGAACTCCGCGATCTCGTACGCCGGGCCGGTGAAGCCGACTGGTGGCAGCGTTACGAAGGTGTGGTCGACGATCCGCTCGGCGACTACCTCTCCCAGGTGGAGAACGCCGACGCCCTGTTCGTCTTCAACCCCCTCGCCATCCACGGACTGCTCCAGACCGCTGAATACGCCCGCGCGGTGACCGAAGGCAGTCGTGTCTGGAAGACCCCCGAGGACATCGACCACTTCGTGGCACTGCGGCTGGAGCATCAGCGCACCATGCTGGAGCGCCGATCTCCGCTGAAGATCTGGACGGTGCTCCCCGAGGGCCTGCTACGTCAGGAAGTCGGCGGACGGGCTTGCATGCGCGCCCAGCTCGAACACCTGACACACCTCGCCCGCACCAACCCCGCCGTCACGATCCAGGTCCTGCCGTTCTCCGCCGGAGCCCACGCGGGAATGGACGGCCCCTTCATGCTCATGTCGTTTCCCACGGGCCGCGACCTCGTGTGCATCGAGTCCCTGCGCGCCTCCCTGCACCTGAACGAACCCGAGACCGTCGAGCTCTATCGCACCACCGGCGACCTGTTGAAGTCCGACGCACTCTCCCCGAAGGCATCGATACCGCTCCTCGCCGCGATCGCCAAGGAATCCCCCTCATGAACAAGCACACCCTTGACCCCGACTGGATCGAAACCCAGCTCCGCGATGCCCGCTGGCACACCAGCAGCCTCAGCAGCGGTGGCACCAACTGCGTCCAGATCGCCTTCCTGGACCGGGGCATCGTCGCCCTGCGCGACTCCAAGAGCCCGGACAAGGCCCCGCACCTGTTCACCGATGCCGAGTACGACGCCTTCACCGGCGGTATCGAACGCGGCGAACTCCGACGCCCCTGAGTTCGCAAGACCACCGAGACGAGAGTTCCACGAGGGCGGCGAGTTCGACGTCTGAGAACCGCCGATTCTGTTCGGTGGCCGCCTGAGGTGAGAGCCCCCGTCGCGGTGGGACCCTCACCCGTCTGCGGTTGCTCGCCACGAGCATCCCGGTTCGGTTGCTTCGGGCTCAGACGTTCGCCATGGTGTTCCCTGCTCCGGTGAGGGCCTGCCGGTCGGCGTTCTTGCCGAGGTAGGTACGCAGGTGCCGGGCGGTGAGGGAGTCGCCTGCCGAGACGAGGTCGGCCGGGGTGCCGGTGAAGACGATCCGGCCGCCGTCGTGCCCGGCTCCGGGGCCGAGGTCGACGATCCAGTCGGCGTGCGCCATCACGGCCTGGTGGTGCTCGATGACGACGACCGTGTTGCCGTCGTCGACGATCCGGTCCAGCAGGGCGAGCAGCTGGTCCACGTCGGCCAGGTGCAGGCCGGTGGTCGGCTCGTCCAGCACGTACGTCGTGGCCTTCTCCGCCATCCGGATGGCCAGCTTGAGCCGCTGCCGCTCGCCCCCGGACAGGGTGGTGAGCGGCTGGCCCAGGCCGAGGTAGCCCAGGCCCACGTCGGAGAGCCGGTCCAGGACGGCCCGCGCCGCGCCGAAGCTCGCGCCCGGACCCGCGCCGGGCCCGGAACCGGGGGCGAAGAAGTCGCGGGCCTCGGTCACCGACATGCCGAGCACCTCGCTGATGTCCTTGCCGCGCAGCTTGTGGGTGAGCACCTCGGGCGTGAACCGCCGGCCCTCGCACTGCTCGCACACCGAGGCCACCCCGGCCATCATGGCGAGGTCGGTGTAGACCAGGCCGATGCCCTTGCAGTTGGGGCAGGCGCCCTCGGAGTTCGCGCTGAACAGGGCCGCCTTGACCCCGTTGGTCTTCGCGAAGGCGGTGCGGATCGGGTCGAGCAGCCCGGTGTAGGTGGCCGGGTTGCTGCGGCGGGACCCGCGGATCGCGGTCTGGTCGACCACGGCGACGCCCTCCCTGCGGGGGAGCGAGCCGTGGATCAGCGAGCTCTTGCCGGATCCGGCGACGCCGGTGACGACGGTGAGCACGCCCAGCGGGATGTCGACGCTCACGTCCTTGAGGTTGTGCAGGGTGGCGCCCGTGATCGACAGCTGCCCGGAGGGCGTCCTGACCTTCTCGCGCAGGCGGGCCCGGTGGTCCAGGTGGCGGCCCGTCAGGGAGTCCGAGCGCCGGAGCGCGGCCACGTCACCGGTGAAGCACACCCGCCCGCCGGACGAGCCCGCCCCCGGGCCCAGGTCGACCACGTGGTCGGCGATCTCGATCGTCTCCGGCTTGTGCTCGACGACCAAGACTGTGTTGCCCTTGTCGCGCAGGAGCAGCAGCAGGTTGTTCATCCGCTCGATGTCGTGCGGGTGCAGCCCCACCGTGGGCTCGTCGAAGACGTAGGTGACGTCGGTCAGGCTGGAGCCGAGGTGGCGGACCATCTTCACCCGCTGGGCCTCGCCCCCGGACAGCGTGGACGACTCGCGGTCCAGGCTCAGGTAGCCCAGGCCGATCTCGACCAGCGACTCCAGCGTGCCGCGCAGGGTGGCGACCAGCGGCCCCACCGAGGCGTCCTCGATGCCCCGGACGAACGCGGCCAGGTCGCTGATCTGCATGGCCGCGCAGTCGGCGATGTTGCGGCCGTCGATCTTCGAGCCCAGCGCGGCGGGGTTGAGCCTGCTGCCGCCGCACGCGTGGCAGCTCGTGAACGTCACGGCCCGGTCCACGAACGCCCGGATGTGGGGCTGCATCGACTCGCGGTCCTTGGCGAGGTAGAGCCGCCGTACCTTGACCAGGAGGCCCTCGTAGGTGGTGTTCATCGTGCCGATTTTGATCTTGGTCGCGGGCTTGTGGAGGAAGTCCTCCCACTGGGCCGGGGTGTAGTCCCGCAGCTTCGTGTCGGGGTCGAAGAACCCGGAGTTGGCCAGGCCCTGCCAGTACCACGAGTCCACGGTGAAGTTGGGGGCGGTGATCGCGCCCTCGTTGAGCGAGAGGTCGACGTCGACGAGCTGGGAGACGTCGACGTCCGACACCCGGCCGAGCCCCTCGCACTCCGGGCACATGCCCTCGGCGCTGTTGAAGCTGAAGGCGCTGGAGGTGCCGACGTGGGGGGTGCCGATCCGGCTGAAGACGATCCGCAGCATCGTCTGCGCGTCGGTCGCCGTGCCGACCGTCGAGCGGGAGTTGGCGCCCATCCGCTCCTGGTCGACGACGATCGCCGCGCTCAGGTTGCGCAGGGCGTCGACGTCGGGACGCCCCTGGCTCTGCATGAACGACTGGATGAAGGCCGTGTAGGTCTCGTTGATCAGGCGCTGCGACTCCGCCGCGATGGTGCCGAAGACGAGGGAGGACTTCCCCGACCCGGAGACCCCGGTGAAGACGGTGAGCCGCCGCTTGGGAATGTCCAGCGAGATGTCGGCCAGGTTGTTCTCCCTGGCGCCGCGGACCTCGATCACGTCGTGGCTGTCCGCGGCGGCCCGGCCGTGTCGCGGGCCGCGGGCGCGGGCCGGTGTGGCGGGTGGGAACACGAACCTTCTCACTTGATATCCTTAGGCTGTAAAGAGTTGGCCCGGCCAAGTTAGTTTATGCCGTAAGGAGTTGCAAGTGGTCGTCTTCGCCGGACAGGGCGACGCGCGCCGTTCGATGGCGCTGCTGTGGCGGACCACGAGACCGGAGGGGGGACGCCCAGGGCCCAAGCCCGGCCTGAGCGTGGACCTGATCGTCGACACGGCCGTCGCCATCGCCGACGCGGAGGGGATGGCCGCGCTCTCCATGCGCGCGGTGGGCGAGCGGCTCGGGCGCACGGCCATGGCCCTCTACACCTACGTCCCCAGCAAGAGCGAGCTGGTCGACCTGATGTACGACCGGGCCCTCGCCGAGCTCTCCACCCGGCACGACCTGACCGGCGGCTGGCGGGCCGCGGTGACCTCCTGGGCGCAGGAGACCTGGGAGTTCTACGTACGGCACCCGTGGGTGCTGCAGGTGTCGCAGGCGCGTCCCGTGCTGGGCCCCAACGAGTACGTCATGATCGAGGAGGCGCTGCGGATCCTCCGCGAGACCGGGCTGGACGCCGCGGCGCTGCGGTACGTCGTCGGCACGCTGTTCTACTTCGTGCGCGGGGCGGCGCAGACGGTCGCCGAGTCGCGCCGTGCCCCGGTGGAGACCGGGGTGTCGGACGAGGAGTGGTGGTACGCCCGCTCGGCCCTGCTGACGGAGGTCGCGCCCGACTTCGCCGAGCGGTTCCCGACGATGGCCTGGCTCGCCGGCGAGGGCGCCTACGACCCCCGGGACGAGACCGTCCCCTACATGGAGCAGGAGGGGAGGGACACCTTCGCCGCCGGGCTCGCCATCCTCCTGGACGGGATCGAGGCGAAGGTGAGCGGGTCCGGAGCCTGAGGGGCCCGCCAGCGGATTCGTTCACGCCGGGGGTGAGGGACCCGGTTCGAGAACGGGCGGGCGGCTCACCGGCCTTTTGGCCTGCTGGCCTGCTGGCCTGCTGGCTTTCCGGGCGCCGGGTGTCCCGAGGGCCGGGCCCGGCCTCGGCGTGATGCCCTGACATGGGACGTGAGCGCGTCTAACCGGACCGCCGCGGGGCAGGAACACCTCATGAAAAAGTTCTTCAAGGTCGTGGTGGCGCGCTGGCTGGCCCGTACGCCGTTCGGGCTGGCGATCCTGGGAGTGGGCTGGTTCCTGGGGCGGCGGCGCAGGCAGCGTGAGCAGGAGCAGGCCGGGCGAGGCGGGCGGGGATACGTGACGCGGGGGAGCGGACGCCCGCCCCGCTCCGGCCGGCGCTGAACCCTCCGCCTTCACGGGTGATGGGGCGGCGGGGGCCAGGTAGCCGAACCCCTGCTTTCGCGGGCGACGGCGGCCGGGCGCGGTGTCGTGGTGTCGCGGTGTCATCCGCCGGGCGTCTCAGTCGTGGGCGATGAGCATGAGTTGCCGCCACAGCAGCACCACGAACACCGCCGACCCGGCGAAGGCGAACCAGAAGGGCGCCGCGACACCGAAGTGGGTGGCCAGGACACCGCCGATCAACGAGCCGACCACCAGACCGGCGTAGACGCAGACGGTGTTGACGCTGCCCACCCGGCCCTGCAGCTCGTGCGGGACCGCGCGCTGGCGGACGGCGACAGAGGTCGTGCCCCAGATGAACGCGTGCGCGCCGAAGGCCAGGAAGATGCCCCCGGCGACCCATGGCGAACGGGTCAGGGCCAGGCCCAGGTGAGTGAACGTCTCGATGACGAGTCCGATCCGCATCAGGGCGCCGAGGCTCACCCTGCGGGTGATGATCCCGTACAGGCCGGTGCCGATCAGGCCGCCGATCCCGCCGATGGTGGTCATCAGGGCGAAGCCCAGGGCGCCGAGGCCGAGCCGCTCCTGGGTGTAGAGGACGAGAACCGACCAGGCCGCGCCGAACGTGAAGTTGAAGATCAGAATTGTGAGCGCCAGCGTGCGGACCGCCGCGTGCCGGACGGTCCAGCTGAACCCGGCGATCAGTTCCCGTACGGTGTCGGGCGCGGGAGCGTCGCCCCGCCGGCCGTGCGGCGGCAACGTGATCCGGGAGACCATGACGATCCCCGCCACCACCAGGAGCAGCTGGCCCGCGAACGGCCATGTCAGGCCCAGGCCGAACAGTGCCGCGCCGATCGGCGGCCCGGCCAGCTGATTGAGCGTGATGAACCCCGTGCCCAGGCGGGCGTTGGCGATGACGAGATCGTCCTTGCCGACCATCATGGGAGTCAGCGTGGCGGTCGCGTTGTCGGCGAACACCTCGGCGACGGACCGGAGCGTGAGCGCCACCAGCGCCGTCGCCACGGTCACGGTGCCGGTCACCAGGAGCGCGACGAGCGCCGCCAGCACCAGGGCCCGCGTCGCGTTCGCGACGAGCACGATCCTGCGCCGGTCGTACCGATCCGACAGCACGCCCGCGTACAGGCTGAACAGCAGCGGCGGCGCCCAGCCCACCAGGGCCGACAGTGAGATCATCAGCGGGTCGCGGGTCAGCGTCGCGATCAGCAGTGGGCCCGCCGCGGCCGCGACCCCGTCACCGAGGTTCGTCAGCCAGCTAGAGGCCAGCAGCCATCGGAACCCCGTCCCCAGCCGGGCAGGCAGGACTCGCTCCACCAATGTGATCACGAGCGTAGAACCATACGTTTTGCGAGCACCCACGGCAACGCGTTTTCGCGTCCGCGCGCCGTGTGACGGGGAGGGGGAGGGGGGCGGCGCTCCCTCTCGGCCGGCCGTCGGCGCCGCGAACGAGTACCCACTCGTCTCGGACCGGACCAGGCCGAGCCGGGCCGAGCCGGGCCGAGCCGGGCCGAGCCGAGCAGGGCCGTCCCGGGCGGGGACACCGTGAACGCGTACCCGCCCCTCGCGGACCTAGCTTGGCCATTCCGTCCGGTCGCGAGTCGTTTTTATGCTTAATGAGCTATATAGGAGTTTTTGTCTAGCTAGTTATGTATTTGATGGTCGGACTTTCATTGACAGTCGGCATAAGTCGGATCTAGCGTCGCGAAACATATACGACATACGTCCCGTTCCGTGCCGGGACGTGTAGTGCCGACCGAAGGGAAACCCCGCCATGCCCCCCAGGCGGAGACCGACCCACCCTCGCCGGAGGATCGCGCAGTTCTGCGCCATGCTCCTGGCCTTCACCGGAGCGACCGTGCTCACCGCGGCCGCGCCCGCGCAGGCGGTCGCCGCGATCGACCCGGCCGACTACCAGCGCGTGGAACTGGCCAAGGGCGCCGCCGAGATGGGCGAGCCCATGACCATGGCCGTGCTGCCCGACCGGTCGGTGCTGCACACCTCGCGCGACGGCAACCTGCGCCGTACCAGCGCGACCGGGGAGACGGCCGTCGTCGGCACGCTGCCCGTCTACACCCACGACGAGGAGGGCCTGCAGGGCGTCGCCGCCGACCCCGGGTTCGCCACGAACAGGACGATCTACCTGTATTACGCGCCGAAGCTGAACACCCCCGGGGGTGACGCCCCCGCCACCGGCACCGACTGGACGGCCTGGCAGGGCGTGAACCGGCTCTCGCGCTTCACCGTCAAGGCCGACTGGACGCTCGACGCCGCGAGCGAGCGGACGGTGCTGGAGGTCGCGGCCGACCGGGGCATGTGCTGCCACGTCGGCGGCGACATGGACTTCGACGCCCAGGGCAACCTGTACCTGTCCACCGGCGACGACACCAACCCCTTCGACTCGGCCGGTTACTCGCCCATCGACGAGCGGACCAACCGCAACCCCGTCTACGACGCCCAGCGCACCTCCGGCAACACCAACGACCTGCGCGGCAAGATCCTGCGCGTCAAGGTGAACCCGGCCACCGGCGCCTACACCGTCCCCTCGGGCAACCTCTTCGCGCCCGGCACGGCGGGCACCAGGCCCGAGATCTACGCGATGGGCTTCCGCAACCCGTTCCGGCTCAGCGTCGACAAGGCCACCGGCGTCGTCTACGTCGGCGACTACGGCCCCGACTCGGGCAGCACCGACGCCGCCCGCGGGCCCAGCGGCCAGGTCGAGTTCAACCGGGTGACCGGGCCCGGCAACTACGGCTGGCCGTACTGCACCGGGACCAACACCCTGGCCGAGACCTACGGCGAGTACACCTTCCCCTCGGGCCCCGCGGGCGCGAAGTACGACTGCGCCGCGGGCGGTGCGACCAACAACTCCTTCCGCAACACCGGCCTGGCGAAGCTGCCGCCCGCCAAGCCCGCCTGGATCAGGTACGGCGGCGACGCCGGCTCCCCGCCGGAGTTCGGCGGCGGCTCCGAGTCGCCGATGGGCGGCCCCGTCTACCGCTACGACGCCGCGCTGAACTCCACCGTCAAGTTCCCCCAGGAGCTCAACGGCCACTTCTTCGCCGGTGAGTTCGGCCGCAGGTGGATCAAGGCGATCGAGGTGGGCACCGACGGCTCACGCGGCGCCGTCGCGGGCTTCCCGTGGACCGGCACCCAGGTGATGGACCTCGCCTTCGGCCCCGACGGCGCGCTCTACGTGCTCGACTACGGCTCCGGCTACTTCGGCGGCGACGCCAACTCCGCGCTCTACCGCGTCGAGTACATCAAGGGCGTGAACCGCGCGCCCGTCGCGGTGGCCAAGGCCGACAAGACCTCGGGCAGGAGCCCGCTCGCCGTCACCTTCTCCTCGGCCGGTTCCGCCGACCCCGACGGGCAGGCGATCACCTACGCCTGGGCCTTCGGCGACGGGACCACCTCCACCGCCGCCAACCCCGTCAAGACGTACACGGCCAACGGCAACTACACCGCCACGCTCACCGTGCGCGACTCCCTCGGCGCCACCGGCACCGCGAGCGTGCCCATCACGGTCGGCAACACCGCGCCCACGGTGACCATCGAGAGGCCGCGCCAGGGCCAGCTGTTCCAGTGGGGCGACACCGTGCCGTTCACCATCAAGGTGACCGACCCCGAGGACGGCACCGTCGACTGCTCGAAGGTCAAGATGACCTACGTGCTCGGCCACGACAGCCACGGCCACCAGATCACCTCCAAGAACGGCTGCTCGGGCGACCTGGCGATCCCGGTCGACGGCGAGCACGACGACGCGGCCAACATCTTCGCGGTCTTCGACGCCGAGTACACCGACCTGGGCGGCCTGACCACCCACACCCAGCACATCCTGCAGCCCAGGAAGCGCCAGGCCGAGCACTACGCGACCATGTCCGGCGTCTCGCTCATCACCAAGACGGCCGCGCACGGCGGCAAGACCGTCGGCGACGTCCACAACGGCGACTCGATCACCTTCAGGGGCTACGAGCTGGCCGGGGCCACGAAGATCGACGCCCGGGTCTCCTCGGCGGGCGTCGGCGGTTCCATCCAGGTCCGCGCGGGCTCGGCGACCGGCACCCTGCTCGGCACGGTGGCCGTGGCGCCGACCGGCGGCTGGGAGACCTTCGTGGACGTCTCGGCCCCGCTGGCCGGAGCACCGGCCGGGGCGACCGACCTCACCCTCGTCTTCACCGGCGGCGCGGGCGCGCTGTTCGACCTGGACGACTTCACCCTCACCGGAGGGGGCACCACCGGACCGGCCGCCGGGAGGATCACCGGCGCCGGAGGCAGGTGCGTCGACGTCGCGGGCGGCCTGACCGCCGACGGCACCAACGTGCAGCTGTACACCTGCAACGGCACCGCCGCGCAAAACTGGGCCAGGGAGGGCGCCACCCTGCGGGCGTTCGGCAAGTGCATGGACGTCGCGGGCGGCGTCGCCACCGACGGCACCCGGGTGCAGCTCTACACCTGCAACGGCACCGGCGCGCAGAACTGGACGGCGAACGGCTCCACCCTCAGGGCGCTCGGCAAGTGCCTCGACGGCGCCAACGCCGCGCAGCTCGTCATCCGTACCTGTGACGGCGGCGCCGCGCAGAACTGGACGCTGCCCGGCGGGACGACCCCCGACCCCGACCCGGGGACCGGCACGGGTGCCGGGGACGTCCTCGTCTTCTCCCGCACCGCGGGCTTCAGGCACGACTCGATCCCCGCCGGTATTCAGGCCATCAGGGACCTGGGCTTCACCGTCGCCGCCACCGAGGACCCGGCGGCCTTCACCGCGGCCAACCTGGCCAGGTACAAGGCCGTCGTCTTCCTCAACACCACCGGCGACGTGCTCGACGCCGGACAGCAGGCCGCCTTCGAGTCCTACGTCAGGGCGGGCGGCGGCTACGCCGGCGTCCACGCGGCGTCCGACACCGAGTACGACTGGCCCTGGTACGGCAACCTGGTCGGCGCCTGGTTCGCCTCCCACCCCGCCGTCCAGCCGGCCACCGTCAGGGTGCAGGACCGGGCCCACCCGTCCACCGCCCACCTCGGCCCCACCTGGAGCCGTACCGACGAGTGGTACGACTTCCGCACCAACGCCCGCGCCAACGCCCGCGTGCTCGCCACCCTGGACGAGTCCACCTACACGGGCGGCGGCATGGGCGCCGACCACCCCATCGCCTGGTGCAAGGCCTACGACGGGGGACGCTCCTTCTACACCGGGGGCGGGCACACCGCCGCCGCCTTCGCCGAGCCCGCGTTCCGCCAGCACCTGCTGGGCGGGCTCAACTACGCCACCGGCAGGGCCAAGGCCGACTGCCGCGCGGAGAACGGCTACACGCCGATCTACGACGGCTCCGTCACCGGCTGGGAGCAGGCCGGGCCCGGCAGCTTCGCCAACGCCGACGCCACGCTGACCTCGCAGGGCGGCATGGGCCTGTTCTGGTACAAGGCGAAGGAGTTCCGCTCCTACTCGCTCAAGCTGGACTGGAGGATGGCCGGGGACGACAACTCCGGCATCTTCCTCGGCTTCCCCTCCTCCACCGACCCCAACTCGGCGGTCGCCAACGGCTACGAGATCCAGATCGACGCCACCGACACCGCCGACAAGACCACCGGCTCCGTCTACGGCTTCAAGTCCGCCGACGTGGCGGCCAGGGACGCCGCGCTCAACCCGCCGGGGCAGTGGAACACCTACGAGCTGCTGGTCGAGGGGGAGAGGCTGCAGATCTTCCTCAACGGCGTGAAGATCAACGACTTCACCAACACCACCCCCGCCCGCTCGCTCCAGCAGGGGTACGTGGGCATCCAGAACCACGGCGCCGGGGACGACGTGTCCTTCCGCAACATCAGGATCAAGGAGCTCGGCGCGACCGGGGGCGACACGACCGTCCAGGCGGAGAGCTGGTCCGAGGCGAACGGCGTGCAGCCCTACCCGCACACCCCCGCGCACGGCGGCACCGTGCTCGGCTACGTCAACCCCGGCGACTGGGCCGCCTACGACGGGGTGAACCTGACCGGCGTCACCACCTTCCGGGCCAGGGTCGCCTCACCCACCCCGGCCGGAGGCTTCCAGATCCGCACCGGCTCGCCCACCGGCCCGCTGCTCGGCAGCGTCACCGTCCCGGCGACCGCGGGCTGGGAGTCGTACGCCGACGTCTCCACCCCCCTCACCGGGGTCCCCTCCGGCACCGTCAAGCTCTACCTGGTGTTCACCGGTTCGAACTTCGACGTGGACGACTTCACCCTGGTCCGCACGCCGTAGGACGTCCCTGCGCCTCAGGACTTCCCGCCCCTTCTCCCGCATCCTGCGCGGGGGGAGGGGCGGGAACGACGAGACGGCCCGGTCGATGACCGGGCCGTCTCGTCGTTTTCGTGTTCCCGTGTTCTCTGAGCTCTCTGAGCTCTCTGAGCTCTCTGAGCTCTCTGAGCTCTCTGAGTGTTCTGTATTTCCTGAACTCCTGCGTTCCCCGTGCCGCTCCGGATCTCCCAGGTGTCCCGGAGCCGCCGGGGCGGGGACCTCAGCTGAACATCGCCTCCATGGTCTCGTGCGACTGCTCCTTCTTGGCGTCGGACTCGCTGCCCCAGCAGGTGTTGAGGATGATCCGGGTGCGGTCCTCGGAGAGCGGGACCGTGCGGTGCAGCGTCGTGTCGGAGCGCAGGAAGTAGATGTCGCCCGTCTCGTGGGCGTAGGTGCTGATCTGCTGCTTGATGAGGTGGTCGTGGACCCGGGGGTCCTCCTTCACCCAGTTGGTGTGGGGGACGCACTGGAGCATGCCGCCGAACTCGCTGCTCGGCGCCTCCATGATCCAGATGAGGGTGAAGCTGAAGTCACCCCAGTGCCAGCCGTGGGTGTCGCCCTGCTTCTCCTGGCGGATGATGACGTACTTCTCCTCGTCCCAGGGGCAGTTGACGACCGGCTCGTTGGCCAGCTGCCCGAGGAAGCCCTTGAGGGAGACGGAGTCGTAGAGCTCCGGGATGAGGGAGCTGTCCTGGGCGATGGACTGCTGGCTCACCGTGCTCATCTTCCTCGGGGAGTTGCTGGTCTCCTTGAGGTTGATGTCGATCCTGCGCGCGTGCAGGTCGAGCAGCCGGTTCACCTCGTCCGAGACGAGGTTCTTCACCTCGCCGGAGACCACGTCCCGCAGCTTGACGTAGCCGTTCCTGCGGAAATCATGCGACAATTTGCGGATTTCCCAGGGGTCCTGAAAGGTCTTTTCGAGATGCTCCGCGATCCGGTCGTCGAGTGAGAGCGTCCCGAGGCCGGTCTCGTAGTTGGGAGTCGGCATGCGGTTTCTCCTCCGTGTCCGTGGTTAACGAGTCCGTGGTTATCGAGGTTTCCAGAACCGTAACACGCGAGTGGCCGACGCAAATGGCGCGCGTTGTTCGTCCCGTCCCCCTGTGAAACCATGAGCGGATTCCATCCGATCGGCTTCAGCAATTACTCAGACTACGCAGGGACGAGCGTCATGAACACCAAAGTCACATTCGTCGAGCTGTCTGCTTTCGAGGCCATCCTGCCCCTCGCCTCCGGTTACATGCAGGCTTACGCGCAGCACGACCCGGAGGTGGGACCGCGATGTGAGTTCGAGATCTACTCCGCCCCCGTATCCGCCGACCGGGAGGAAGTGATCGAAGAACTCCTCGGCAAACGCAGCGACGTTTACGCCATCAGTTGCTACATCTGGAACATCGGGTTCGCGCGCGCCGTGCTGGACGCGCTGCACGAGAGCCTTCCCCAGGCCCAGTTCATCCTCGGCGGCCCGCAGGTCATGCTGCACGCCCACGAGTACGTCGCCCCCGAGAGGGAGAACGTCGTCGTCTGCAACGGCGAGGGCGAGAAGACGATGGTGCAGTACCTGCGCCAGGTCATCGGCGACGAGCCCGACTTCGCCGAGGTCCACGGGGTCAGCTTCTGGCGCTCCGGGGAGCTCGTCACCACCGAGGCCGCCGAGCGGGTGCGCGACCTCATGGAGGTGCCCTCGCCCTTCACCTCCGGCGTCTTCGAGGAGGGCAAGTACACCACGGCCATCCTGGAGACCAACCGCGGATGCCCGTTCAGCTGCGGTTTCTGCTTCTGGGGCGCGGCCACCAACGACAAGGTGCACAAGTTCGAGGACCAGCGGGTCCGCGACGACATCACCTGGATCAGCAAGAACAACTTCGTGTCGATCTTCATCGCCGACGCCAACTGGGGCATGGCCCCGCGCGACGTGGAGCTCACCCGCCACCTGGTGGAGTGCAGCGAGGAGAACGGCTACCCGGTGATGGTCTCGATGGCCGCCGCCAAGAACAAGCCCGACCGGATGGCCGAGATCACCGAGATCCTCGTCCAGGGCGGCCTGCTGACCAGCCAGCCCATCTCCCTGCAGTCGATGAGCTCCAGGACCCTGGAGCTGGTCGACCGCTCGAACATCAAGCCCGCGACCTACACCGAGTTGCAGAGGACGCTCAGGGAGAAGCGCATCAGCTCCTACATCGAGCTGATCTGGCCGCTTCCCGGAGAAACCCTGGGATCGTACAAGGAAGGGGTCGCGGAATTGTGCCGGCTGCGTGCCGACACCCTGATCGTCTATCCGCAGCTCCTCCTTCACAACACCTCGATCTACGCGAAGCGCGACCTTCTCGGCGTGCAGGTCGAGCGCGTTCCCAGTGACGTCACCGAGGCCGATGTCGTGGTCGGCACCAACTGGGTCAGCCGCGAGGAGTGCGAGCGCGGCACGTGGTTCTACTACGCGGTCCACTCGCTCTACAACCTGCGCGGCCTGTATTACCTCGCCAATTACCTGGACAGGTCCGGAACCAGGAAGTTCGAGGACTTCTTCACCGACGCCGCGACGTATTTCGAGAGCCGCACGGACACCGAGGTGGCGACTTTCTTCCGCGATTCGGTGGAGAAACTCTGGAACTACGACTTCCACAATTTCGGGATGGTCGCGCACATCGTCCTGCATTCGCACCGCGAGGAGTTCGACGGGCTGCTGATCGACTTCGCCCGTACCCAGCCGTGGTGGGAGGACGCCGAGGCGCGGGCCGCGTTCGAGCTCGACCTGCTGGCCCGGCCCTACATCTACCTGGCCAAGCCGAAGCCGCCCCGCTACGACTTCGCCGAGCTGCGCGTCGAGTCGCGCCCGGGGGCGCGGGGGAAGACGACCTCGGTCGTGGACATGCCCGCCCCCCTGGCCGCCCTGCTCATCGACCTCGACGTGACCGGCCTGGAGGCCGGCCAGGAGACCCTCACCCGCCTGGAGCTGGACCACCCGCGCGGGCGCAAGCTGCCGTTCATGCCGGAGCGCAGCCTGGAGCACAACGCCTCCTACTGCCAGGGCATGGTGCTGCGGCTGCGGGAGTACCTCCCCACCTGGCGACCGGAGTCCGAGACCGCCGCGCTGCCCGGCCGCCGCTGAGCCGTCCGCCCGGCACGCCCGCCCGGCACGCGGGCGCGCCGGGGGCACCGGGGATGCAGGGGCGCAGGGG
>NZ_JBEOWK010000047.1:0-35378 GCF_040295985.1 Streptosporangium sp. NPDC002524 | reverse complement strand
GAAACGGACGCGTACACCATCACCCTGAACCCGGCCAACCAGCCGAGCAGAACTCCGGGGCGTTCGTTTTGTTTTATTCTGTTCTTTCGTTGTGCATTTATTCTTTCAGGCCCGCTTTTTCGTGTCAAACCGGCTTGTTGTGATCCGGTTGATTCGATCTAGCTGACCTGCTGGAATTCGGGCGGCTCCGTTTCCAGAGCAACCCCTCAAACTTACCAGCCTCCGAGCGGCTCTGCGAACCGATCTTCGAGACCGTTGGTTTCAAAGGGGCTGTCGGCAAACACGACACAAGCCATACGGAAGTCACCGGAGTGATCGGAGTGGTTTGCGCCGGACCTTGCCGACATCAAAAGATTAGCAGCCCCCGAAGACCGCTCGAGACGTAACGGCGAACCCCACGGCCGGGAAACGGAAGGTGGCCGGAGTAGGCAGGCGTCCCGGCTCACGAGCCTCCACGGGCCTCCAAGGCTTCCAAGGCCTCCACGAGCTTCCACGGGCTTCCAAGGCCTCCAAGGCCTCCACGAGCTTCCATGGGCTTCCACGGGCTTCCATGAAGGATCCACGAGCGAAGCGGGCCAGCCGCCCCAGCCGCCCCAACCGTCCCGGCCGTCCCGACCGCCCGGTCCCGTCGGCCCAACCGAACCGAGCGGGCCGACCGACCGGCCGACCGGCCGAGAGGGTCGAGCCGAAAAGGATGGAGCTGAGCGGGTGGATCCGAACAGGCATCGGCGGAAACATAGACTCGGCTGAGTGAGCAGCCAGACGCCGCCGACGGCGAAGAAGGTTCCCAGCGAGCGCGTGCACCACGGGGACACCGTGGTCGATGACTACGCGTGGCTGACGGTCAAGGACGACCCGGAGGTCGTCGCTTACCTGGAGGCGGAGAACGCCTACACGCAGGAGGCGACCGCCCACCTCAAGCCCCTGCAGGAGACGCTCTTCCAGGAGATCAAGGGACGCACCCTGGAGACCGACCTCTCGGTCCCCACCCGCAAGGGCGGCTGGTGGTACTACTCGCGGACGGAGGAGGGCAAGCAGTACGGCATCCAGTGCCGGGTGGCGGCCGACGGCGAGACGCCGCCCGAGCTGAAGGCCGGGGAGTCGCTTCCCGGCGAGGAGGTCCTGCTCGACGGCAACGAGCTCGCCGGGGACTCCGACTTCTTCTCGATCGGCACCAGCTCGATCAGCCCCGACGGCACCCTGCTGGCGTACTCCACCAACTTCACCGGCGACGAGCGCTTCACCCTGAAGGTGAAGAACCTCGCCACCGGCGAGACCCTCCCCGACGAGATCCCCGGCATCTTCTACGGCGGCGCCTGGTCCGCCGACGGCACGACGTTCTTCTACACGACGGTCGACGACGCCTGGCGGCCCAACCAGGTCCACCGGCACGCGATCGGGAGCCCGGCCGGGGACGACGTGCTCGTCCACGAGGAGTCCGACGAGCGGTTCTGGGTCGGCATCGGGCTCAGCCGCAGCGAGCGCTACCTGGTCCTCTCCGCCGGAAGCAAGATCACCAGCGAGGTGCGCGTCCTGGAGGCCGGCGATCCCACCGGAGAGTTCCGGGTCGTCAGGCCCCGGGAGACCGGTGTCGAGTACGGCGTCGACCACGCGGGCGACCACTTCCTGGTCCTGCACAACCGGAACGCGGAGAACTTCGAGCTGGCCACCGCGCCCCTCGACGACCCCGGCAGCTGGACGCCGATCATCGAGCACCGCGCCGACACCAGGCTGCTCGACGTCGACGCCTTCGAAGGCCACACCGTCGTGCACTTCCGCAGGGAGGGCCTCACCGGCATCCGCATCCTGCCCCGCGACGGGGAGGCGTACGAGATCCCCTTCCCCGAGCCGATCTACGACGTGGCGCCGTCGGGCAACCCGGAGTTCGTCACGGGACGGCTGCGGCTCGGCTACACCAGCATGATCACTCCGCCGTCGGTCTACGACTACGACCTCGGCGCGCGCGAGCTGGTCCTGCTGAAGCAGAAGGTGGTGCTGGGCGGCTACGACCCGGCCGACTACGAGCAGTTCCGCGAGTGGGCGACCGCCTCCGACGGCACCCGCGTGCCGATCTCGATCGTGGTCAAGAAGGGCACGGAGCGGCCCGCCCCCACCGTGCTGTACGGCTACGGGAGCTACGAGATCTCGATCGACCCCTCGTTCTCCGTCGCGAGGCTCAGCCTGCTCGACCGGGGGTTCGTCTTCGCCGTCGCGCACGTCAGGGGCGGCGGTGAGATGGGCCGCCGCTGGTACGAGAACGGCAAGTTCCAGCAGAAGAAGAACACGTTCACCGACTTCGTCGCCGCCGCGGAGCACCTCGCCGCGGCCGGCTGGTCGAGCGCGATCGTCGCCAGGGGCGGGTCCGCGGGCGGGCTGTTGATGGGCGCCGTCGCCAACCTCGCTCCGGAGACCTTCGCGGGCGTGGTCGCGGAGGTGCCGTTCGTGGACGCGCTGAACACGATCCTCGACCCGTCGCTGCCGCTGACCGTGATCGAATGGGACGAGTGGGGCGACCCGCTGCACGATCCCGAGGTGTACGCGTACATGAAGTCGTACACGCCCTACGAGAACGTGGACGGCCGGGTCTACCCGCCGATTCTGGCGATCACCAGCCTCAACGACACGAGGGTTTTCTACCACGAGCCCGCCAAGTGGATCGCGAAGCTCCGCGACGTCGCGCACGGCGGGCCGTTCCTGCTCAAGACGGAGATGGGCGCCGGGCACGGCGGCCGCAGCGGCAGGTACGACTCCTGGCGCGAAGAGGCCTTCACCCTCTCCTGGATTCTCGACACGACGAAGGTGGCACAGTGACATATCTCGCGGCGAACGACAGGTACGACGATCGCCAGCCGTACAACAGGGTCGGCAAGAGCGGGCTCAAGCTGCCCGCCGTCTCCCTGGGGCTCTGGCACAACTTCGGTGACGACAAGCCGTTCGAGGTGCAGCGGGACATCCTGCGGAGGGCCTTCGACCTGGGGGTGACCCACTTCGACCTGGCCAACAACTACGGCCCGCCGCCCGGGACCGCGGAGACCAACTTCGGCCGGCACTTCAGCCAGGACTTCGCCCGCTACCGGGACGAGCTGGTCATCTCCACCAAGGCGGGCTACGACATGTGGCCGGGCCCGTACGGCGAGTGGGGCTCGCGCAAGTACCTGCTGTCCAGCCTGGACCGGTCGCTGGAGCGGATGGGGATCGACTACGTCGACATCTTCTACAGCCACCGGTTCGACCCGGACACCCCGCTCGAGGAGACGATGGGCGCGCTGGACCACGCGGTCCGGTCGGGCAAGGCGCTGTACGCGGGCATCTCGTCCTACTCGCCCGAGCACACCAAGGAGGCCGCGCGGATCCTGGGGGAGATGGGCACCCCGCTGCTGATCCACCAGCCCTCGTACTCGATGCTGAACCGGTGGATCGAGGGTGGGCTGCTCGACGTCCTTGAGGAGGTGGGCGCGGGCTGCATCGCGTTCTCGCCGCTGGCGCAGGGCATGCTGACCGACCGCTACCTGAACGGGATCCCCGAGGGGTCACGGGCCTCGCAGGGGCGTTTCCTCACCCCGGAGATGCTCACCGGCGAGACGATGCGGCACATCCGCACCCTGAACGAGATCGCGGGCCGGCGCGGCCAGTCGCTGGCGCAGATGGCGCTGGCGTGGGCGCTGCGCGACAAGCGGGTCACCTCGGTGCTGATCGGCGCGAGCAGCGTCGAGCAGCTGGAGAACAGCCTCGCGGCGGTGGAGAACACCTCGTTCGACGCCGGGGAGCTGGAGGCGATCGACAAGGACGCGGTCGACGCGGGCATCAACATCTGGGCCAGGTCCAGCGAGGCCTGACGCCCACCCGTACGGGGGCCGCCGGTCCAGGTGACCGGCGGCCCCCGCCTTCACGGAGGCGGGGGCAGAGCGCCTCGTGTCTCTGCAGGTCAGAGCGCCTCGTGTCCCTGCAGGTCAGAGCGCCTCGTGTCTCTGCAGGTATGTGAACGAGGCCCAGCCCGGCAGGACCGGCAGCCAGAAGGTCAGCAGCCGGAACAGCAGGACGGCCGGGGCCGCCACCTCGCGCGGCACGCCCGCCAGGGTGAGACCGGCCGTGAGGGAGAACTCGACGGCGCCGAGCCCGCCGGGGGTGGGGGCGGCCGAGCCGATGGCGTTGCCCGCGAGGAAGACGATGGCGACGGCGGCGAAGTTGATGGAGCCGCCGAAGGCGCGGACGCAGGCGTCCAGGCAGATCACGAAGAACAGGGTGAGCATCAGGGTGCCGCCGAAGCCCTCGATGATCTTCCGGGGTGACTGGAGGATGTCGAGCAGGCGCGGGACGACGCCGGAGAACAGCGAGCGGAGCCGCTTGGTGATCATGCGGCGCAGGCGCGGCACGCTCACGATGACCAGGATCAGCACGGCCACGGCGAGCAGCGTGATCACGAGTGTGCGCGACGGGGTGAACGACGAGGCGGTGTTGGAGCCGGTGATGTAGGCGAACAGCAGCAGCAGGGCGACGTGGAAGGCGAGCCCGATGAGCTGCGAGGCGCCCACGCTGGCCACCGCCTGCCCCGGAGGGATGCCGCGTTTCTGCAGGTAACGGGTGTTGACCGCGACCCCGCTCACCGCGGCGGGCGCGACGAGCTTGACGAACGACCCGGCGAACTGGGCGAGCACCGTACGGCCGAGCGGGAGCTTCTCCGGCACGAACCCCATCAGCATGAGGGCGGCGGCGACGTAGCTCAGCATCGCGGCGACCAGCGCCACGCCGGTCCAGCTCCACTTGGCCGACGTGATCATGTTGAGGTTGATCTGGGTCAGGTAGTAGACCAGGAAGTACGCGGCGAACGCGGTGCCGATGATGGTGATCAGGGTCCGGGGACGGAAGCGCTCCAGGCGCACCTCCTCGGCCTCGGTCCTCGGCTTGAGCTCGACGATCCGGTCGCGGATCTCGGTGAGCAGCTCCTTGTTCTTGCTGAGCGCGGCCCTGGTCTCCCTGGTCAGCGCGATCCGCTGGAGCAGCGGGAGCGCGTCGGCGAGCACGCTCGACCCGGCGACGGCCGCGGCGGCGGCGACCGCGCGCCGGGCGCCGACGCGCAGGCTGAGGTAGGTGAGCAGCTGGGCGATGTCGAGGCGCAGCAGCAGGTCACCGGCCGCGATCTCGCCGCTGCGGGCGTCCGTCAGGATGACCCGGCCCTCGCCGTCGACGTGGATGCTGTCGCCGGTCAGCCGCCGGTGGGCGAGCCGCTGGACCTGCAGCAGCAGGACCTGCTCCCAGATCTGGGCGAGCAGGTTGTCGTCGATCTCGTCGTCGGGGATGCTGTCGAGCGCGCGGGTGGGGGTGTGCTCGTAGGCGAGCAGCGCGGCCTCGGTGCCGATCTCGCTGGTGCCGACGAGCCTGGGGGTGCTCGCCCCGGCCGCCTGCGCGGCGTACGCCATCAGGGCCTCGCGCTCCAGCTCGGCGCGGAGCGAGCGGATGGCCTTGCGGCGGGTCTCGGAGTTGAGGCGGATGCGCCGCCAGAGGCGGTAGAGCACCCCGGCGACCTGACGGTCGCGGTCGAGGACGACGACGTCGAGGCGACTGCCGTCCTTGAGGTCGACGGCGTAGCGGCGGCTGCTCTGGTAGTCGTCGTCGAGCCTGCGGGCCTTGACGGGGACGAAACCCAGCTTGCGGAGCGCCGCGACGACCGTGCTGCCCGGGGGGCGGGTGTTGGGGCTACCCACGCCGTACAGGGTGGCGTAGCCGACGGCCAGCCCGACCAGGATGGAGACGACGATGCCGAGGATGGTGGCGGCGAGCCCGGCGAACAGGGCGACGGCGTTGAGCGCGACCGCGCTCCACAGGGCCGCCCGCCAGGTGGGGCGGCGGGATATTCGCACCGCGGTGACGTAGGCGATGATCGGGGTGAGCAGGGTGTTGATCGGCTCGACCCCGGCCCGGCCGCCGGTCAGCAGGACCCGCAGGTCCTCGGGGCCGGCGCTGACGATCCACTCGCCGAGCACGAAGGAGAACACCATCGCGGCGATGGCCGCGAAGAGCCCCTCGGCCACCCGGAGGCCGTCGCGATGCAGCACCCGCTCGATGGCGAAGGCGACGGGCACGCCGAGCATCGCCGACGCGCTCAGCACCCCGGCCAGACCGCTGAGCAGGAACGGCGCCCGGCTGGTGCCGTCGGCGACGTCGCCCTCCAGGCCGTTCAGGGTCTTCTTCGCGACGAGGGCGAGCAGGACCACGGCCACGAGCGTGAGCAGGGTCGCCAGGAACCTCAGCAGGTCGGAGGGGCGGCGGATCCGCTGCGGGAGCAGCGGCTCGACGACGTGCACGGTGAGATCATCGTCCGTCGTCGGCCCTGTGCCGTCGACGGACGCCCTCTCGTCCAGTTCCCCGATTTTCGTCACCGCCTGCGATTCTGCACGCTCCGGATTACAGGTGCGTCACCGATCTTCTCCTTGAGTGTCCACAATCAGAGTCATGCGTATCTCAGTAGCCTCCGACAGTCTTGACGGTGTGGCTTCCATCTTGGTGTCTGCGATCGAAAAAAGAGGTCACACGGTGATACCTCATGGTGCCGTGGCCGATGAGCTGGCCGACGAGCGGGCCGACTGGGCGTGGTGCTGCGCGCGTGCCGCCGAGGATGTGGCCTCGGGGGCCGCCGACCAGGCGATCGTGTGCTGCTGGACCGGTACGGGGGCGTCGATCGCGGCGAACAAGGTGCCCGGGATCCGGGCGGCGCTGTGCGCGGACGCCGCCACGGCCGACGGGGCGCGCCGCTGGAACGACGCCAACGTGCTGGCGATCAGCCTCCGGCTGACCTCCGCCCCGCTGCTCGGGGAGATCCTGGACGCCTGGTTCGCGGGAAGTCCCAGCCTCGACGAGGGGGACAGGGCGAACGTCGCCTACCTGTCCGAGATGGAGAATTGACTGTTCTACCTGCGGGAACAATCGATTTGATGGGTGACGGCCTGAAAAACTGACGAGCATGTTCCGTCACCCGTCCGCGTCCCTCCGAGCCGCGTCCGAGGGCCGGGAAGCCCCCTCCGTCGCTCCGGGGAAGTTGCTGGCCGCGATCACCGTCGTCTCGGTCATGTCCCTGGTCCTCGTGTCCACCGTGTCCGCCGTGTCCACCGTCCCGGCCGGTGCGGCGCCCGTCCCCGGAGACGGTGGCCCCTCGCAGGCAAGCGCGGCTTCCATCTCCGGAGACAGTGATTCCGGGCAGGCCGGCGCGGAGGCCGCCCCCGGTGCGGTGGCCGGGGATCCGCTTCCGCCGGGCGCGGAGGCGTTCGGGGCGTCGATCAAGCTCGCGGCCCTCAGGAAGCACCTGGAGCGGCTCCAGGAGATCGCCCACGCCAACGGCGACACCCGGGCGGCGGCCACCCCGGGCTACGACGCCTCGCTCGCCTACGTCGCGGGAAAGCTCCGCGCCGCCGGATACCGGGTCACCTCGCAGGAGTTCAAGATCTCCTTCTTCCGCGAGGTCACGGCCCCGGTGCTCGAACGGATCCGGCCCGCCGCCAAGACGTACGTGGCCGGCACCGACTTCAGGACCATGACGTACTCCGGCTCGGGGAGCGTGACGGCCCCGGTGCAGGGGGTCGATCTGGTCCTGCCGCCGAAGCAGGGGCCGGAGTCCACCTCGGGGTGCGAGACGAGCGACTTCTCCGCGTTCGTCCGGGGCAACATCGCGCTGATCCAGCGCGGCACCTGCAGCTTCCAGGTCAAGGCGGAGCGGGCCGAGGCCGCGGGCGCGTCCGCTGTGATCATCTTCAACGAGGGCCGGACGGGTCAGGGACCCGAGGACCGCAAGGCCCTGCTCGGCGGTTCGATCAACACCTCCGCCGTGCGCATCCCGGTGATCGGGACCGACTTCGCGACCGGTGAGGAGCTGGCGGCGCCGGGGACGAGGACGAGACTCGCCGTGGACGCCGAGAGCGCTCCCGACCGCAGGGCGCGCAACCTCATCGCCGAGAGCGACCAGGGCGACCCGGACAGGGTCGTCATGCTCGGCGCCCATCTGGACAGCGTCATGATGGGCCCCGGCATCAACGACAACGGCTCGGGCACGGCGGGCATCCTGGAGACGGC
Organism: Streptosporangium sp. NPDC002524; assembly: GCF_040295985.1. Taxonomy (NCBI): domain Bacteria; kingdom Bacillati; phylum Actinomycetota; class Actinomycetes; order Streptosporangiales; family Streptosporangiaceae; genus Streptosporangium; species Streptosporangium sp. NPDC002524. The sequence continues at coordinate 27,317 of NZ_JBEOWK010000047.1, read as the reverse complement.
GCTGGCGGCGAAGTCCCTGCGGACGAGGAACCGGCTGCGCTTCGCCTTCTGGGGGGCCGAGGAACTGGGCCTGCTCGGCTCGAAGCACTACGTGGCCGCGCTGCCCCCGGCGGAACGGGCGAAGATCAAGCTCTATCTGAACTTCGACATGATCGCCTCGCCGAACTACGTCTTCGGGATCTACGACGGCGACTCCTCGGGCCCGGTCTCCGGCGCGACCCCACCTCCCGGATCGGGCCAGATCGAGAAACTCTTCCAGGCGTACTTCGAGGCGGTGGGCGAGCCGTACCAGGACGCCGAGTTCAGTGGCCGCTCCGACTACGGGCCCTTCATCGCGGTCGGCATCCCCTCGGGCGGGCTGTTCACCGGCGCCGAGCGCCTCAAGACCGCCGAGGAGGCCGGGAGGTTCGGCGGCAGCGCGGGGGTCGCGTACGACAAGTGCTACCACCAGGCGTGCGACACCATCGCCAACGTCAACGACAAGGCGCTGGAGGTGAACGCCGAGGCGATCGCCACGGCGGCGTTCGTCTTCGCGTACGCCCCGGTGCTTCCCGGCACTTCCGGCACACCTGGCACACCTGGCGCTCCTGATGGCCGCGAAGGTCGTGAGCGTCGTGAGGGGCCCGGCAAGGGGGCCGTCGCGCCCGGCGGGCCGGGCGGCGCCGGGCCGGGGACGGGCGCGGGCGGCCTGGAGCCCGGCCACGGACACGAACACGGGCACGAGCACGGCGGCCTTCTCAAGTGACCCGCCTTCCTCAGGTTCCCGGGTGACACGCCTTCCTCAGGTGACACGCCTTCCCGGGTGACGCCGGGAGCCGGAGGACCCGGGGGGAAGAAGAGGGAACGCGCGTGCGGTCCGGTCAGAGGGCGCGGCTACAGTCGGGGCATGTCGTCAGGCGAATTGCGAGTGCTGGGGGCGTGCCCGCTGGACTGCCCCGACACCTGCTCCTGGGTGGTGACCGTCCAGGACGGCGATGCCGTCAAGATGCGCGGCAACCCGGACCATCCGTACACCCGGGGCGCGCTCTGCGTGAAGGTCAACCGCTACCTGGAGCACACCCGGGCGGCCGACCGCATCCTGCACCCGATGCGACGGGTCGGCCCCAAGGGGTCCGGCCAATTCGAGCGGATCAGCTGGGACGAGGCCCTGGAGGAGATCTCCGTACGGCTGCGCGGCATCGTCGACGAGCACGGCGGCGAGGCGATCTGGCCCTATCTGGGCACCGGCACTCTCGGATACGTCCAGGGATCCGAGGGGATCGCCGGGAGGCGGTTCTGGAACGTCCTGGGGGCGTCGAGGCACTTCCTGAACATCTGCTCCTCGGCCGGCAACTCCGGGCTGCGGCAGGTGTACGGCACGCCCGGCGGCATGGACCCGGAGACGTTCGCCCTGTCCAGGCTCATCCTGCTGTGGGGGACGAACACGCTGACGACCGGGCACCACCTGTGGAAGTTCGTCCAGGACGCCCGCGCGGCCGGGGCGCACGTGGTGGCGATCGACCCGATCCGCACCCGCACCGCCGAGCAGGCCGACGAGCACCTGCCGATCCGGCCCGGCACCGACGCGGCCCTCGCCCTGGGGCTGATGAACGTCGTCCTCGCCGAGGGCGCCGAGGACCGCGACTATCTGGAGAACCACACGAGCGGCTGGGAGAACCTCCGCGAGGAGATCCTGCACCATCCCCCGGCGCTCGTGGCGGAGATCACCGGGCTGCCCGAGGCCGACATCCGGGCCCTGGGGATGCGTCTGGCGCACACCCGGCCCACCGGCATCCGGGCCACCATGGGCGTGCAGCGGCACGCGGGCGGCGGCACCGCGATGCGGACGATCGCCTCCATTCCCGGCGTGACGGGCGACTGGCGCCATCCGGGCGGCGGGATCGCGTACTCCACCAGCGGGCACGTCCACCTGAACATCGACACCCGCGACGACCTGCTCCCCGGGCCGGTCCGCACGCTCACCATGACCCGGCTCGCCGATGAGCTGGACGATTCGGTCAAGTGCCTGTGGGTGTACGCGGCCAACCCGATGGGGTCCACCTCCGGCCAGAACCGGGTCCGCGAGAGGCTGCTGCGGGAGGACCTGTTCACCGTCGTGATGGAGCAGTTCCCCACCGACACCGTCGACTACGCCGACATCGTCCTGCCCGCCACCATGCAGATCGAGCACGCCGACCTGCACGCGGGGTACGGGCACATGTACCTGCTGTGGAACGAACCGGCCGTCGAGCCGCCGGGCGAGTGCCTGTCCACCACCGAGACGTTCCGCCGCCTGGCGCGGCACATGGGGCTCACCGAGCCGTCCCTGTACGACTCCGATCTTGAGCTGGCCGAGCAGCTGCTCACCTCGGGGCACCCCTCGCTGGAGGGGATCACGGTCGACCGGCTGCGCAAGGAGGGCTGGGTCCGGCTCAGCGTGCCCCAGCCGTTCGTGCCGTTCACCGACGGCTTCCCGACGCGCTCGGGCCGGATGGAGTTCGGCCCGGGACCGGCCTACGTCCCGTCGCACACGGCCTCGGCCGCGCCGGGGCCGTACCCGCTGGCGCTCATCACGCCCGCCTCCCACACCTTCCTGAACACCACCTTCGGCAACAACCCCGAGCTGCTGAAGCGCTCGAAGGGCCCGCGGATCCTGGTCAACCCCGAGGACGCCTCGCGCAGGGGGCTGAGCGAGGGGCAGCGGGCCCGGGTGTTCAACGACGACGGCGAGTTCGAGGCCGTGGTGGAGATCAGCGAGAAGGTACGGCCCGGCGTGGTCGCGTCCACCAAGGGACACTGGCGCAAGCTCAGCCCGGGGGGCGCGACGGCGAACGCCGTGGTGACCGCCCGCGACGCCGACATGGGCCGGGGCGCCGTCTACCACGACAACCTGGTGGAACTCGCCCCTTGCGACGCCGGATGACCGGCGGACCCGGCGGCGGCTCGCGAGACGCCGCGCTTCTCGCGGCCCTGTAGGCGATCGGCGTCCGAGTACGTACAAGCCCACGACGGCACGGCGCTGACGGGTTCATCGGCGTCTCTCGTGAGCGTGGCTACTCAGGACGCCGGTGACGTGATGCCGTGGCCGGCCGCGGTCCTGGTGAATCGGCGGGCGAGGTGTTCGAAGGCGTCGACGAGTTCGCCGGGGCCGACGACGTCGATGTCGGCGTCGTAGCGGGCGATGGCGGCGGCGAGGCCGGGCCAGGACCAGGATCCGAGGGTGAGCCGGCAGCGGGAGGGGCCGGCCTCCTCGACGAGTCCGTCACGCGTGTAGAGGGCCACGGTGGCGGCGGGCAGGTCGAGGATCACCGTGCCTCGGCAGGGCCAGTCGCCCAGGGCGTCACCGGAGCCGCGGAACGTGCCGGTGACGAAGGTGGCGGCGTCCCCTCCGGGCAGGGCGCGGGGGGTGAACCGGGGTCCGTTGGGGGTACGCGGGGTGATCCGGTCGGCGCGGAAGGTGCGCCAGTCATCGCGGTCGAGGTCCCAGGCGATGAGGTACCAGCGTCCGTCCCAGGTGATGACGTGGTGGGGTTCGACGCGGCGCGGGGGTTCGTCCGCGTCCTCGGCGCCGTAGTCGAAGCGCAGGATCTCGCGGGCGTGGACGGCGGCGCTGACGGTCAGGAGCACGTCACCGCCGACCGGAGTGGCCGGCCGGGTGACGGGTCGTTCGACGGCGGTGACACGCAGCGCGTCGACGCGGTGCCGGAGCCGGGAGGGCATGACCTGCCGGACGGTGTTCAGTGCCCGTTCGGCGGGTTCGGCGAGGCCGTTGCCGGGGGTGGTGGCGGCGACTTGCAAGGCGACGGTGAGGGCGACGGCCTGTTCGTCGTCGAACAGCAGCGGGGGCAGTTCGGTGCCCGCGCCGAGCCGGTAGCCGCCGTCAGGGCCTTTGACGGCGGCGATGGGGTAGCCGAGCTCGCGGAGCCGGTCGACGTCGCGGCGCACGGTGCGCAGGCTGATGCCCAGGCGATCGGCCAGGACCGTGCCGGACCAGTCCCGGCGGGTCTGCAGCAGCGACAGCAGGGCCAGCAGCCGGGCGGAGGTTTTCGGCATGAACCTGATTCTGCCCGCAGTAGGTGCCACACCCTGTCACCTACCCCTGCGAATCTTCGTTCTGAGCCGCTCAGCCGCCCCCTTCCGCGGCTCTCTCAACCGCGACTTGCCAGCCAATGACCGGGTGCCCGGAAAACCACCAAGGAGTCACCAGCATGGCCATCTCCACCACCACCCACCTGAACTTCCGCGGCGACGCCCGCGCGGCGCTGGAGTTCTACCGGACCGTGTTCGGCGGCCACCTCACCACCATCACGTACGGCGACTTCGGCATGCCGAAGGACCTGCCCGACGCCAACAAGATCGTCTTCGGCCAGGTCACGGCCGGCAACGGCTTCGGCATCATGGCCTACGACGTGCCCGGCCAGGCACCGGCCGCCGCCGCGCCCGCCGCCACCACCGCCACCACCGCCACCACCCGCGAGCACGGCATGACGCTGACCGGCGAGCGGTTCTTCGTCTCCGTCCGCGGCGAGACCGCCGAGGAGGTCGGCGCGCTGTGGGACAGGCTCGCCGACGGCGCCCACCTCATCGAGAAGTACGGCCCGTCGCCGTGGGCCCCGGGCTTCGGGATGCTGACCGACCGCTTCGGCGTCACCTGGATCCTCGACGTCGCCACCCCGTACGCCGGCTGACCACCCCGGCGTGAACGCGGGCACGCTCGACATCGCCCGCGTACCACCCGCACTCGCGCGGGCCGGCCTGCGCCGCCGCACCGGTGACCGTGCCGCCGCCTGACGTGCCTGTCCGCGACCACCGGCACTCGACGGCCGAGTCGGCGTGATCAGGTCAACGCGAGCTTGTATCCCTCGTGGGACGCGACGAAGCCGAGGGAGTCGTAGAAGCGGTGGGCGTCCGCGCGGGACTTGTCCGTGGTCAGCTGGACCAGGGCGCATCCCCGGGCCCGCCCTCGGTCGAGGGCCCACTCCATCATCGTGCGGCCCAGCCCCCGTCCCCGCAGGCCGGAGGCGATCCGCACCGCCTCGATCTGCATCCGCAGCGCGCCGCGACGGGAGATGCCGGGGATGTAGGTGAGCTGCATGGTGCCCACCACCTCGCCGTCCAGCTCCGCGACGATCAGCTCGTTGCCGGGGTCGGCGTCGATGGCCTCGAAGGCGGCGCGGTGCTCGTCGCCGAAGGCTCCCTGGCGCGAGGCCGCGACGGCGTCGTCGGCGAGCATGGCCACGATGAGCGGGACGTCCTCGGCACGGGCGATACGGAACTCCACCGGCATGACGACCAACCTATCCGGCCTGTCCGGCCTGTCCGGAACCGCTAGCGCCCCTCCCCCGCCAGCACCCCGGCCACGTCGGCGGGCGTGAACCCCGGCCCCTTGGCGGCCTTGCCGTTCTCGGTGCCGGACTTCGTCATGTTGGCCCGGTGCACCTCGGCGAGGACCCGGTCCAGGTCGATCCCGTACGTCAGGGCGGTGCCGTACGCGACGTAGACCACGTCGGCCAGCTCGTGCGCCACCCCGGCCAGATCGCCCGCCTCCGCGGCCTGCGCCACCTCGGCCACCTCCTCGTCGAGGAACCTCTGCCGCAGGCGTGCCAGCTCCTCGGAGGGCAGGCCGGGGGCGTCGGAGAGGGGAAGCCCGATCTTCTCGTGAAACTCTCGAACCAGGCGCGCCGGTGATCCATCCATGCGCGCCAGCCTAGGCCGTACCCTCACCCCGGAAGGTCCTGGAAGATCCTGGAAGGCCCTCGGAAGGCGGCGCGGGCGGCGTCCCCGAGGCGGGGACTCCGGGGACAGTCAGGGTTGCTCCCCGATGTGGGCAAGGGGGTGCGGGAGGCACTCTGGGGACATGAACGACGAACTGACTCGACGTGACGAGATGTCCCTCGCCGGAGCGGCGCTGCGCGGTGCTCCCTGGAAGGCCGCGGCGGTGACCGGCGGCGCGGTGGCGGCAACCAGCCTGGGGCTGGACCTGCTCTCCGGAGGCCTGGATCTCGCGTGGGCGATGATGGTCGGTATCGGCCTGTTCTCGCTCGTCGCGGCCATCGGCTCGATCAGCAAGCCCGACGTCGGCGACCGGGTGACCCGGCAGGCCCGGCTCTGGGCGCTGCGCCATCCCTGGAAGTTCTCTCTCTATCCCGCGCTCGGCTCCGCGATCCTGCTGTACCCGGTGCAGCTCGTCTTCGACGGCGAGGGCGTCTTCGGGGCGGCGCTGGACGCGCTTCAGGGGGGTGTCGTGATCTACCTGATCACGGCGATCGTGGCCCTCACCCTCAAGGGACGCGGCCAGACGTCGCTTCCCGGTGGCCGCTGAACCTCATGATCCGGTGGTCCGATGGCTCGCTGGCCTGACAGAGCCATTGAGCCTCACGGTCCGACGGCCGATGGACCTCACGACCCGATGGCCCGATGGCCCGACAGAGCCACTGAGCCTCACGGTCCGACGGCCGATGGACCTCACGACCCGATGACCGAGCCTCACGGTCCGGCCGTCCGGGCTCCCGGTGGCCCTCCAAGGTTCCGGTGGCCCCTCAGGGTTCCGGTGGCCCTCCGGTTCCACGCGGTCGCCCGGTCCCGCGGCCCGGCCGGGACTTTACGCGGACCGGGCCGGGACCGTCGAGAACGTCAGACCCTCTCGTACTCGGCGCGGCAGACGCAGAACTCGTTGCCCTCGGGGTCGAGCATCGTGACCCAGCCGCTGCCGTCGGGGTTGCGGTGGTCCTCGGAGATCGTGGCGCCGAGTCCGGCCAGGCGCTCGACCTCCTCCTCGCGGGTGGTGCCCGCCGAGCCGGTGAGGTCCAGGTGGACGCGGTTCTTGACCGCCTTGTCCTCGGGGACCCTGATGAAGAGCAGATCGACCCGGCCGCCCTGGAGGAGGACCTCGTCGTCGTTCTTCTCCGTGTCCGGGTGGAGCTCCCCGCCGGTGGCGTCGCGCCAGAAGGTCGCCAGCTCGTACGGCTGGGCGCAGTCGAAGGTCACACAGTGAACGTCAATCATGAGCCCACCCAACCCGACACCACCAAAGCCGTCAAGCTGGTTTCGGGCGAGCCGTTCCAGGATCCGCAGGTCACACCGCCGGACGCACCCCGTACGGCCCGCCGAAACCTCCGGGCGGACGGTCAGTGGCCGCCTCCGGCGAGGTTGAGCCCGACGACGCCCGCGATGATGAGCAGGATCGACGCGATCTTGAGGATCGACGCGTTCTCGCCGAGGACGACGATACCGAGCGCGGCGGTGCCGACGGCTCCGATGCCGGTCCAGACGGCGTAGGCCGTACCGACCTCCAGAGTTTTCAGGCCCATGGCGAGCAGGCCGAAACTGAGCACGCCGAAGACCGCGAAACCGACGCTCGGCAGCACCTCGGAGAATCCGTCGCTCAGCTTGAGCGAGTACGCCATCGCTACCTCGAACAGACCGGCGACCAGAATGAAGACCCAGGCCATGACAGCTCCTCCTTGATCAGGAGCGTCGTCTTTGCCTACCGGGTACGGCGCGTCTCGTCCGGGAACGTCTCTTCTGAGCGTTCTACCGACTGGAACGGCCCGGATATCACTTTGATTCCCACCAGATCGTGAACCACCGGTCGCGGGGCACCGGCCACATGTCCAGCTCGACCACCGCCGCGATGACCTCGTCGGCCCGTTCCTGGCCGAGGCAGAGCCTGCGGCAGGCGCTCTCGGCGAGGTCGCCCAGCCGGGTGAAGCGGGGCAGCGGGGCCAGCCGCCACTCGTGGCGCACCTCGTGGCCGAGCGCCTCGGCGATGGCGACCACGTCGTGGGCCGTGGGCCCATCGGGGCGGGTGATGCCGTGGAAGTGCTGCCAGAGGGGGTTGAGCCAGCTCATCGGATGGCGGCCGGTGAGCTCCAGGACGACCCGGGCACGGGCGTGGCGGGTGAGCTCGGTGAGGAACTCCGCCAGTTGGGGCACGTCGTAGACGACGTGGGCGGAGACCGCGACGTCCGCGACCGGCGTCCGGTCCGCGACGTCGGGCCAGCGGCCATTCACGACCCGGGCGGGGATGCCGAGCGCGGCGGCCCTGGAGGTCAGCTCGGCGAGCATGGCGTCGGAGGGGTCGACCGCGATCAGCTCCCCCAGGCCCCGGCCCAGCGGCAGGGAGGCCGCTCCGGTCCCGGCGCCGACGTCCAGCACGCTCCCGCCTGACGGGAGGGCCTCGGCGATCCGCGCCAGGGTCGGCCCCTCGGGAACCGCGAGGGCGAGGTCGGTGCGCTCGGCGAACCGCGCCGGGGAGTGCCCCCAGGGATTCACCGGCGCCCTGGCCGCGATCTCCTCGGGGATGCCCCACCTCCCGAGGTCGGCCCGCCACTGCTCGTCCATGGGACGAGCCTAGGAGAGCTTTCCCCGGTCGTCGATCGACCTCGCTGGAGCGTCCGCGGGCCGTATGACGAACATCCCGGTAGAGGTTGTTTTCTGGGGGTTACTCGCGGGTAGCATTACGGGTAAAGTTACTGGCGAGTATGGACAGTCCCGGATCCCCGGTTTCAAGGAGCAGACCCCATGGGCCACTACAAGAGCAACGTCCGTGACCTGGAGTTCAACCTCTTCGAGGTCTTCGGGCGCCGGGACATCCTGGGCACCGGCCTCTACGCCGATCTGGACGAGGACGTCGTGCGGAGCGTCCTTGAGGAGGTCAACCGTCTCGCCACGGGCGTGCTCGCCGACTCCTTCGAGGAGGGCGACCGCACCCCGCCGGTGTTCGACCCCGCCACCGGTTCGGTGACGATGCCTGAGGGCTTCAAGAAGTCCTTCTCCGCCTACCGCGACGCGGGCTGGACCAACCTCGGCCTTCCCACCGAGATGGGCGGGCCCGGCCTGCCGAGCAGCGTGAGCTGGGCCCTGGCCGAGCTGGTGCTCGGCTCCAACCCGGCCGTCTGGATGTACTCCAGCGGCCCGGCGTTCGCCCACATCCTCCACATGATCGGCACCGAGGACCAGCGGCGCTACGCCGAGCTGGCCATCGAGCGGCAGTGGGGCGCGACCATGGTGCTCACCGAGCCGGACGCCGGCTCCGACGTGGGCGCGGGCCGCGCGAAGGCCGTCAGGCAGGACGACGGCACCTGGCACATCGAGGGCGTGAAGCGCTTCATCACCAGCGCCGAGCACGACCTGTCCGACAACATCTTCCACCTGGTACTGGCCCGCCCCGAGGGACACGGCGTCGGCACCAAGGGCCTGTCGATGTTCCTGGTCTCGAAGTACCACGTGGACCTGGAGACCGGCGAGCTCGGCGAGCGCAACGGCGTCTACGTCACCAACGTCGAGAAGAAGATGGGCCTCAAGGTCTCCACGACCTGCGAGGTCACCTTCGGCGGCGAGCACCCGGCCGTGGGCACGCTGATCGGCGAGGTGCACGAGGGCATCAAGCAGATGTTCATGATCATCGAGCACGCCCGGATGATGGTCGGCTCGAAGGCGATCGCCACGCTCTCCACCGGCTACCTCAACGCCCTCGCCTACGCCAAGCAGCGGGTGCAGGGCGCCGACCTCACCCAGATGGCCGACAAGTCGGCCCCCCGCGTGACGATCACCCACCACCCGGACGTACGCCGGGAGCTGATGCTCCAGAAGTCGTACGCCGAGGGTATGCGGGCCCTGGTCATGCTCACCGCCACCTACCAGGACGACGTGCTGATCGCCGGGCACGAGGGCCGCAGGGACGAGCACGCCGAGGCGATGAACGACCTGCTGCTGCCGCTGGTCAAGGGCGTCGGGTCCGAGCGCTCGTACGAGCTGCTGGCCCGCTCGCTGCAGACCCTGGGCGGCTCCGGCTACCTGCAGGACTACCCGATCGAGCAGTACATCAGGGACGCGAAGATCGACTCCCTCTACGAGGGCACCACCGCGATCCAGGGCATGGACCTGTTCTTCCGCAAGGTCCTGCGCAACCAGGGGGCCGCCCTCGGCTCGCTGTACGCCGACGTGAAGGCCTTCTCCGCCTCCGAGGCGGGCAACGGGCGGCTGAAGGAGGGGCGCAAGCTCCTGGGCGAGGCCGCCGACGACGTCAAGGCCATGGCCGACACCATGGCGGGCTGGGCGATCGGCTCGCTGGAGACCCCGCAGGAGGTCTACAAGGTCGGCCTGAACACCACCCGGTTCCTGCTCGCCCTGGGCGACCTGGTGATCGGCTGGCTGCTGCTGCGCCAGGCCGAGGTGGCCCTGGCCGCGCTGGGCTCGGCCACCGGGGGGAGCGACCACGCCTTCTACACCGGCAAGGTCTCCGCGGCCGCGTTCTTCGCCCAGACCGTGCTGCCCCGCATCGCCGCCGAGCGCCGCACGCTCGACGCCACCGACCAGGACCTGATGGAACTGCCCGAAGAGGCCTTCTGACCCTTTCCGACCTTTCGGCCCTTTCAGACCTTTGACCCGGCCCGGGTCGCGCCGACCCGGGTGAGAAGACCACCTGCTCCCGCGGCAGGCACGATGAGGGACCGGCCCCGTTCTCACGGGGCCGGTCCCTCATCCGTTTCCCACGACCGGAAGGGTCAGGAGGCGCGCCTGTGCTGGTACTCGGTGACCGCCGCCATGATCACACTGATCGGGACCACGGCCTCCTGCCCGGCGAGCGCCGCCTCCACCCACTCCCTGATGAGCGCGGTGGGTTTCACGCCGCGCTCCTGCGCCCGCGCGCGGACCTGGTCCATCACGGGTTTCGGCAGCCGCAGCGAGGTGACGATCATCACCTCGTCGGCGGGCACCGGCTCACGCGGAACCGCACGCTCCAGTTCCGCCGTCGTGTCGTGCTCGTCGTAATAGTCGGCCAGATCGTCGATTCCGTCTCGCGTCATGGTCATCACCTCGCCTTCCGGGCGAACAGCCGCTTCTCATTGGCGATCATGTCCCGCGCGGTGGCCACGTACCAGGCACCCGACTCGGCGACGCTCTCCACCAGGACGACGAGCAGGTGTCGCCCGGCATCCGTCACACCGTAGACGAGCGTGCTGCCTTCTCGGCCTGCCGCCTCCCAGTGAGGACGGGTGAGCACCACCTGCTCCACCTCCCCTGGCGTGACACCGTGCCGCGCGATGTGCTCCTCGGACCGCTCGGTCCAGTGAATGGTTCGATACCCCACGCAGCTTAACGTAATACGTTCGCATTACAAAGGATGGGCGAACCGTCGGTTTTCCCGTCATCGAAAAGCCTGGTCAGAGACGACCCCTCGGCAACGCGGCCGCCCGGAGTGCGACGAAGGAGGATGGATCGCCGCAAAGTCATTGACAGCGGCACACTGTTATTCTCATACTGAGATTGTCTCAAGTTGAGAAGGACATGTGATGGATGAATCCGAGTTCCTGGCCGGATACGACCCGCGGGCATATCCGGCGGTCGCGGTGACGGTCGACGTGGTGGCGCTCACCATTCGCGGGGGCGGGTTGCGCGTTCTGCTGATCAGGCGGGCCGAGCAACCCTATGCGGGGCTGTGGGCGCTGCCCGGGGGGTTCATCCGGCCGGAGGAGGACCTGCCGCAGGCCGCGGCGCGGGAGCTGGCCGAGGAGACGGGACTGTCCGGGCCGGCCGGGCCGTCGGGCCGGATCCACATCGAGCAGCTCGCCAGTTACGGGGCGCCCGAGCGTGATCCCCGGATGAGGATCGTCTCGGTCTCCTATCTGGCGTTCGCCCCCGACCTGCCCGACCCGCGGGCGGGCTCGGACGCGGCCGACGCCTCCTGGCACTCGGTCGACAAGCTGCCCGAGCTCGCGTTCGACCACGACCGCATCCTGGCGCACGGGCTGGAGCGGGCGCGCGGCAAGCTGGAGTACACCCCGCTGGCCACCGCGTTCGCCGGTGAGACGTTCACGATCTCCGAGTTGCGCGGCGTCTACGAGACGGTCTGGGGCGTGCCGCTGCACGCGGGCAACTTCCACCGCAAGATCCTGTCGGTGCCCGGCTTCGTGGAGAGCACCGGCGAGAGCACCGAGAGCGGCGGGGCGAGGGGCGGGCCGCGGGCCAAGCTCTACCGGGCCGGCGACGCCCGGCTCCTGCACCCCGCCCTGTTGCGACCGGCCAGGGAGGAGCAGATCAGATGACCACCACGGCCGAGGCGATCGCGCTGGTGACCGCCGCCCGCACGCCCGAGGACCTGTTCGGCGGGGACTTCCCGCACCGCACGTACCGGAGGCTGGCGAGGCTGCTCCACCCCGACCTCGCGCCGGGAGCGGAGGCCGCCGAGGCGTTCGGCCGGCTGGCGGTGCTGTGGGCGGCCCGCGACGGGGCCTCGGGAGCCCCGGAGCGGGCCAAGGAGACGGTGATCACCACCAGGCGGGGCACCTACCGGATCGGGGGCGTCTTCCGGCGGGGCGCGTCGGCCGTGCTCTACGAGAGCGGCACCGACACGCTGCTCAAGCTTCCGCGCAGCCACGCGGACAACGACCTCATGCGACGCGAGGCGGAGTCCCTGGAGACGATCGCGCGTGACGGCGACCCGCTGCTCCTGCCGTACGTGCCCCGGCTGGTGGAGTCGTTCCGGCACCGCTCGGAGGGGGTCGAGCGGCAGGCCAACGTGATCAGCCGGGTGCCGGACGGGTTCCTGAGCCTGGACGAGGTCCGGCGGCGGCGGCCGGTGCTCGACGTGCGCGACGCGGCGTGGATCTGGCGGCGGCTGCTGGTGGCGGTCGGCGCGGCCCACCGGGCGGGGGTCGTGCACGGCGCGGTGTTCGGGCAGCACGTCCTGGTCCACCCGATCGACCACGGCCTGGTGCTCGTCGACTGGAGCCAGTCGGTCCCGCTCGGCACCCCGGTCACCGCCCTCGTGGCCAGGCACCGCGACGACTACCCGCCCTCGGTCCTGGCCAGGAAGCCCGCCACCCCGGCCACCGACATCCACCTCGCCACCCGCTGCGTGGCCGCCCTCATGGGCGACCCCGTGCCCGCCCCGGTCAGGAACTTCGTCCGGGGCAGCCTGCTCAGCCCGCCGAACGACGCCTGGCGGCTGCTGGGAGAGCTCGACGACCTGCTCGACGACCTGTACGGGCCGAGAAAGTACCGGCCGCTCCATCTCTGACCCTCGTAACGACCTCATAGCACGTTGCACCCCTGATCCGAGGAGATCATCCGTGGGAAGCGGAAACTGGTCCACCGACGTCTACTCCGCCGCCGCGAGCTACCGCGCGGCGAAGGGTTCGAGCGCCTTCGCCTACAGCGACAGCGGCGCACGCTCCGCTCACCCCGACCTTGACCCGCACGGAGTGGCGCTCCGCGAGAGCCGTGACTCCGCCGAGCACCCCAACTCCCTGGCCGTGGCCGTCCTGTTCGACGTGACCGGCTCGATGGGCGGGGTGCCCCGCACCCTCCAGACCAAGCTGCCCGACCTGCTCGGCCTGCTGCTCCGCAAGGGGTACGCCACCGACCCGCAGATCCTCTTCGGCGCGATCGGCGACGCCACCTGCGACCGGGCCCCGCTGCAGGTCGGCCAGTTCGAGTCCGACAACCGGATGGACGAGCACCTGGGCAAGATCCTGCTGGAGGGCGGGGGCGGCGGCCAGATGACCGAGTCGTACGAGCTGGCGATGTACTTCATGGCCCGGCACACCTCGATCGACTGTTTCGAGAAGCGGGGCCGCCGGGGCTACCTGTTCATCATCGGCGACGAGCTGCCCTACCCGTACGTCAGGCGGCGCGAGGTCGAGAAGGTCGTCGGCGAGCGTCCCCAGGAGGACATCCCGACCAAGGACATGGTCGCCGAGCTGACCAGGATCTACGACGTCTACTACATCCTCCCCGCCGGGGCGAGCCACGCCGGGGACGGCCGGGTGCTGGCCGCCTGGCGCGAGCTGCTCGGCCAGAACGTGCTGGAGCTGGACGACCTCGACGCGGTCTGCGAGACCATCGCGCTCACCGTGGGCCTCGGCGAGGACGCCATCGACCTGCGGGAAGGGCTCGACGACCTCGACGAGCTCGGCTCGAACGCCGGAACCGCCGTGGGCAAGGCCCTCGCCAAGCTCGACCGGGGCACCCTCGTGGTGGCCGACGGGCTCGACCTGGGCGGCGACAGCGGCGTGATGCGGCTCTGAAGACCTCCCCGCCGTAGCGGCGGCCACCGCGAAAGCGGCGGGGAGTGCCACCACGAAGGGAGACGGTCCCTCCCCGGCGGGGACGACAGCCCGCCGGGGAGGGACTTCTGGTGAAGGGACTTCAGAGGGGCCTCTCAGGGAGAGCTTCTCGGGGTGAGCTTCTCGGAGTGAGCTTCTCGGGGAGGGACCTCTCGGGGTGAGCTTCTCGGGGAGGGACCTCTCGGGGTGAGCCTTTCGGGGTGAGACCTCTCGGAGAGAGACCTCTCGGGGTGGGAGCGAGAACGCTCTGCCCGTGGGGGACCCCGGCGGGGGGACCGGCGAGGAACGGCTCGCCGGGGAGAAAGGGAAGAGGAGGAGACGAGGGTGAACAGGTGGACGTATGCGTGAGCACATGATCGTGACCGACCTCGGGTACGGCGACGCGGGGAAGGGCACCGTCGTCGACTGGCTCTGCGCCCGCGAGTCCGTCCAGGCGGTCGTCAGGTTCAACGGGGGCGGGCAGGCGGCGCACAACGTCGTCCTGCCCGACGGGAGGCAGCACACGTTCGCGCAGTTCGGGTCGGGCACGTTCAGGGGCGTGCCGACCCATCTGTCCAGGTTCATGGTGGTGGATCCGCTGTCGCTGGCCAAGGAGGCCGACCACCTGGCCAAGCTGGGGGTCCCCGACCCGTTCTGCCTGCTCACCGTGGACCGGGACGCCCTGCTCGCCACGCCGTACCACATGGCGGCGGGGCGGGCCAGGGAGCTGGCGCGGGGGGCGGACCGGCACGGGTCGTGCGGGATGGGCGTCGGCGAGACCATGGCCTACGCCCTGGAGAACCCCGGCCTCGCGCCGGTCGTGGGCGACTGCGCGGAGCCGGTCCGGCTCGCCCGCAAGCTGCGCGCGCTCCGCGAGGCCCTGGGGGTGACCGGACCGCCCGTGGAGGACTGCGTCGACGCCTACCGGGCGTTCGCCGAGCGGGTGATCCTGGTCAGCTCCTCGTTCGTGACCGCGCTGCTGCGCAGGCGGCCCGTGGTCTTCGAGGGGGCGCAGGGCGTGCTGCTCGACGAGTGGCACGGCTTCCACCCGTACACCACCTGGAGCACGACGACCTTCGCCAACGCGCTGGAGCTGCTCGACGGGGTGCCCGCCACGCGGCTGGGCGTGCTGCGGACCTACACCCCTCGGCACGGCCCGGGACCGCTGGTCACCGAGGACCCGGCGCTCGCGCTGCCCGAGGCCCACAACGGGACCGGCCCCTGGCAGGGGCCCTTCCGCACCGGCCACTTCGACGCGGTGGCCCACCGCTACGCGCTGGCGGTCTCCGGCGGGGCCGACGCGCTCGCGCTCACCCACCTGGACGCGCCGGTGTCGCGGATGTGCGTGTCGTACGACATCGGCGAGCTTCCGGTGGGCACGGCGGGCGACCTGGACGGGCAGGCCGGGCTGACGGAGCGGCTGCGGGAGGCCGGGCCGCGCTACGCCGACGGGATCGACGACTGGCCCGCGGCGGTGGCGGAGGCCCTCGGAGTGCCGGTGTGGCTGGGCTCGTCGGGGCCCACCGCCGCGGACAAGGTCCTTCTCTCTGGTGTGATCACGCCAGAGAGGGTATGACCAAATCCAGACTGTCTCTTTGCCTGGCGAACAGCCTTACCCGGAGGAACTCATGGGTGTCGGGGTCAGCATCTTCTTTCTCACGCTCGGCGCCATCCTCCGCTTCGCCATCGATCCCGACGTCCTCGGCGAGGCCGTGCACATCGACGTGATCGGCCTGATCTTCATGATCGTCGGTGCCGTCGGGATCGTGCTGAGCATCGTGATGGCCCCCAAGCGCGGGCACACGTCCGAGGACCGCCTGATGCACCGCGAGAACCAGCCGCCGGAGGTCTGAGCCGCGACCGCCGCCTCAGACCTCGAACTGCGCCGCCGCCCGCGAGGCCACGATCGGCTTGATGTGGTCGGCGATCGCGGCCTGGTGCAGCGGGTGGTCGCGGTAGACGACGAAGTCCTCGGCGCTGTCGAAGTCCGCGACGACGGCGAACTGGTAGTTGCCCGGGTTCACGCCCGCGTCGGGGCCGAGGGTGTAGGAACGGATCTCCGTGATCGCCGCGGGCAGCTTGCCGAGCTCCTCGGCGACCCTGGCCCGCTGCTCCTCGGTGGACTCTTCCTTCCAGGTGAACAGCACGACATGCCGGAACATGATCTTCCCTTCGTTCGGGTGCCCCAGGCGTCCTGAGTGCCCGGCCAGCGTACGGCCAGGCGTGCCGGGACCCGGCGGCGGCCCGGCCCGCCGCGTCCGGGCGCCCTCCCGGCTGCTTTCCGGTGGCTTTCCGGCGGCTTTCCGGCGGCTTTCCGGCGTCACGGAAGGGGGCCGGCCCGTCGTCTCGTACGGGAGTCCGCTCTCAGGCCGGGCGCAGCGCGGACCCGCGGCCCTTGGCGGACTTGATCCTTATCTGGCTGGAGCGTCTCGGCACGGCTTCGAGCACGATCTTGTGGGCCGCCTCGGGGATGAAGCGGAGGTCGTGGGTGATCAGGATGGTGGTGCGCCCGGCCATCAGCCGCTTGAGCGGTTCCATGATCCGTGCCGCGGTGGGCGCGTCGAGGCCCGTCATCGGCTCGTCGAGGACGAGCACGGGCGCGTCGCGCAGGATGGCCCTGGCGATGGCGATCCGCTGGCGCTGCCCGCCCGACATCAGCCGGCCGCGCTGCCCGATCGGCGTGTCGTACCCGAGGGGAAGCGCGGTGACGAAGTCGTGGACGTCCGCCATCACGGCGGCCCTGACGACGGCGTCCGGGTCCGCGCCGGGGCTCCCGTAGGCGATGTTCTCGCGTACGGTCCCGGAGAAGAGCAGGTTCTCCTGCTGCAGGATGGTGATGTTGTCACGCAGCGACTCGCGCGACAGCTCGCGGATGTCCGTCCCGTCGAGGAGGACGTGCCCGGCCGTGGGGTCGTAGAAGCGCAGCAGGAGTTTCGCGATCGTGGACTTGCCCACGCCGCTGGGGCCGGTGCACACGACCAGCTCGCCCGGCTCGACGGCGAAGGACAGGTCCCGCAGGGTGGGCCTCCTCCTGTTCGGGTAGGTGAAGCCGACCCCCTGGAACTCGATGTGGCCTCGTCCGCGTCCCATGTGGACGGCGTCGTCGCGGTCGGTGACGGTCGGCCGGGTCGCCAGGATCTCGATGACGCGGTCGGAGCCCGCCGCGGCCTCGGAGACGGTGAGGGCGATCTGCCCCAGGCTCTGCACCGCCGGGTAGAGGTAGGCGAGGTAGGCGGCGAAGGCGAGCAGGCCGCCGATGGTGAGGCGCCCCGAGGAGATCTCCCACGCGCCGAACCCGAGGATGGTGATCAGGCAGATGGTCTCGATGACCTGCACGACGGGCCCGTACAGGGAGGAGAGCCACGCCTGCGCCACATTGGCCCGCATCCAGGTGCCGCCCTCGGTGTGCAGCCGCTCCGCCTCGGTGCCCTGGCGGTTGTAGGACTGGACGAGCGACTGGTTGGACAGGCCCTCCTCGATGACGCTGTTCATGATCCCGTTGCTGAGCCGCTCGCGCGCCGAGACGGTCCTGAACCTGCTCGCGAAGGCCTTGGCGACCAGCAGGAAGGCCGGGACCAGCAGGAACGTCAGCAGCGCCAGGTCCCACCTGATGTAGAAGGCGGCACCGGCGAAGAAGACGACGCTGACGAGCGTGGTGAAGAGCTTGACCAGGCCGGAGCCGATGAGTTCCTCGATGGCCTCGATGTCGTCGGTGAGCCTGGCCATCAGGTCGCCCAGGCGGCGGTTGTCGAAGAAGTCGGGCGTGAGCGTCTGGATGTGCTCGAACACCCTGTCGCGCAGCCGCAGCAGGAACCGCTCGCCGCCGAGGGCGGTGAGGTAGGAGCCCACGAAGGAGACCAGCCCCGCGGTCGCCGCGAGACCCAGCCAGGCGGCGGCCGGGAGCCAGAAGGCCCCCAGGTTCTGCTTGCTGAGGACCTCGTCCGTGATGTGGCCGAACAGGCCGATCGCGGCGACCTCGCAGACGGCCGCGACGATGGCGAGCGTGCCACCGGCCACGAGCAGGTGGCGGAGGCCGCGGGTGTACGGCCAGAATTCCCGGAAGGTCCTGCGGATGGAGACAGTCGGCGCCGTCGGGGGACGGCGCACCGCTGCCCTCGTCCCGTGGGGCGAGAGCGATTCTGAGAATGAGAGCCGACGGTTGACCCGCCGGCTCTCATTTGTTTCCGCTAGCACCGGATCTGGCTTACCACCACCACCCGCCGCCTCCGCCGCATCCACAGCGGCGACGGCGCCGGCAGCATCCCCAGCCGCCTCCCCAGTCCAAGAGTCGGCCGGTCGGGAAGAGCTGCTTGAAAGTCATGGCTTCCCCCTTCGTGCTGAGCTTGTCGCGCTTACCAACCACGACACTAGCACCCATACCCTGACAAATCACCAAATTCGGCGCGCATTAAAGATGTTTTAACAAGCCATTCGGAGAAGCCATAAAACGTATCGCGAGTAAAGGCTTATGCAACTTCTATGTCTCGTCCCGCATCCTCGCCTGAGCTGGGGATACTCACCTTAAAGCTTGATCCACAGGAGGCAAAAAGGGGTTTCCCGTTACCGCCCGAGCAGCGGCCGGTACGGCGTCCCGGCGGCCGGTCGGGACCGCTCGACACCCTCGACTGTTTTCCCTTCGCGGCAATTGACACGCGAAACCATGAAATGTCGGGCAGGTAATCCGGGGTATATCGGAAGGTCTCCCCTTTCCCCACCTTCCCGGCGGGTACGGAAGGGGAGGCGCCGGAAGTTCGGCCGGGAAAGGCCCTTCGGGGGACCGTCACCCGTACGCGAGCCGTCCACGGGAGCGAAAGGCCGTCCGCTTTCCCGTCATCCGTGGGAACCCCCGCGAACCGTCACGGGTCCGCCCCCTCCTTGAGGGGGCGGACCCGTGGGTGCCGGGGGTCAGCCCCAGGCGAGCATGCGGAGCGGGTCCTCCAGCATGGCGCCGACGTCGCGGAGGAACAGCGAGCCCAGCTCCCCGTCCACCACCCGGTGGTCGAACGAGAGGGCGAGCGTGCAGACCCTGCGCGGCACGATCTGCCCGTCCACCACCCACGGCAGGTCCCTGACCTGGCCGAACGCCAGGATCGCGGACTCGCCCGGATTGAGGATCGGGGTGCCCGCGTCCACCCCGAAGACGCCCACGTTGGTGATCGTGATCGTGCCCCCCGCCATGTCGGCGGGCTGGGTACGGCCCGCCCTCGCGGTCTCGGCTAGGGCCCCGAGGGCACCGGCCAGGCCGGGCAGCGACAGGCGGTGGGCGTCCTTGACGTTGGGGACGAGCAGGCCTCGGGGGGTGGCCGCGGCGATCCCCAGGTTGACGCGGTGCTTGACCACGATCTCCTGGCGGGCCTCGTCCCAGACAGAGTTGATCATCGGGTAGCGGCGGGCGGCGACGAGCACCGCCTTGGCGACCATGAGCAGCGGGGAGACCTTGACCCCCTCGAAGTCGGGCAGCCCGCGGAGGCGCTGGACCGCCTCCATGGTGGCCGTCACGTCCACCTGGAGGAACTCCGTCACGTGCGGCGCGGTGAACGCGGACGCGACCATGGCCTGCGCGGTCGCCTTCCGGACCCCCTTAACCGGGATCCGCTCCTCGTCCTCGCCCTCCCACGCCACGGCCGCTCCCCTCGGCCGGGCGGGCGCGGCCTGGACGTCGTTCCCCGGGGCGGGGGCGGCGAGCGCGGCCTGGACGTCGTCCCTGGTGATCGACCCGTGCGGGCCGGTCCCCAGGAGGGAGGCCAGGTCGACCCCCAGGTCCTTGGCGAGCTTCCGCACCGGGGGCTTCGCCAGAACCGCGACCCTCTCCGGCGACAAGGCCGCGGACGTGGGCGAGGTCGTGGACGAGGCGGACGGGGCCGTGGCCGCTTCGGGGACCCGCGTCGCGGGCGCGCCGGGAGAAGCACCGGACACGCCGGATGTACCAGGCGCACCGGCCGTACCGGACACCCCTGCGGGGGAGGACGGTTTGCGGGGGCGGCGCTTGGCCGCGCCCGGTTTGACGCCGTAGCCCACCAGCACCGGCTGCCGTACCTCGGCCGGAGGGGTCGGCACCATGTCGTCGGCCAGGGCCTCCGTACGGTCCGTCGCCGGATCCGCCGCCGGGGCGGGGGCCGGAGGGCCGCCGGTGCCGTCGTCCACCGCGATGATCGGCCTGCCGACGTCCACGACCTCGCCCTCGTCCGCCATCAGGGCGGCGACCACGCCCTCGAACGGGCTGGGAAGCTCGACGACGGCCTTGGCGGTCTCGATCTCCACGATGATCTGGTTGACCTTGACCGGGTCCCCGGTCTTCACGTGCCAGCGGACGATCTCCGCCTCGGTCAGGCCCTCTCCCACGTCGGGAAGCTTGAACTCCTTCATCTCCAGCCCTTCCTCAGAACGCGAACGCGCGGTCGACGGCGTGCAGGACCCGGTCCAGGTCGGGCAGGTAGTGGTCCTCCAGCCGCGAGGGAGGGTAGGGGGTGGAGGGGCCGCCGGTCCTCAGGACCGGGGCCTCCAGGTTGTAGAAGCACTCCTCGGTGACGCGGGCGGCGATCTCGGCGCCGAAGCCGTTGAAGACCGGCGCCTCGTGCACCACGACGCAGCGCCCGGTCCGGCGCACCGACTCCACGATCCTCGCGGTGTCGAGCGGGTTGAGCGAGCGCAGGTCCACGACCTCCAGGGAGCGGCCGTCGTCCTCGGCCGCCTTCGCGGCCTCCAGGCAGGTCTTCACCATCGGCCCGTACGCGAGCAGGGTGAGGTCCGTCCCCGGCCGCACCACCCTGGCCTCGTCGAAGGGGGTCCAGCCGGTGGAGTCGACGTCCACCTCGGCCTTCTCCCAGTAGCGCCGCTTGGGCTCGAAGAAGATCACCGGGTCGTCGCAGCGGATCGCCTGCTGGACCATCGTGTAGGCGTCGGCCGGGTTGGAGCAGGCCACGACGCGCAGGCCCGCCGTGTGGGTGAAGTAGGCCTCGGGCGACTCGCTGTGGTGCTCCACCGCGCCGATGCCGCCGCCGCACGGGATCCGTACGACGACCG
The DNA here is from genome assembly GCF_040295985.1 of Streptosporangium sp. NPDC002524. Taxonomy (NCBI): domain Bacteria; kingdom Bacillati; phylum Actinomycetota; class Actinomycetes; order Streptosporangiales; family Streptosporangiaceae; genus Streptosporangium; species Streptosporangium sp. NPDC002524. The sequence continues at coordinate 6,264 of NZ_JBEOWK010000047.1, read as the reverse complement.
GCAGTCTCAGCTTGCCCAGCGAGCGCAGCGGCATCTTGGCGAGCTGCGTGATGATCTGGTCGGCGGCGGGGAAGACGAACCCGTCGAACTGGATCTCGCAGACCGGCCGGTAGCCGCGCAGCGCCAGGCCGATGGCCGTCCCGACGATGCCCGACTCGGCGAGCGGGGTGTCGATGACCCGCTGCTCGCCGAAGTCCTTCTGCAGGCCGTCCGTCACCCGGAACACCCCGCCGAGCTTGCCGACGTCCTCACCCATGACGAGGACCTTGGGGTCGTCCTCCATGGCCTTGCGCATGCCCTCGTTGAGCGCCTTGGCCATCGTGAGAATGCTCATGCCTCGAACCCCTCCAGGTAGGTGGCGAACTCGGCACGCTCGGCGTCGATCAGGGAGTGCCGCTCGGCGTAGACGTTGTCGAAGATGGCCAGCGGCTCGGGGTCGGGCAGTTCGAGGCAGCGCTTGCGGACGTCCCGTCCCAGCTCGTCGGCCTCGGCGTCGACCGCGTCGAAGAACTCCTGGTCGGCGATCTGGCTCTTGAACATGTAGGCCCTGACCCGCTCGATCGGGTCCTTGAGCTTCCACGCCTCCAGCTCGGCGGCCACCCGGTAGCGGGTCGGGTCGTCGGAGGTGGTGTGGGCGCCCATCCGGTAGGTGAAGGCCTCGATCATCATGGGCCCCTGCCCGGACCTGGCGTCGGCGAGCGCCTTGCGGGTGACGGCCAGGCAGGCGAAGACGTCGTTGCCGTCGACCCGGACGCCGGGGAACCCGAACCCGCTGGCCCTGCGGTACAGCGGGATGCGCGACTGCTTCTCCAGCGGCTCGGAGATGGCCCACTGGTTGTTCTGGCAGAAGAACACCACCGGCGCGTTGAACACCGACGCCCAGATGAACGACTCGTTCACGTCGCCCTGGGAGGTGGCGCCGTCGCCGAAGTAGACGATGCTGGCGGCCTCGGCGCCGTCACGCTGGATGCCCATGGCGTAGCCGACCGCGTGCAGGGTCTGGCTGCCGATCACGATGGTGTAGAGGTGGAAGTTGTGCTCGGCGGGGTCCCAGCCTCCGTGGTTGACGCCCCGGAACAGGCCGAGGAGGTTGACCGGGTCGACCCCCCTGCACCAGGCCACGCCGTGCTCGCGGTAGGTCGGGAACGCCATGTCGGCCTCGGTCAGCGCCCGGCCGGAGCCGATCTGCGCGGCCTCCTGCCCGAGCAGCGAGGCCCAGAGACCCAGCTCGCCCTGGCGTTGCAGGGCCACGGCCTCCAGGTCGACGCGGCGGACCATGACCAGGTCCCGGTAGAGCCCGCGGATCTCCTCGGGCGTCAGGTCTATGTCGTAGTCGGGGTGCTCGACCCGTTCTCCTTCGGGGGTCAGCAGCTGGATGAGCTCCGGAGGTGCTTCCGCACCACGAGAGGCGTCGGCTGTCACGTGCCGCTCCTGTGTGCTCGGGGCCGTCTGGATGGGTTCTCCACCGTGGTCCGGCCGATTCGCGACGCGTTCGACCCGTCTGGTGGTGGTTCGCCCGCGCTTGTGGCCATCGTGGCAGAGGTCACATACATGTGCGCAAGACCTGCCTCGGCGTCCATATGCTCCCCGTTCCCCCCGCGTTCCCTTTCACCCGCCCGTTTCGTCCGCGCGGCGGGACGCCCCACCCCGGGCCCCCTCGCGCGTACGACGGGGATCCGGCTCCTGATCTCCTCGCGTACGACTTCTCGCGTACGGATCTCCTCGCGTACGACTTCTCGCGTACGGCGCGGATCCGGTTCGTGACCTCCTCGCGTACGGCGCTCCTGTCATCTTCGCGCGTACGACGCGGGTCCGGCTCCCTCGCCCCCTTTTCGCACGCACGGCCGGGGCTTCTCGCCCGCCGGGCCCGGATCCGGCCCCCGCGCCGGAGCGCGGCCGGAGCCCGTTACTCTTGAGGCGCCGGACCGTCCCCGTCTCAACCAGGAGGAACACCGTGGCGCGCGTCATCGTCGACGTCATGCTGAAGCCCGAGATTCTCGACGCGCAGGGGCAGGCGATCGCCCGCGCACTGCCGCGGCTCGGCTTCTCCGGGGTCTCAGCGGTACGGCAGGGCAAGCGGTTCGAGGTGGAGCTCGAAGGGCCCGCCGACGAGGCGGCACTTGCGGACGTCCGAAAAATGGCCGAGACCCTGCTCGCCAACACGGTGATCGAGGACTACACCGTCACCGTCGAGTCCTAGGCCGTCACCCCTCGCCGAACAACCGCCCAGATCCAGCTATATCCGGCTATGTGGGCGGAGCAATCCCACGGCTTGACCACCAGTCAATAACATTACGGTTATTTTGCGGTTAGCCCGGATTCTGCAGGGAAGCCTTCACGAGGTGACATCTGACCCCGGGAGGAAACCGGTGGACATGGAGTTCTCGCTGGCTCTGCCGCGACAGGCCGTCGGTATTCCGATGGTCCGCAGGGCGCTCGGTGACTCCCTGCACTCGCTCGGAGTCACGGAGGAGTGCGTCGCCGACATCCTGCTGGCGGTGACCGAGGCGTGCGCCAACGCCGTGCGGCACGGGGGTCCGGCCAACCGCTACGAGGTCGAGACCGCCATCGGCCACGACCGCTGCGACGTCCGCATCATCGACCGGGGCCAGGGCCTCGTCCGGGTGCCCGAGCACTATCCGCCGACCGACGCCGAGAACGGCAGGGGCCTGCTCATCATGCAGGCCGTGGTGGACGAGATCTCCTTCGACATCACCCCCGGCCGGGGCACCGTCGTGCACCTGCGCAAGCACCTCGACTGGGACGACGACGCCGCCTACTCCCGCGGCCGGGTGCTGGCCGCCGTATAAAGCCTTACGAAGCCTTACGAAGCCGTACAAAACCGCGTGACCCTGGAAACCCCGGCAGACGGGGGTGGAAAGCGCCGTCCGGAGCGGTGACGCACCCGATGAGCGACCCTGCCGTCGCGCCCCTGCCGATCCTGGCCGCCCTTCCCGGCGGCCCCACCGGCCCCACCGGCCTCGGTGATCCCTTTTCGCGACCCTTCCGGCCCCCGCGCGGACGAGACCTCGTACCCCGTGCCGGACTCGGGGCGCTCGCCTCCGTACGCGCCCGGACCGGTGCCCGCTGAGCTGTGCGATCGGACACTCCGCGCACTCCGCGCCTGACCGCTCGCCGGGAGCGGATAGCCTGGGAGCACCGCCGCAGACCGACGTCCGAGTGTGTGAGACGCCGGCGCGGCGCTCGTGTGTGGAGGGGAACGCTGTCATGAGTGCTGCCCGCGTGGGCGTGGTCACTTTTCCCGGAACTCTTGACGATCAGGACGCGGCTCGCGCCGTGCGCCACGCGGGTGGCGAAGCCGTCCCGCTGTGGCACGCGGACCCCGATCTCAAGGGGGTGGACGCGGTCTTCCTGCCGGGAGGGTTCTCCTACGGAGACTACCTGCGCTGCGGGGCCATCTCCAGGTTCGCGCCGCTGATGGAGGAGCTGATCCCCGCCGCCGGAGCCGGGCTGCCGGTGCTCGGCACCTGCAACGGCTTCCAGATCCTCTGCGAGGCCCACCTGCTGCCCGGGGCGCTGATGCGCAACGCCGGGCTGCACTACATCTGCCGCGACCAGGGCATCCGGGTCGAGACCTCCGCCACCCCCTGGACCTCCGACTTCACCGAGGGCCAGGAGATCGTGCTGCCGGTCAAGCACGGCGAGGGCCGCTACGTCGCCGACGAGGCGACCCTGAGCGCGCTGGAGGCGGGCGGCCAGGTCGTCTTCCGGTACGTGGGCGGCAACCCCAACGGCTCCCTGAACGACATCGCGGGCATCCGCAACGAGGCCGGGAACGTCGTCGGCCTCATGCCGCACCCCGAGCACGCCGTCGAGGACCTCACCGGCGCCCCGGGCACGGACGGGCGCGCCTTCTTCTCCTCGATCCTGAAGAAGCTGGTGAACGCATGAGTCTCGACACCGTCAAGCGGGCCGAGGACACCCCCGACGAGCGCCAGCCGTACGCCGAGCTGGGCATGAAGATCGACGAGTACGAGCGGGTCCGCGAGATCCTCGGCCGCCGGCCCACCGGCTCCGAGCTGGCCATCTACAGCGTCATGTGGAGCGAGCACTGCTCCTACAAGTCGTCCAAGGTGCACCTGCGGCAGTTCGGCACCAAGGCCCCCGAGTCGGCGGCGCTGCTCGTCGGCATGGGGGAGAACGCCGGGGTCGTCGACATCGGCGACGGCTGGGCCGCCACCTTCAAGATCGAGTCGCACAACCACCCGTCCTACGTCGAGCCCCACCAGGGCGCGGCGACCGGGGTCGGCGGCATCGTCCGCGACATCATGTCGATGGGCGCCCGGCCGATCGCGGTGATGGACGCGCTCCGCTTCGGCGCGGCCGACGCCCACGACACCCGGCGGGTGCTGCCCGGCGTTGTCGAGGGCATCAGCCACTACGGCAACTGCCTGGGGCTGCCCAACATCGGCGGCGAGGTCGTCTTCGACCCCTGCTACATCGGCAACCCGCTGGTCAACGCCCTGTGCGTGGGCCTGCTGCGCAAGGACCAGATCAAGCTCGCGGTGGCCCCGGGACCGGGCAACAAGGTCGTCCTGTTCGGCGCCCTCACCGGCCCCGACGGCATCGGCGGCGCCTCCGTGCTCGCCTCGGCCACCTTCGAGGACGAGTCGCAGGCCAAGCGTCCCAGCGTCCAGGTCGGCGACCCCTTCATGGAGAAGCTGCTGATCGAGTGCTGCCTGGAGCTGTACCAGGCGGACGTGGTCGTCGGCATCCAGGACCTCGGCGCCGCGGGGGTCTCCTGCGCGACCACCGAGCTCGCGGCCAAGGGCACCGGCGGCATGGACGTCAGGCTCGACCTCGTCCCGCTGCGCGATCCGTCGCTGCGGCCCGAGGAGATCCTGATGAGCGAGTCGCAGGAGCGCATGATGGCGGTCGTCACCCCCGACGACATCGACGCCTTCATGGCGATCTGCGCGAAGTGGGACATCCCCGCGACCGTGATCGGCGAGGTCACCGACTCCAACCGCCTCGTGATGACCTGGCACGGCGAGACCATCGTCGACATCCCGCCGGGCACCGCGGCCGACGAGGGCCCGGTCTACGAGCGGCCGTTCCACGAGCCCGCCGGCCAGGTCGCGCTGAACGGCGACGACCCCGGCCGCCTCGACCGCCCCGCCGACCTGCGCGCGGCGCTGCTGGAGCTCCTCGGCTCGCCGAACCTGGCGTCCAAGGAGTGGGTCACCTCCCAGTACGACCGCTACGTCCGCGGCAACACCGTGCTGGCCCAGCCCGCCGACGCGGGCGTGCTGCGCGTCAGCGAGGCCATGCCCGGCGCCGAGGAGACGACCAGGGGAATCGCGCTGGCCACCGACGGCAACGGCCGCTACGCCCGCCTCGACCCGTACACGGGGGCCCAGCTCGCCCTCGCCGAGGCGTACCGGAACGTGGCCGTGACCGGCGCGACGCCGCTCGCGGTGACCAACTGCCTCAACTTCGGCTCTCCCGAGGACCCCGAGGTCATGTGGCAGTTCGCCGAGGCCGTGCGCGGCCTCGCCGACGCCTGCAGGACCCTCGGTGTCCCGGTGACCGGCGGCAACGTCTCGTTCTACAACCAGACGGGATCCGTCCCGATCCACCCGACGCCGGTCGTCGGCGTGCTGGGCGTCATCGACGACGTGGCCACGCGCGTACGGACCGGCTTCACCGGCGACGGCGACAGGATCGTCCTGCTCGGCGAGACCGAGGAGGAGTTCGGCGGCTCGGAGTGGGCGCACGTGGCCCACGGCCACCTCGGCGGCCTGCCGCCCGCGGCGCGGCTGGAGTCGGAGCGCGACCTGGCCCTCGTGCTGGCCGAGGCCGCCTCGCGGGGGCTGCTGACCGGTTCGCACGACCTGTCGGACGGCGGGCTCGCCATCGCCCTCGCCGAGGCCTGCATCGCCCAGGGCGTCGGGTGCGAGGTCTCCCTGACGGGCGACGACGCGTTCGTCGACCTGTTCAGCGAGTCGTCGGCCCGCGCGCTGGTGACCGTCGCGCCGGAGTCGTTCGACGCCTTCGCGGAGCTGTGCGCGGCCCGCGAGGTGCCCTGCTACGGCCTGGGCACCACCGGCGGTGACTCCCTGAACGTGGCGGGCGTCCTGGACATCCCGGTCACCGAGCTCAGGGAGACCCACACGACCACCCTGCCGGGCATCTTCGGCTGACCGTCTCCCGGATGAGGCGTTTTTGTGGGCCAGGCCCCTCACCGTCATCTGACGGTGTTGGGCCTGGCCGGGGGGTTATGTTAGAACGGTCGGGGCCGGG
>NZ_JBEOWK010000046.1:0-40059 GCF_040295985.1 Streptosporangium sp. NPDC002524 | reverse complement strand
TCCCGTACGGGGAGGCGTGCGTGACACACCGACCGGCCACCGGGCCCCCCCCGGCGGGGGGGGCGGCCCCCCCCCCGGCGGGGGGGGGCGCGGCCCGGGGGGGGGGCGGCGGGCGGGGCGCCCCCCGGGCCGGGCGCCCGGGGGACGCCCCTCACGCCCTCCGGCTCCGGTGACCCCCGGCGCGTCGAGACGCCAGAGATGAAGAGAAAACAGAAGGAGAGGCTCGTGGCCTTACCCGCAATCGCCCCGTACCCGATGCCCCGCGAGGACGAGATGCCCGCCAACCGCGTCTCCTGGACCCCGGACGCCCGCCGCGCCGTACTCCTCGTCCACGACATGCAGAACCACTTCGTGAACGCGTTCGCGCCGGGGACCTCGCCGATCGTCGAGCTGGTCTCGGCGATCACCGGCCTCCGCGAGACGGCCCGGGAGGCCGGGGTCCCGGTCGTGTACTCGGCCCAGCCCGGCGGGCAGACCTCGGCCCAGCGCGGCCTGCTCGAGGACTTCTGGGGAGCCGGGGTCGGCACCGACCCGAGCGCCCAGGAGATCATCGCCCCGCTCGCCCCCGGCCCGGACGACATCCGGCTGACCAAGTGGCGCTACAGCGCCTTCCACCGCACCCCGCTGCGCGACCTGCTCGCCGAACAGGGCCGCGACCAGCTCATCGTCACCGGGATCTACGCCCACATCGGCTGCCTGATGACGGCCTGCGACGCCTTCATGGGGGACGTGGAGGTGTTCTTCGTGGCCGACGGGGTGGCCGACTTCTCCGCCGAGCACCACCGGATGGCCCAGACCTACGCGGCCGAGCGGTGCGCCGCGGTCCTGCCCGCCGTCCGCGTGCGGCGGCTGCTCGCCGCCTCGGCCGCGCACGCCGCCCGCTGAACCGGACCCCGGCGCACGGGGAGGCCCGGAAGGGCGCACACGTGAAGGGGCCGGGCGCGAGGTACGGCCCGCCCCTGAGCGGGCGTTCCTGAACGGCGAGACCGCCCGTCACGGAACGTGTGACGGGCGGCGAGAGGCCGTTCGAGGCGGGCCCACGCGTAAGGGCGGGAGGGCCGGAGGCGGATCGGCCCCGGACACCCACGGGCAGAAAGCCCCGGTGAGCGGCGGGAAGGAGGATCAGCGGGCGGAGGCGGTGACCGGGCGCGGGACCCTGGGGATGCCGGTCAGCCGGTTCTGCTCGCGAAGGGTGCGCAGGCGGTTGACCTCGGCGGTCCACTCGGCGCCCTTCGGGGTGGCCCTGCCCTTGCGGCGGCGGATCCGGTCGTCGTACGACCTGATCCCGAACGTCGCGCGCTGGTTGGCCTCGGCCGCGCGCAGGGCCTCGGTGAGCGCCTTGTCGAAGGCGAGCCCGACGGCTCGCAGCTCCTGCACGGGGGCCGCGGCGGCCTGCGCCCGGCGCACCTCGGCCTCGGCCTCGCGCGCCTTCCGCAGGAGCTCGGGGAAGCTCTTCCCGACCTCCTGGTCGGCGTGGTGACGAACCTCCGCCTCCCGGCTCACGCGCGGTCGGAAAAACGCCATCTTCTTCCCTCTCTCGCCGGCCGCCGGGTCTCCTCCGGCAGATCACCGCTCGTAGCCTACGCGGTCCGCCCCCGCCCCACACACTCAGGGATCCGCACCTCCCGCGAACCGGCTCGCGCACGCCTGGGCACGCGAACCCTCACACCCCCTCACAGCCCCTCACGCACGCTCGGGCATCCGGGCCCTCGCGGAGCGGCTCGCGCTACGGACGGGCTCGCCGCGCTGCGGCGACCTCCGGCGGGCGTCCGTTCCGTTGGATGTCTGTTCTGTCCGGCGCGCCGTCCTTTACGCAGTAAGGTGACGGTGTCAGGATGCTCCCCATGCCTGCCAAGCGACCGCCTGTCCCGCTCTCCAGGGAGCGCATCATCGACGCCGCCCTCCACATCGCCGACGGCCAGGGCCTCCGGCGCCTGACGATGCGGCGGCTGGGCGACGCGCTCCAGGTGGAGGCGATGGCCATCTACCACCACCTGCCGCGCGGCAAGGACGCCCTGATGGACGCGCTGGCCGAGCACGTCACCACCGTCCACGCCGAGCCCGGCGAGAGCTGGCAGGAGAGCGCGAGGGCCTGGTGCCGGGCGAGCCGGGCCGCGCTGAGGGAGCATCCCGGGGTGCTGGCCCTCGCCCTCACCAAGCCGCCGAGGGGCAGGGCGGCGATCGCGATCAGGGAGCAGACCGACCAGCTGGCCGACGCGGGACTGGCCGACCCGGCGGGGGCGGTGCGGGCCCTGCGGGCCTACGTCTTCGGCGCGGTGGCGGTGGAGGTGCAGCAGTCGGGCTGGGCAGAACCCCCGGGCGACCCGGACGACGAGGACGAGCCCTGGCGTCCCCCGTCCAGGGGAGGCGGCAGCCCGGCGGCGGACACCGACTTCGAGCACGGGCTGGACGCGCTCCTGGCCGGCCTGGGCGCGGGAGGAGCGTCCCGGACCCGGTAACGGGCGGTCACGGGTTTGCCGTCCCGGATCGGCGCACGTCAGCAAGTTGTAACCGATCGTTTACCCGTCGGGCGGCGTGTCGCACTTGGTCGAATATCCTTATATGAGGCATCCTGTGTTATAGGTCACATCCCCTGACAAAGCCCTGATGGACTGACCCCCGACCAGTTCTCAAACAGTCCTAACGGGCTATGTCGCCGAGGTGCGATCGATCGCACACTTGATCTGCTTGATGTGCGGCCCTGGTTCTGTTAGGGGCCGCATGGCCATATGTCAACAACATTCAGATGCTCGTCCCCGTCATACGTGGGAACGGAGACCCATCGGTGACGGTGCCGCCGGATGTCCGATGCCTACCCGTGCCCGGCGTGACCGGGCGAGCCGACACGAGAGATCCGGAGGCACGCCGATGTGCCCGCACGAGCCGTCCTGTCCGTCCGCCGACGCGCTGGACCGCGAAGCCGCCCGCACCATGGCGGCCCACCCCGAGCAGGGCTGGAGCCTGCTCTGCAACGGTGTGGTGCTGTTCGACGACACCGGCGAGCTCCTCCCGGACGGTGCCGTCATCGAGCCGCACCGGCCGCTGGCCGGCGTCGTCTGAGGCTCCTCACACGGATCCTCACACCCGGCCGGTCGCGCTGAGCGGGTCCGCCGAGCCCGGCCGCATCCTCGTGCCGAGCCACTCGGCGACCACCTCGCCCACCCTGGCCGGATCCCTCCCGAGGTCGTGACCCTCTCCCGGCAGCACCACCAGGCGTGCGGCGTCCGCCGCCTCGGGCACGCCGAACGGGTCACGGTCTCCGTTCACCACCAGCACGTCCACACCCGCCGCGCGCAGCTCCCCGGCGCGTGACCGCTCCGGCTTCCCCGGCGGGTGCAGCGGGAACGCCAGCGCGACGACCGCGCGGGCCCCGACCCTCCCCGCCGTACGGCACGCGACCCGGGCCCCGTTGCTCCGCCCGCCCTGCGCCAGCGGCAGCCCCGGGTAGCGCCCGCGCAGCCAGGCCACCAGCGCCTCCCACGCCTCGTCCTGCTTGACCGCCGACCCCGGCGCGCGGGCCCCGCGCATCCGGAACGGCTGGAGCACCCGCGCGACCGTCCCGCCGATCGCCGTCGCGGCGTCCCGTACGGCCAGCAGGTCCGGGGCGTCCACTCCCCCGGCCGAGCCGTGGGTGAGCACCAGCAGGAAGCGCGGATCGGCCACCTCGTCGACCTCCACCAGCGCCGGGCCGTGCGGGGTCGCGACCTCCATGGGCGAAGGCCCGGACCCCGGGGTGGACGCCCCGGTGAGGGGGGTTGACTCGGAGGTGGACAAGGATCTCCTCCTATTGGCTGATGCCCGGTGACCGGCCGGAAGGAACAATCGAAGCGTGCAGGACTACCAAGATATCCGCCAGGACATGCGCGCCACCGTCGAGGCCCGCCGGGACCTCGGCCCCGAGTACGAGACCGCCCTCATCGAGTCGTTCGTGTCACGCCTCGACGCGACCATCGCCCACCGGGTGCGCTCCGAGATGCACGCGGCCGGGGTGCCGGCGGCCAAGCCGCGCAAGAATCCGAACAGCTCGATCCCGATCGCCCTCGGCTCCATGGGCATCGGGATCCCGCTGACCGCGATCGCGGCGCAGACCTCGGGCACCGCCGGGCTGCTGCTGGCCTGGGGCGGGATCGTGGCGATCAACTTCGCCCACGCCCTGAGCCGCTGGCGGGAGCGCGACTGACCCCCGCCGCCTCGCCGCCGGGGTCGTCATGCCCCGCCGGTCGGCCGGTGCCCGTGTGACGTCTCCCACGGGCACGACGAGCCCCCGCCCTCGCAGGGGAGCGGCGCCGTACGGGAGCGGCGCGCCCCGGGGTCAGAGGTCCCGGTCGAGGCGGAGGCGGACCTCGCCGGCGAGGTCCTCGTCGGCGCTGTCCAGGCCGTAGCGCCACACCCGCTCGGCGTCCTCGTCACGTCCCCTGAGCGGGAGCGTGCGGGCCAGGAGCTCGATGGCCAGCGCGCCGGTCTCGACGTCGCCGCCCTCCTCGATCGCGCCGGAGAACTCCGCGCACGCCAGCTCCAGATGGGCGATGCCGAGCATCACCCGCAGCCTCGCCACCTCGGCCGCGTCGGGCACCGCGAGCGCCTCCAGGAGCACCTGGGCGGCCTCCCCCGGCTCGCCCTCCTCCAGGAACACCTCCGCCAGCCGCTGAGCGGCACGAGGAGCGATCTCCGGGTCGGCGGTGGCCAGGGCGTCGCGCAGCGACCGCTCGGCCTCCTCCTCGCCCGTGGCGAGCCTGGCGAGGGCCATGTGCGCCGGCGGGACGTAGGCGGGGTGGCCGACGCCCAGCGCGGCCTGCCAGGCGGCGCGGGCCTGGTCGGCCAGGCCCTCCCGCTCGAAGCTCCCCGCGAGCAGGCAGGCGGCCTGGGCGGCGAACTCCGGGTGCCCGGTCGCCAGCGCGGTGCGGGCGGCCGCGCGCGAGCCCGCCACGTCCCCGCTCTCCTCCAGCACCACCGCGAGCCCCACCGCCGCCTGGGCCCGGTCGGGCTCGGCGGGATCGGCGGCCAGCTCGGCGAAGATCGCGGCGGCGCCGTCGAGATCCCCCGACTCGGCCAGTCTTCGCGCGGTGTCCAAGGGACGGGTGTCCACCTCAGGCATGCATGATCCTTCCGGATACGGAGACGCCCCGAGCCTAACGACTCGGGGCGCCCTCCGTCCCGTCGCATTCCCCGCGAATATCGAGCTCCGCGAGGTTCGCGCGGGGTTTCCGCTCTCGCGGGGATCAGTCCTCGTACGCCTCCAGGGGAGGGCAGGAGCAGACCAGGTTGCGGTCCCCGTAGGCCTGGTCGATGCGGCGGACCGGCGACCAGTACTTGCCCTCGCGCACCGACGGCAGCGGGTAGGCCGCCTCGGTGCGGCCGTAGGGGTGGGCCCACTCGTCGGCGACGAGGCTGTCGGCCGTGTGCGGGGCGTTGCGCAGCGGGTTGTCGGTCCTGTCGTAGGCCCCGGAGGCGACCTTCGCGATCTCCTCGCGGATCGCGATCATCGCCTCGCAGAACCGGTCGAGCTCGGCCAGGTCCTCGCTCTCGGTCGGCTCGATCATCAGCGTGCCGGCCACCGGGAAGGACATGGTCGGGGCGTGGAAGCCGTAGTCGATGAGGCGCTTGGCCACGTCGTCGACCGTCACCCCGGTCTCCTTGGTGATCTGGCGCAGGTCCACGATGCACTCGTGGGCGACGAGGCCGCCGCGGCCGGTGTAGAGGACCGGGTAGTGGGGGCTGAGCCTGCGGGCCAGGTAGTTGGCCGACAGGATGGCCTGCTCGGTGGCCGCCTTCAGGCCGTCGGCGCCCATCATCCGGATGTAGGCCCAGGAGATGGGCAGGATGCCCGCGGAGCCGTACGGGGCCGCCGAGACCGGGCCGACCGCAGCGCCCTCGCCGCCCTCGCGCAGCGGGTGGCCGGGCAGGTAGTCGGCCAGGTGGGCGCGGACCGCGACCGGGCCGACGCCGGGGCCGCCGCCGCCGTGCGGGATGCAGAAGGTCTTGTGCAGGTTCAGGTGGGAGACGTCGGCCCCGAACTCCCCCGGCCTGGCCAGGCCGACCAGCGCGTTGAGGTTGGCGCCGTCGACGTAGACCTGCCCGCCGGCCTCGTGCACCAGCTCGCAGATCCGGACGATCGTCTCCTCGTACACCCCGTGCGTGGACGGGTAGGTCACCATGATCGCGGCGAGCTGCTCGCGGTGCTTGCCGATCTTCGCGACGAGGTCGTCGACGTCCACGTTGCCCTGGTCGTCACAGGCGACCACGGCCACGCGCATGCCCGCCATCACGGCGCTCGCGGCGTTGGTGCCGTGCGCGGACGAGGGGATCAGGCAGACGTCGCGGCCCGACTCGCCCCGGGCGGTGTGGTAGGCGCGGATCGCCAGGAGCCCGGCGAACTCGCCCTGGGAGCCGGCGTTCGGCTGGAGCGACACGGCGTCGTAGCCGGTCACCTCGGCCAGCCAGCGCTCCAGCTCCCCGATCAGCTCGACGTAACCCGCGGCCTGGTCCTCGGGCGCGTAGGGGTGCAGCCCGGCGAACTCCGGCCAGGTGATCGGCTCCATCTCGGTGGTCGCGTTGAGCTTCATGGTGCAGGAGCCCAGCGGGATCATCGACCGGTCGAGCGCGATGTCCTTGTCCTGCAGCCTGCGCAGGTAGCGCAGCATCGCCGTCTCGGAGCGGTGGCTGTTGAAGACCGGGTGGGTCAGATAGTCGCTGACCCGCGCCAGCGCGGCGGGCAGCGCGTCGTGCGCGGCGGCGTCGAGGTCGGCGAGCACGGTTCCGCTGACCTCGAAGGCGGCCAGGACCTGCTCCAGATGCAGGAGCTCGGTCTTCTCGTCGCAGGTGACGCCCACGTGGTCGGCGTCTACCAGGCGCAGGTTCACCCCGTTGTCGCGGGCCGCGGCGACGACCTTCGCGGCCCGGCCGGGCACCCTGGCGAGCACGGTGTCGAAGAAGGTGTCGTGCACGATCTCGACGCCGCCCTGGCGCAGGCCCTCGGCGAGCACGACGGCGTACCGGTGGGTGCGCCGGCCGATCCTGCGCAGGCCCTCGGGGCCGTGGTAGACGGCGTACATGCCGGCGATCACGGCGAGCAGCACCTGCGCGGTGCAGATGTTGCTGGTGGCCTTCTCGCGGCGGATGTGCTGCTCGCGGGTCTGGAGCGCGAGCCGGTACGCGGGGCGCTTGTCTGCGTCCTGGGAGACGCCCACCAGGCGGCCCGGCAGCTGGCGCTGGAGGCCGTCGCGGACGGCCATGTAGGCGGCGTGCGGGCCGCCGAAGCCGAGGGGGACGCCGAAGCGCTGCGAGGAGCCGACCGCGATGTCGGCGCCGAGCTCGCCGGGCGCGGCCAGGAGGGTGAGGGCGAGCAGGTCGGCGGCGGCGACCACCTGGGCGCCGCGCGCGTGGGCGGCGTCGGCGATGGCGCGGAAGTCGCGGACCCTGCCGCTGGCGCCGGGATACTGCACGAGCACCCCGAAGCACTCGGGAAGCTCCTCGGTGAAGTCGCTCTCGACCAGCTCGATGCCGAGCGGCTCGGCGCGGGTGCGCAGCACCGCCTTGGTCTGCGGCAGCGCGTCGGCGTCCACCACGAACACCTTCGAGGGCCCGCGGCCCGCGCGGCGGGCCAGGGTCATCGCCTCGGCGGCGGCGGTGGCCTCGTCCAGCAGGGAGGCCCCGGCCACGTCGAGGGCGGTCAGGTCGGCGACGACGGTCTGGAAGTTGATCAGGGCTTCCAGGCGGCCCTGGGAGATCTCCGGCTGGTAGGGCGTGTACGCGGTGTACCAGCCCGGGTTCTCCAGGAGGTTGCGGCGGATGACGCCCGGGGTGACCGTGTCGTGGTAGCCCAGGCCGATCATCGAGGTGAGCACGGTGTTGCGCCCGGCGAGGACCCGCAGCTCGGCGAGGGTCTCGGACTCCCCGGCCGCCGGGGGCAGGCTCAGCCGCTCGGAGGAGCGGATCGCCTCGGGCACGGCCACCGCGACCAGGTCGGCGACGGAGGCGAATCCGACCGCCTCCAGCATGCGGGTCTGGCCGGCGTCGTCCGGCCCTATGTGGCGGGTGGCGAACGGAGGGGAGCCGAGTTCGCTGAGCGATGACAGGTCGGTCATTGGTGAAGCCTCCCGGGACGGGGTGGAGACCGGCGCTGGGCGCGGGCGTATGCCTGGTCTCCCCCTCTGTCATCACGACCGTCGTGCCGGGTCGTGACCTGAGAGCTTCACCTGCCCCTTATGGGGCGGCTTGCACCGTCGGTGAGTCGCGCCTGGCGAGCGCGCCTGCTTTCCAGAGTTGCCTCGTCCGTGCGGTACCGGGTGCCTGAGAGATTCCGGGGAGGTTGCTCCTTCGGCGCCCCGATCGCGGTCGGGGTCTCTCCCGCACAGGGTCAGTGGCAAGTCCGAGTTTACCCGGTTCGTCGTGCTCTGCGACGGCGGGCCAGCTCATCGGCCTGATGATCTCCTCCTAAAGGGCCGTCGCCCGACTCCGCACGTTCGCCGGGCAGATCCGCGAGGGAGCCCTCCACCTCCTGCCACACCCGTCCCAGAGCTATGCCGAAGACGCCCTGACCACCCTGGAGCAGGTCGATGACCTCGTCGGGCGAGGTGCACTCGTAGACGCTCACCCCGTCGCTCATCAGGGTGATCCCGGCCAGGTCGTTGACGCCCCTGTCTCGCAGGTGCTGCACGGCGATGCGGATCTGCTGGAGGGAGACGCCGGTGTCGAGGAGCCGCTTGACGACCTTGAGGACCAGGATGTCGCGAAAGCCGTAGAGCCGCTGGGAGCCGGAGCCGTGGGCGGCTCGCACGGTGGGCTCGACCAGGCCGGTGCGCGCCCAGTAGTCGAGCTGCCGGTAGGTGATGCCGGCCGCGGAACAGGCCGTGGGGCCGCGGTAGCCGATGTCGGCGGGCACCTTCACCGGTTGCCCGTCGAACAGCAGACCCTCTTCACCCGCGCGCTGACGTGCCGACTGGCGCCGTTCCGGGTCATCCTGATCGGCGTTTCTACCCTCGCCGCTGCTGACCGCCACGCGGACCTCCGGCTTTCTCTCATCCCACGGCCTGATCTGGGGGTTTACGCACGACCGCGGGTTTCACTTGCACCGTAGGACTGGGGCCAAGTCCAGTCAACGACCCCACCCGGCGCGTCGTGAAGCGTAAATGCACCGAAATTCCTACCCCGCGCGGCCGAAGTCCTCGGGCGTGATCGTGTCAAGGAACTCCCTGAACTTCTCCACCTCGTCCTCCTGGTCGTCGGGGATGATCACCCCGGCCTCCCGGACCACGTCCTCACTCGCGAAGATACGGGCGCCGGTGCGCAGTGCCAAGGCGATCGAGTCCGAGGGACGCGCGCTCACCTCGACCCCGTTGGAGAACACGAGATCCGCGAAGAAGATGCCGTCGCGCAGGGCGACGATGTTGACCGTGCTCAGCCGGACCCCGAGGCCTTCGAGCACGTCGCGGAACAGATCATGGGTGAGGGGCCGGGGTGGTGGTTCCTCGGCCTGGGCCATGGCGATCGCCGTGGCCTCCGTCATGCCGATCCAGATAGGTAGGTAACGCTCCCCATGTGTCTCTTTCAGCAAGACGATCGGCTGGTTGGAGGGCATCTCAACTCGAACGCCCACGACCTCCATCTGCAACACGGGCTGCTCCGTCTTCGCTGGATTCCGACCGGTTTGTTCAACGTAACACTCGTGGGGGTACGAGTGCCTGGTCAGGTTCTCACCGGCCCAGGGCCCCACGAACGCCGGAACGCAGCAGAGAGGCGTGCAATTCCAGCAACAGGCCGGAGATCTCCCTGGCCGTCTCGTCGGCCTGGTCGATGGCGCCCGGGGCGCGGCGGCGCAGGAGGGGGGCGACGGCCTGCTCGACCAGCCCCGCCTCGCGCTCGGCGGCGGCCTTGACGGCCCGCAGGTGGCGGGCCCGCAGGCCGAAGGCGGCGAGGGCCCCGACGCTGCGGGCCACGGCCAGCGCCTCGGCGTCGTAGTAGCGGGCCACCGCGGCCAGCAGGCCGTAGTCCTCCAGCTCGGCGAGGGTCTCCTCGTCGAGCTCGGCGGCGGCGAGCAGCTCCTCGCGGGTGAGCCGGACCTCGGGGGGCGCGTCGTCGGGGACGGCCCGCGGCCGGGCGGCCGGGCGCTCCTCGCGGTCGGCCGCCTCCAGGTGGTCCTTGATGACGCGCAGCGGCAGGTAGCGGTCACGCTGCTCGCTGAGGATGTACCGCAGCCGCTCGACGTCGGCGTAGGTGAACTTCCGGTAACCGGAGGGACTGCGCTCCGGCTCGATCAGCCCCTCGCCCTCCAGGAAACGAATCTTGGAGATGCTGACGTCGGGGAACTCGCCCTGCAGGAGAGCGAGCACCTCCCCGATGCTCATGTGCGCACGAGCGGCCTGCGAGCTCATCATCCTCCAGCGGCGCCGCGGGTGAGGAAGACGAGGCGGAACTTGCCGATCTGCACCTCGTCCCCGCCGTACAGCGGGACCTCCTCGATGCGCTCGCGGTTCACGTACGTGCCGTTCAGGCTGCCGACGTCGCGGACGGTGAAGACCCCGCCGCCGCGCCGGTAGAACTCCACGTGGCGGCGCGAGACCGTGATGTCGTCGAGGAAGATGTCGCTCTCGGGGTGGCGGCCCACGGTGGTGAGGTCGCTGTCGAGCAGGAACCTGCTGCCGGCGTTGGGGCCGCGCATCGCGACCAGCAGCGCGGTGCCCGGGGGCAACTGCTCGACCGCCTGCCGCTCGGCGAGAAGCGTCTCACCTGTCTCCGCCTCGTAGGCCTCGATCCCGGAGAGGGAGATCGTCGATGTGCTGTCTCCGGGGGTCTCGGCTTTGGTAAGCGGCGACCCGCATCGTGAACAGAAACGGGCATCCTCAGGATTGGCATGACCGCACTGCGTGCAGTAGACGCTCGGCATCGATCGGCTCGGCCTCCTACCGCGAAGACGCGGCAACGGTGCTCAGTGATGCGCGCCTCGCTTCTTCGCTTCTCAAGTGTTTTCTCGGACTGCGAATGCCGCAACATACAGTGATGAGGCGCGAAGGTCAAGGTTGACGCTGAACCGCGGGTACGGTCGGTGACAAAGTTACAGTGGGGCACTGTCCCCGGTCCATGGCGCCGCGCTGTGTTTGTGGCAACCGCTCGGCCCGGAGCCCCCGCCCGGGCCCCGTTCCCGCGCCTTCGCGCACCCGCCCAGACCCCTGTCTCACGCCTTCGCGCACCCGCCCGGGGCCCGTTCTCGCACCTTCGCGCACCCGCCCGGGGCCCGTTCTCGCGCCCTCGCGCGCCCGGCCGGGTCCCGTCAGCCGCCCGCGGCCTCCTCGACCACCCGCGCCCAGTGCTCGATCAGGGTCTGCGCGGAGTCGACGTCGAACCCCTCGGCCCACAGGTGGGTGACCGCCTCCGTCGGGTCGGGCAGCACCAGGGTCCAGCTGCCGTCCTCGGCGACGACCCGCACCCCGTCGGTGGTGTCGATGCGGTAGTGCTCGGCGGCCTCGATGACCGAGCGCATCACCGCGCCCTTGGCCGCCCACGGGGTCGGCACGGTCCGGCGCAGCAGCTTGGCCTCGGGGATCCTGGCGTCGATCTGGCTGAGTGAGAGCCGGGTCCTGGCGACCAGGCCCAGCAGGCGCAGGAACACCGCCAGGCCGTCCACCGTGGGCCCGAACTCGGGCACGATGAAACCGCCGCGCCCGTCGGCCGCGAAGATCATCTCCGGCCCCCTGGCGGCGGCGGTGAGCGCGTCGATCGCGGTGGAGGTCCACTCGGCCTGGACGCCGTGGAACCTGCAGACCTGCTCGGCCACCCGGGTGGTGGTGACCGGCAGCGCCACCCTGCCGCCGCGCCGCTCGGCGGCGACCAGGTCGAGCACCACCAGCAGGGCGCGCTCCTCGCTGATCAGCTGGCCCTTCTCGTCCACCAGCGCGACCCGCTCCCCCACCGGGTCGAAGCGCACCCCGAAGGCCGCCCTGGAGGAGCTGACGAGCTCCGACAGGCGCTGCAGGTCGCGGCGGCGCTCGGCGAGGGTCTCGGTGGGCGAGGCGTCGTCCAGCCGGTTGTTGACGGTCAGCACGTCCACCCCGACCCGGCCCAGCAGGCTGGGCAGCACCAGCGAGGAGGTGCCCCCGGCGCAGTCGACCACGACCTTCATGTCGGCGTCGCGCACCCCGCTGATGTCGATCAGGCGCAGCAGCTCGTGCGTGTAGTCCTCCACCGCGCGGGCGGGGAAGCTCAGCTCGGCGATCTCCCCGGGGAAGGCGCGGCGGAACTCCTGCCGGGAGAAGACCCGGTCCAGCTTGCGCTGGGCCGCCGGTGACAGGTCCGCGCCCTGCTCGTCCATGAAGACGATGTCGACGCTCTGCGGGTCGCCGGGGGTGGTGCGCAGCGCGATGCCGCCGACGGCGTTCTCCCTGGCGGTGTGGAAGCGGGCCACCGGGAGCGGGGACGCCTCCAGGTCGAGCACGTTGATCGCGCTCGCGTTCAGGGCGCTGATCACGGCCCGCTTCAGCGCCCGCGCGGCGCGGGAGGAGTCGCGGGAGGTGATGACCGAGGCGCCCTTCTTCAGGGTGGTGGCGTAGGCGCTGGCCAGGCGTACGCACAGCTCGGGGGTGATCTCGACGTTGACCAGCCCGGAGACGCCCCGGGGGCCGAACAGGTTGCGCTGGGCGCGCGGCTCCCAGATGACGCTGTTGTTGATCACCGCCCCGGCCTCGATGGTCTTGAACGGGTAGATCTTGACCCCGGAGGAGATGTAGGCCTCGGCCTCGATGATGCACTCGTCGCCGACGACGGCGCCCTCCTCGACCCTGGCGGCGGTCATCAGGTCGGTGTTCTTGCCGATCACGCAGCCGCGCAGGTGGGCGCTGGGCCCGACGTAGACGTTGTCGTGGACGACCGCGCGGTGCAGGAAGGCCCCCTCCCTGACCACCGCGTTGCTGCCCAGCACGGTGTACTCGCGCAGCTCGGCGCCCGCCTCGACCTTGGCGTAGTCGCCGACGTACAGGGGCCCCTTGAGGACGGCGTCGGCGTCGACCGAGGCCCCCTCGGCGACCCAGACGCCCGGCGAGACCTCGAAGGCGTCGATGTCGACCTTGACCCGGCCGGACAGGACGTCGGCCTGGGCCTTGAGGTAGCTCTCGTGGGTGCCGACGTCCTCCCAGTAGCCGTCGGCCACGTAGCCGTACAGCGGGGCGCCGCGCTCCAGCAGCCTGGGGAACACGTCGCCCGACCAGTCGACGGACTCCCCGGCCGCGATCTCGTCGAGGACCTCGGGCTCCATCACGTAGATGCCGGTGTTGGCGGTGTCGGAGAAGACCTGGCCCCAGGTCGGCTTCTCCAGGAAGCGCTCCACCCTGCCCTGGTCGTCGACGATGACGATGCCGAACTCCAGCGGGTTGGGGACGCGCTTGAGCCCGATCGTGACCATCGCGCCGTTCTCGCGGTGGAAGCGGATCATGTCGGTCAGGTCGATGTCGGTCAGCGCGTCGCCGGAGATGACCAGGAAGCGGTCGTCGCGGAGCCGGTCGGCGGCGTTCTTCACGCTGCCCGCGGTGCCGAGCGGGGTGTCCTCGGTGGCGTAGTACAGGCTCATGCCGAGCTCGTCGCCGTCGCCGAAGTAGTTGCGGACCAGGGCGGCCAGGAACTGCACGGTGACCACCGTCTCGGTGAAGCCGTGCCGTTTGAGCAGGCGAAGCACATGCTCCATGATCGGCCGATTGATCACGGGCAGGAGAGGTTTGGGCTGGTTCGCGGTCATCGGCCGGAGCCGTGTCCCCTCCCCGCCCGCCATGACGACGGCCTTCACAGATCACCTCTTAAGGCGTTTGGCCTCGCTTGTCAGCTGACGCACCTGTACCCAATACAGCACTCCGGACCACCAGTACAGCCCTGTGCCCCAGATCGCCAGGGACCAGCCGACGATCCCCGCCGCCTCGGCGTACCAGGAGGGATGGTGGGCCAGGAAGAGCAGGGGGAAGGCGTAGAGCAGGTTGGCCGTGGCGGCCTTGCCGAGGAAGTGCACGGGCAGCGCGGGACCGTACCCGAGGCGGCGCAGGATGAGCGGGATGCCCAGCAGCATCACGTCGCGCAGCGGGATGGCCAGCGCCAGCCACCAGGGGATGATCTCGCGCATGGCGAGGCCGAACAGGGTGGCCAGGATGTAGAGGCGGTCGGCCAGCGGGTCGAGCAGCCGCCCGAGCCTGCTGGTCTGGTTCCAGGCGCGGGCGATCTTGCCGTCGAGCCAGTCGGAGAACCCGGCCAGCATCAGCAGCGCGACGGCCCAGCCGTCGGCCTTCGGGCCCAGCACCAGCCACAGGAAAACCGGCACTCCCAGGAGCCTGGCCAGGCTCAACGCGTTGGGGACCGTCCAAATTCGGTCCTCGGCCCCCGATGCTTCCGGATTCACCGGCTGATCTCCCTCCCCGTACCTGATGGTGACACTACTGCGTCGGATGCGGCCGGGTGGATGGCGGGCGACCCGCGCTTCCCCGTACGCGAGCACGCGCGGGGTGGGGTGGCCCGGCGGTCCCGTCCCGCACCGGCGCCGCTCGCCCCCGGCCGTACCCAGGCCGTACCCAGGTCGTCCCCAGGTCGTCCTCGGGGTCCGGTCATCCTCAGGGAGGGGAGGGTCCCTCCTCCCTGAGGCTGTCAAGATCGGTCAGATGGCGTACGGCCCGCCCTCCCGCACCCTCTACCCTTCAAACCATGACCAATGACACCACGCTCTTCCTGGGGCAGTGGATCCGCTCGCCGGGCACCGTTGGAGCGGTGGCGCCGAGTTCGCGGCGGCTCGCCGAGGCGGTGGCCTCGCCGATCCCGCACCGGGGCGATCCCGTGATCGTCGAGCTCGGCCCCGGCACGGGCGCGTTCACGGCGGAGATCCAGCGCCGGCTGGGCGGCCGGGGGCACCACCTCGCCGTCGAGATCAACCCGAAGCTGGCCGAGTTCCTCGCCGCCAGGAACCCGGGAGTGGACGTCGTGGTCGACGACGCGGCACGGCTGCCCCAGTTGCTCCGGGAGCGCGGCCTGCCCCAGGCCGACGCGATCGTGAGCGGGCTCCCCTGGGCCGCGTTCTCCGACGAGACGCAGGCCCGCCTGCTGGGCGCGGTCACCGAGATCATGGGCCCGCACACGGCCTTCACCACCTTCGCCTACAGCTTCGCCAAGCGCCTTCCTCCCGCGCGGCGCTTCAGGAGGCGCCTGATCGACACCTTCGAGGAGGTCGTCACGGGCCGGACGGTGTGGGGCAACGTGCCCCCGGCCTTCGTCTACCACGCGCGCAGGCCACGGCTGGAGCCCGGCCAGGAGGCGTGATCCCCCGGGGTCCGGGACGAGGGTCTGCGGGCCCGACCCCAGGGGCCTGCGGCCGGGGGTGAGCACCGTCGCGGCCATGCCTGTCGCGAGCCCGGCCGGGAGAGGTGAGCACCGTCGCGGCCGTATCTGTCGCGAGCCCGGCCGGAAGGGGTGAACGCCGTCGCGGTCGTGCCCGTCGCGGGCCCGATCTCGCGGGGCGGGGGCCGGGGCGCCACGAGGTACCGAACTACGTTCTACGATTGCGCCCGCAGCTAGAATGGAGTTGATCATCGTGGACTTCACCCTCCCCGAGAGCGCCCTCGCCGTGCAGCGCGGCGTCGGCGACATCTGCGCCCGCTACGACCTCGGCTACTGGCAGCGGTGCGAGAGCGAGAAACGCTGGCCCGAGGAGGTCTGGCAGGACCTGGCCAAGGGCGGCTGGCTCGGCCTGGCCGTGCCCGAGGAGTACGGCGGAGGCGGCCAGGGCCTGCTGGAGCTGGCCGTGGCCACCGAGACCCTGTCGGCCTCGGGATCGGCCGGCGGCTCGGCGTTCACCTACGTGCTCACCCCCGGGTTCGGCGCGATGACCCTGTCCAGGCACGGCAGTCAGTGGCAGCGCGACGAGCTGCTGCCCAAGCTGGCCACCGGCGAGCTGGAGACCTGCTTCGCGCTGACCGAGCCCGACGCCGGGTCCAACGCCCTGGGCATCTCCACCTTCGCCCGCCGCGACGGCGCGGAGTTCGTCGTCAACGGCCAGAAGATCTGGATCACCGGCGTGCAGCGCGCCACCTGGATGCTCCTGGTCACCCGGACCATCCCGGCCGCCGAGGCCAGACCCCGCTCCAACGGCATGACCGTCCTCCTGGTGAACGTCCCCGAGGCGGTCGCCGCCGGGCAGCTGTCCTTCCAGCCGATCCCGAAGCTGGGCGCCAACACCACCCCGTCCAACATGGTCTTCATCGACGACCTCCGGGTCCCGGAGCGGAACGTGATCGGCGAGGTCGACCAGGGCGCGCTGGTGCTGTGGGACATCCTCAACCCCGAGCGCGTCCTGCTCGCCGCCTCCGCGCTCGGCGGCGCCGAGGTGGCGCTGCGGGTGGCCGTGCAGTACGCCAAGGAGCGGGAGGTGTTCGGCCGCCCGATCGGTTCCAACCAGGCCATCGCCTTTCCCCTCGCCCAGGTCAAGGCGAAGATCGAGCTGTCCAGGCTGATGCTCTACAAGGCCGCCTGGCTGTTCGACAGGCAGCTGCCCTGCGCCACCGAGGCCAACATCGCCAAGCTGTCCGCCTCGCAGGCCGCGTGGGAGGCGGCCGACCACGCCTTCCAGACGCACGGCGGCATGGCCTACTCGCTGGAGTACCCGGTGGCCAACCTGCTGACCGGCGCCCGCATCGGCAAGGTGGCCCCGGTCACCGAGGAACTCCTGCTCAACTACCTGGCCACCCAGGTGCTCGGGCTGCCCAGGAGCTTCTGACCCGATCACCCGGATCACCTGGCGGCCCCGGTTACCCCGCGGCGCGGGCGGGCATGACCGTCGGCGACGAGTCCAGCGCGAGGAGTGACCGATGTCCGCGTACGCCAGCACGGTGATCAACGCCACCGCCGACGAGGTGTGGGAGTACCTGCGGGATTTCGGCAACGTGGCCGAGTGGCTGCCGGGGATCACCGGCTGCGAGATCGAGGACGGCGGTGACTCCCGGCCGGGCGCGGTACGCAGGATGGAGGGCCCCGGCGGAGTCTTCAGGGAGCGGCTGCTCACCCTCGACGACGCCTCGCGCTCGGCGACGTACGAGATCCTGGAGAGCCCGCTGCCGGTCCGCGACTACCGGGCGCTCTACCGGGTCGCCCCCGTCACCGACAGCGGGCGGGCGTTCGTCGAGTGGTCGGCCACCTTCGTGGCGGACGACGCGGCGAATGCGCTGAAGTTCGTCGTCCACCAGGTCTTCGAGCCCGGCCTGGCCGCCCTGCACGGGCGCTTCTAGGCCCGGCGCCTACGCACGGGCGCTTCCGGCGGGGAGCCGCCGGGGATCACGCCGTACGGGTCCGGGCGGCGTCCCGGGTGGACGTCGCGGC
Source organism: Streptosporangium sp. NPDC002524 (assembly GCF_040295985.1). Classification (NCBI taxonomy): domain Bacteria; kingdom Bacillati; phylum Actinomycetota; class Actinomycetes; order Streptosporangiales; family Streptosporangiaceae; genus Streptosporangium; species Streptosporangium sp. NPDC002524. The sequence continues at coordinate 22,731 of NZ_JBEOWK010000046.1, read as the reverse complement.
ACAGATCCCCTCCCGTGGAAGGGCTCCGCCGGAGGGCCGTCTACCGGAAGGCCTCCGCGAGACGGGCCGCGGCGTACTCGCGCGCCTCGGTCGCCTGGTCGAAGAAGCCCGGCAGGCCGAAGAAGCCGTGGATGGCCCCCTCGTACCTCCTGAGCTCGACCGGCACCCCGGCCGCGGCGAGCTGGGCGGCGTACTCCTCGCCCTCGTCGCGGAGGGGGTCGCACTCGGCGACGATCACCGTCGCTGGGGCCAGGCCGGACTTGTCGGCCAGCCGGGCCGGGGCCAGCCGGGGGTCGGCCGGGTCACCGCCGTACTGCTCGACGAACCACGCCATCTCCTTCGCGCCGAGCCCGAAGCCGGTGGCGTAGGCACGATAGCTCCCGGTGTCCATGGCCACGTCGGCCACCGGGTAGACGAGCAGCTGGTGGGCGAGCCGGAGCCCGGCGTCCCTGGCCTGCCAGGCGACCACGGCCGCGAGGTTGCCCCCGGCGCTGTCACCGCAGACCGCGACCCGCTCCGGGTCGGCCCCGTAGGCGCCGGGACGGGCGAAGACGTCCTGGACGACGCTCCACGCGTCGTCGGCCGCCGCGGGGAAGGGGTCGTGGGGCGCGAGCCGGTAGTCGACCGAGATCACGACCGCCCCGTTGCGCACCGCGAGGTCGCGGCCGAGGGCGTCGTCGCGCTCGACGCTCCCGAAGACCCAGCCTCCGCCGTGGAAGTGGACGATCACGGGGAGGGGGCGGTCGCCCTCCTCGGGCCGGTAGACGCGGACCGGTACGCCCGCGACGACGACGTCCCTGACCACCGGGAGGGGAATGATCGGACCACGCTGCTCGGCGAAGGCGTCCAGGGTCCGCAACTCGGCGACCATGTCGTGGGTGAGCGTGGAGAGAGGGACGCCGAGGTCCTTCTGGAAGAGCTTCAGGTAGGTCTCGGCCTGCGGGTGCAACGGCATGATCGGCACTTTACCCGCCGAGACCCGCCGGGACCCTCCAGGAAACACCACAGGCGATCACCGCCGGACGTCACCACGGGACGTCACCCGTCACCGCCGCCCTTCACCGCCGGGCGGCATCCCGGCCCTCATCGCCGGACGTCATCGCCGGACGTCATCGCCGGGTGGCATCCCGGTCCTCACCACAGGCCCTCACCGCCGGACGTCACCGCTGAACGTCACCACGAGACGTCATCGCCGGACGTCACCGCCGGGACTCCTCGACCAGGGCCTCGACGAGCCGGTCGTCCCCGGCGCGTCCGAGGTTCCACTGAACGCCGACGCCGAACCGGTGCCCCTGCAGCTCGACGCCCTCGACGATCTGGTCGTCGGCCCAGGCCACGGCGAGCAGGCCGGTGCCCAGCCGCTTGACGGCCTGGTGATGGGGCCCGGTCACCTCGGCCGTGTCGCCCACCGTCTTGCCGAGCCTGCTGGAGACGCTGACCTGGATGCGGTGCGCCTGGGCGGCGGCGTGGCGGTCGTGGCCGACCACCTCGGGCAACCAGGGGATCAGGGTCCCGCCCTGGGCGACGTTCAGGACGTGCATGCCCCGCCCCCAGGCGAGCAGCGGCAGGTCGGCCTTGACGGCGGCGCGGGCCAGCGCGAGCTCGAAGCGGTCGCGGTGCGGCTGGGGGTCCCTGACGCGCTCCTCGCGGGCGGCGCCGTAGAGGGAGGGGTCGAGCTCACCCCCTCCGGCGAGGATCACGCCCGACAGGCCGCGGACGTAGTCGTCGATCCCGCCGAGGTTGAGCGGGGGCAGCACCACCGGGGCGCCGCCCGCCTTCTCGACGGCCCGCGCGTAGGAGGGCGGCGACAGGACGGCCTCCCTCACCCAGTCGCCCCAGCGGGCGGCCTCGAGGTAGGCGGTGATACCGATCAAGGGTCGGGGCATGCGTTCTCCAGGGGGGGCGTGCGCGAGGTGGCGCCACCTGTTTCGGACAGCACCGATCCCATCTGCAACAGCTCCTCTATCATGACGCACTCCATTTCGGTCATGTCACACATCCGAGGTATCAGTGTCGTCTCGCCAGGAGTCCCCAACTCTCACCGCGGGGACGGTTCACACCGCCGGCGACCCCGGACTCCGCCATGACAGCAATGCTTACGATTAGTAAGGCCGTATTTCAAAGAAAACATGATTATTATTCGCCTACTCCGTTTGCTCTTAATTAGTTGGTCACGCAAAATAACTTTTCAATTACGGATAGTTAGATTTCCCACCATATTGCTGAGAAACGGTTGTGACGTCTACATGGTGATGGAAGACTCAAATTCGAGTGACCCGGTGAGCCGGGGCCCCCGGTCGCTCGTCACCCGGAGCTGTCAGGGAGGTGGATCTGCATGATCGGACATTGATCCGGTCAATTAGGGTGGGTTCGTTAAATGTCTTTGAATCCGCGACTCGTCAAGGAAAGTTTCGCCGTCATCGAACCCGTCGCGGACAAGGCCGCGGCGTACTTCTACGGACGCCTGTTCGCCGAGAGCCCGCACCTGCGGGCGATGTTCCCCCCGGCGATGGACGTCCAGCGCGACCGCCTGTTCGGCGCGCTGACCAGGATCGTCTGGAGCCTGGACAGTCCGGGCAGCCTGGCGTCGTTCCTCGGCCAGCTCGGCCGCGACCACCGCAAGTACGGAGTCCTCGCCGAGCACTACACCGCGGTCGGCAACGCGCTCCTCGCCACGATCAGGCGCTTCGCCGCCGAGATCTGGGACAACGAGATAGAGGCGGCGTGGGTGGCCGCGTACACCGCCGCCGCGAATCTCATGATCGAATCAGCAGAGTCGGACGCGGGGGTCTCACCCGCCTGGTGGCTGGCCGAGGTGATCGACCACGAGCTCCGCACGCCGGACATCGCGGTGGTCACCCTGCGCCTCGACCAGCATCTGCCCTACACGCCCGGCCAGTACGTCAACGTACAGACCGCGCGCTGGCCGCGCGTCTGGCGCACGTTCTCCATCGCGAACGCGCCCAGGGACGACGACACCGTCCGCCTGCACGTCCGCGCGGTCACCGGCGGCTGGGTCTCCACCACGCTGGTCCGGCACACCCGGATCGGCGACACGCTGATGCTGGGCCCTCCGATGGGCACCATGGTGCCCGCCGACTCGGGGCGCGACATCCTGTGCGTGGCGGGCGGTACCGGCCTGGCCCCGATCAAGGCGATCCTGGAGCACGTGATCGACTCCGGGCGCCGTCCCAACGTCCACCTGCTCTACGGGGCCCGCACCGCCGCCGAACTCTACGACCTCACCGACCTGGTGCGGATGGAGTCGGCCTTCCCGTGGCTGCGGGTGCTGCCCGTGGTCTCCGGCGAGCCGGGGTACGACGGCATGCGGGGCCAGGTGGCCGAGGTGATGGAACGGTTCCACTCGTGGGCCGACCACGAGGCCTACGTCTGCGGCCCGGCCGCCATGGTCAACGAGACGGTCCGCAGGCTCCAGCGGGGCGGAGTGCCGCTGCCCCACATCCATCGGGACATCGTGCAGGGCGAACCCTGAACGACAATCGGGACTAACCCCCCCGAACTGATCACGCAAATTTCATAGAGCACGGCAGGACACCGCGTGGCATGGCAGCATGAGGCCCAATCCGAAAGGAGATGGTCATGCACGACGGCCCCCCTCCCAGCCCGTGCCCCCCTCTCGACCGCCACCCGCACGGACCCGTCCGCCAGCATCGTCATCCGTCCGGCTCCCCCTCCGGAGCCGTTCGCCCGCACCCGCCCGTCCCCGGTCCCCTCCACCGGCGGCGGCCCCTCGGAAGCCGGGGCGACACCCGCCCACGGCACCCGGCCGGCCACGGCATCCGCCGTCCAGGCCCCCGGCCGTACGCCGAACCCCGCGACACGGTGCTCTGAGCCGATGGCCAGACCAGTCACCCTCGTGACCTTCATGCTTCCCGCCACGCTGCGGCACTGGGCGGGCGAGACCACCGAGATCCGCGTCTTCGCCATCGCCGACCACGACGACGGCCACCCCACGCTGGGCTCTGCCCTCGACATGCTCCGCCGCACGCATCCGTCCCTGGAGCAGCGGCTCCGCGACGACTACGGGTGCATCCGCCGCCACATCAGCATGTTCGTCTGCGGGGAGAACGCCCGGCACCTCGGCGGCCTCGACTGCGCGCTGCCCCCGGGCGCCGAGATCTTCGTCCTGCCCGCCCTCTCCCGCCGCCAGGAGACCACGAGCTGACCACCCGCGAGACGACGCCGCGAGCGGGGGGCGAGGAAGCGTCGCGGCGACCTCGCCGATCCCCTAGTTCCGAGCCTCGCTCCGGCCCTCGCCCCGGCCGTCGTTCCGGCCGTCGCCCCGGCCCTCGTTCCGGTCGTTACCCCGGCCGTCGCTCCGGTCGCCCCTCCGGTCGCCCCTCCGGTCGTCACCGGCGCGGCTCCCAGCGGAAGATCCGGGAGGCCAGCGCGACGGCGACGACGACCCAGGCCAGCGTGGGTGCCAGGAGGAGCAGGGAGTCCGCGACGGGGACGCCGCCGTTCCAGGCGTTGAGGACCAGTTCGGTGGCCGAGCCGCCCGGGAGCAGCCGCTTGAGCAGGGTGAGCTCCTCGGTGCCGGAGATCCCCACCCAGCTGGTCACGGCGATGGTGCCGAGGCTGACGGGCAGCGTGGTCACCTGGGCGTGCTCGGGGGAGTTCGTCACTCCCGCGGTGGCCAGTCCCAGGCCGAGCATCATGGCCACCATCGACAGGACGGCCGCCGCCAGAAGGAGGACGTTGTCCGGCGCGCCGGTGACCACGGCCAGCGCAGTCATGATCACGACCACCTGGACCAGCGAGATGACGGTGATCGGGAGGAGCAGTCCGGAGAGGATTCCGGCGTCGCCCGCCGCGGTGGAGCGCAGCCGCTTGAGGAAGAGGTTCTGCCTGCGTGAGGCCAGGGTGGTGACCGTGGTGGTGTAGAGCCCGAACGCCCCGACGGTGAACATGACCACCGCCGCGATGTACCCGAGGCTGCCCAGGGCCGCGAAGCCCTCGTGCTGGTAGATGAAGACCGCGCTGACCGCCGCGGGCATGACGAGACTGGTGACCAGCACCAACCGGTTCCGGAAGATCTGGACCAGCTCACTGAGAGCGATCGAGAGCATGACGAAGGTCCTTTTCCTTGCGAGAGTTCTCTTGGGAGGGTTCTGATTCCTCGGGAGGGCCCCGGCCCTTTGGGAGGTCCTGGCCTCTTGGGGAGGATTCCGGTCCCTCGGGAGGGTTTCGGTCCCTTGGGAGGGCCCGGTCCCCCGGAAGAGTCCGGGGCGGCCTAGTCGTTGCCGAGGGACCGGAAGACGTCGTCGAGCCGGGTCGGCCCGGCCTGGAGTTCCCGCAGCTCCACCGCGTGGTCCTGCGCCCAGTTCAGCAGGGTGTGCAGGTCCTTCTGCAGGCCGAAGGTCTCGACGACGAACTTCCCCTCACCCTCGCCCGTGGCCCGCAGCGGCAGCTCGGGCACCGGGGCCGCGAGGGAGAAGCGGATGGCGGCCGGCAGCAGCCGCGTCAGCTCGGAGACCGTCCCCTCCCGGTAGAAGGAGCCCTTGTGCATGAGGCCGACGCGGTCGGCGCGCTGCTGCGCCTCCTCCAGGTAGTGCGTGGTGAGAACGACGGTGGAGCCGTCTTCCCGGAGCTTGTCCACGACGTCCCACAGATCGTCCCGGGACTGGATGTCCAGGCCGGTGGTGGGCTCGTCCAGGAAGATCAGCTCAGGCGTTCCGTACACGGCGGTGGCGAAGTCCAGGCGCCGTTTCTCACCGCCGGAGAGCTGGGACACCTTGGTGCCGGCCTTGCGGGTGAGGCCGACGACGCTGAGCACGCGCTCGACCCGGTCGGTGCGCCGCGTGAGCCTTCCGATCAGCCGGACCGACTCCCTCACCGTCAGGTCCGGCGAGAATCCGCTCTCCTGCAGCATGATGCCCATCCTGGGCCGTACGGCGTGCCGGTCGCGCGGGCTCTTCCCGAAGACCCGCACGGTGCCCGAGGTGGGGGCGCGGTGGCCCTCGACGGTCTCCAGGGTCGAGGTCTTGCCCGCCCCGTTCGTGCCGAGCAGCGCGTAGAGCTCACCGCGCCCCACCTGGAAGGAGAGGTCTTTCACGGCGTGGAAGTCGCCGTAGCTGAGGTTCAGACGTTCGACGTCGATGACCGGTGTGGAGGACATGCCGTCGATCTCAGCAGCCGCCGCGCCCATCGGGCAGTGCGACCACGTCATGACCTCGCCATGACATTCCTTGGGCGAACATATGACGCGGTGTCACTGATGCCACCGCGAAATCAGAAGAACAATGGACATACCCTGCTCTGCTAGACCCCGGAGAGCCACCCCATGGACACCAAGGCCCCGCGCCTCCCGCCTCCCGCCGACGGCCGGCACGACCGTCTTCCCCGTGGCCGGCGCGGCGTTCCCCCGCCCGGCGGCGTGGAGTCGTGGCCGGAGCGCGATCAGTGACTGACGCGGACGGCCGCGCCCCCCACCGTGGCGATCCGGGCAGCCGCGCCCCTCACCGTGGCGGGCCCTCCGGCGGTCCCGACGCCCGGCCCGGCGGCTCCACGGCCGGGCGAGGACCCGCGGGGTCACCCGCGATCTTCAAGTACACCCGGACGGCGCGGGGACGGCTGAGCAGGCTCAACATCGTCATGTTCCTCCCGCTGCTCGCCGTCGTGGGAGCCCTGCTGGTGGCGATGGACGCCCGGACGTGGTGGCAGGCCGTCGTCCTGGGCCTGGGCGTGGTCGCGGCCCTGGTGGCCTTCGTACGGTGGGCGGCGCGTGACATCTCCCGCGTCGCGCTCCCCTGCCTGGTCGTCACCGCGGCCGTGTGGGCCGCCGGAGCGCTGGTGATCGGCAGCGACACGGCGTTCTACGGCATCTCGGTCGTGGGCTCCCTGTCCGTCCCCCAGCTACCGCGCCACCGAGGCTGGGCGGCCCTGGGGGTGGGCGCCTACGTCGGCGCGGTGGGCGCGGCGCGGCTGCTGGTGACCCCGGAACACGTCTCCGACGTGCTGATCCCGTACGTCATCATCCCGGCGGGCTTCACCTCGGTGCTGATCGGCCTCATGTTCCCCAACCAGAGGTTCTACGGCCTCGTGGCGGAGATGGAGGAGGAACATGAACGGGAGGCCGAGCTGGCCGTCATGCGGGAGCGCATGCGGTTCGCCAGCGATCTGCACGACATCCAGGGCCACACGCTGCACGTGGTGAAGCTGAAGATCGCGCTGGCCCAGAAGCTGGTGCACAGCGACACCGGACGGGTGGAGCAGGAGCTGCGCGAGGTGCACGCCCTGGTCAGCGACACCATCGCGCAGACCAAGGCACTCGCCTACGCGCAGCGGCGGCTCAACCTGTCCGCGGAGCTGGAGAACGCGAAGAACCTCTTCGAGGCGGCGGGCATCCGCGTGCGCGTCGACCGGGAGGCCGAGGTCGACGCGCACGCGGGCGAGCTGCTCGGCCAGGTCCTGCGGGAGACGACGACCAACATCCTGCGGCACGCCCAGGCCGGGCAGGTGCGCATCACCCTGTCGGAGTCGGGCATCACCATCGTCAACGACGGCGCGCGGGAGGATCCGCCTCCCGAGCTGCGAGGGCTCGCCACGCTCAGGGAACGAGTGGTGAACGACGGGGGCGAGCTGACCGTGGAACAGAAGGACGGGCGTTTCCTGACGGCCGCGACATTCCCGCACGGCCGTTCGAACACCGCTCCCTGAAGCGGGAAAGGACTATCGATGACCACCGTGGTGCTCGCCGACGACGAGGCACTCCTGCGCAAGGCGCTGGCGGCGCTGCTCCCGCTGGAGGGCGAGATCACCGTGCTCGCCGAGGCGGAGGAGGGGGCGGCGGCCGTCGAGGCCACGCTGCGGCACCTGCCCGACGTGCTCGTCATCGACCTGGAGATGCCCGGGATGGACGGGCTCGAGGCCGTCGCGGAGATCCGCCGCGCGCGGCCGGAGCAGGTGATCCTCATGCTGACCCGTCACGCCAGGCCCGGGGTGCTGCGCAAGGCGCTGAGGCTCGGGGTCCAGGGCTTCGTCAGCAAGTCCGCGGAACCGGCGCACATCGTCGCGGTCATCACGACCCTGCACGAGGGCAAGCGGTGGATCGACCCGGACGTCTCCGCCCTCGCCGTCGTCGACGACTGCCCGCTCACCGACCGCGAGATCGACGTGCTGCGCGCGACCCGCGAGGGCTACTCGGTCGCCGACATCGCCACCCGGCTCCACCTGGCGGAGGGCACCGTGCGCAACTACCTCTCGAACGCGATGCAGAAGACCCAGACCCGCACCCGGCACGAGGCGGCGCGGTACGCGCGCGAACACGACTGGCTGTGAGCGCCGCTCGCGGGAATGCCGTCCCGCGGACGAACACCGGGCCGCCCGCCCTCGTTTCACGTACGCTCGGATCATGGTGCGAAGCCGGGCGGAAGACGTGGACGGTTACCTCGCCGAGGTGCCCGAGGAGCGTAAGGAGGCTCTGGCCCGGCTGCGTGAGCTGTGCCGTGCGGAGCTGCGGGGATTCGCCGAGGTGATGGCGTACGGGATGCCCGTCTACGAGCGGGACGGCGTCGGGGAGGTCGGCTTCGCGAGCCAGAGGCAGTACGTCTCCGTCTACCTGCTGCGCGACGATGTCCGCGAGGCCTTCGCGGAGCGGCTGGCGGGCCATGACATGGGCAAGGGCTGCCTGCGCTTCCGCCGGCCGGAGAAGATCGACTTCGAGCTCCTCCGGGATCTGCTGCGGGCCACGGCGGCCGGACCGGGCCAGATCCGCTGACCTCCGTGACGCGAGGTCGTGACGCGCGGACGTGACGCGCGGACGTGACGCGCGGACGTGACGCGCGGACGTGACGCGCGGACGTGACGCGCGGACGTGACGCACGAGGCCGGGCGCCGGATCGGCCCGCCGAAGCGGGCGAGAGGCGCCGCGGCCGGGTGCGGCGGGCTCGTTGTCCGTCGCGGGGCGACCGTCCGGCCCGCCCCGCACGACGGAGAGCACGCCTCAGGGGGCGACCCTCCCGGAGGCGACGAAGGCCGCGTGCGTGAGGGGCATCAGCTCCGCCCAGGCCGCCTCCATCTTCTCCGCCACCATCTCGATCTCGCGCTGCGGGAACGAGGGCACCCTGGCCTGCTCGTTCTTGGTGCGCAGGGAGAGGAAGTGCATGAGCGAGCGCGCGTTGCAGGTGGCGTACATCGACGAAAAAAGCCCGACGGGCAGCACCGCCCTGGCCACCTCCCGCGCGATCCCGGCCTCCAGCATCTCCTGGTAGGCGGCGTAGGACTGCCGGTACGACGACTCCATCGCCTCAGTGACGATCTTGTGCTGCTCGGCGCTGCCCTCGGCGAAGACGTACTTGCCCGGACGGCCCTCCTGGACCAGCTTCCGCTCCGCCCCTGGAACATAGAAATTGGGCTGAAGCTCACGATAACGACCGCTTTCCTCGTTATATGACCAGCCGACCCGGTGGCGATGAAATTCGCGGAAGACGAAGATCGGCGCGCTCACGAGGAAGGTCATCGAGTTGTGCTCGAAAGGGCTGCCGTGCCGGTCGCGCATCAGGAAGTTGAGCAGCCCCCTGGAACGCTCGGGGTCCTTGCCGATCTCCTCCAGGGACTGCTCCCCGGCCGTCGACACCCGCGCGGCCCAGAGCACGTCGGTGTCGGAGGCGCTGTGCTTGACCAGCTCCACGGTCACGTCGTGGAGAAAACGTGCCTCTGCGCCGTCGCCCGTCAATTTGTCCCCCTCGTCGCACCAGCGGTCGCCACATTATTCCAGGGACCCACCCGTCCCCATGGCAGGCACCCGTCACAGCGTTCCGGGGACCCATCCGTTCCAGGTCCGGGCACCCGTCACGATTCACAACCGGTATATCCGGCGGGCGTTTCCCGAGCCGATCATCTGGGCCACCCGGGCGGCGTCCGCGGCGCTCCACTCGCCGTCGGCGAGCCGCGCGGCGAGTGCCCCGGCCAGACCGCGCCGGTAGTGCAGGGCGCCGAGATGGCAGGTCTCGGCCACGCCGTGGCCACCGGAGCCGAACAGCTGCTTGTGGAACGGGACGAGCTCCAGAAGCTCCGCCATGACCGCGGCCGACCCCGTGGCGCTGCGGGTCAGCGCCGCCCCCACGTCGACGTAGACGTGCGGAAGGGCCCCGGCCAGATGGGCGGCCTGGCGGTGGAACGGGTGGCAGTGCAGCAGGACGACGGGGACGCCCACCGGCTGCGTCGCCACGATGAACCCGGCCAGCGCTCCCGGACCCGCGCCGTGCGGCCCCGGATCGGCCCCCCAGCCGGAACCGGCGTGCCCTGCGGAGGAGCCGGACCCGCCGGTGAAGCCGGTGAGACCGCCGTGGCCGCGCCCTCCGTAGGTCCGGTGGTCGCCGCGGCCACCGGAAGAGGGGCCGCCAGCGCGCCCCGGGCGCGTACCGCCGGTGTAGCGGGCGAGGCCGGTGTGGAACTGCAGCGGGCGCCCGTACTCCCTGGCCACGTCCACCGCGGTCCAGAGCAGGTGGCGCAGCAGCACCTGGTCGGTGAGCCTCTCCCCCGGGCAGGCCAGCCGCCGGGTGGCCGCCGCGATCACCGCTCCCCGGCTCGGCCTGGCCGGATCGAGGGGGCGGCCGGAGCGGTGGGCGGCGGCCGACTTCAGGGCGACGGCGCGGACGGCCCGCCCGGCGAGTCTCTGGGCGAGGGCGGAGATGTAGGAGACCCCGGAGACGGCGGTCCCGGCGACCTCCTCCTCGGCACGTTCGATGTGGACGACCCGCACGGTGTCCGCGCCGTCCAGGCCGTCCGGGCTGTCCGGGCCGTCCGCGTGCCCCGTCGAACCGTCGGGGCCGTCGAAGTCGTCGAAGTCGTCGGGGTCGCGAGAGTCGTCGAACAGGAAGGTGGAGATCCCCGCGGCGCCCAGCAGCCGCCGGTTCACCTCCGCCGCGCCGAGCTCCGACCTGCGGGCCAGGTAGACGGCGGGCGGCACGTGCGGGGCGAGGCCGAGGACGGGGGCGCACCAGCGGCGGACCGCGGCGCCCGCGGGGGTGTCGAAGTGGGTGGTGCCCGGCGGCGCGGGGGTGCCCGCGTCGGTGAGCAGCGTCTCGAACCTGGCCCGGGTCAGGTCGTCGCGACGCACGCCCCGGCAGTTGTGGTCGACGAGCGGTGCCAGCAGCGCCTCCCGTACGGCGTCGGGCAGCTCGACGGGCAGCACGCCGTCCGACCTCATGCCCGCTCCTCCCCCGCCGCCGGGCGTACCGGCCGGTCCCGGCCCGGTACGCCCGGCGATCTCCACGACGGGGAGAACTCTAGGGTCGCCCGGCGTGACCGCCGGGCGTGGAACACCAGGTCTTTACCCGCTCTTGCGGCAGAGCCGGAGAACGTTGGCGATGATCTTCGCCCCCGCGCCGCCCTCGGCGGTGAGGATCGACTCGGGGTGGAACTGCACCGCGAAGCGGCGTCGCTCCACATCCTCGATCGCCATCACCGCGCCGTCCGGGGTGAGCGCGGTGGCGGTGAACCCGGCGACGCCCGGCCGCTTGGCGTGCACCGAGTGGTAGCGCGCGGCGGTGAACTCCTCGGGGAGCCCGTCGAGCAGGGCGCTCGCGCCCAGCCGCCGCACCCGGCCGCGCTTGCCGTGCTCGGGGTAGGAGAGCAGCTCCAGGGTGCCGCCCGCCTGCTCCACCATGCCCTGCAGGCCGAGACAGACGCCGAACACCGGCAGGTCGCGCTCGTAGAGGGCGCCGACCAGGCCGGGCAGCCCGAAGTCGGACGGCCAGCCGGGGCCGGGCGACAGCACCACCAGGGAGGGCGCGATCTCGTCGATCATCGTGACGGGGAAGCCGTGCCTGAGCGTGACGACCTCGGCGCCCTGCTGGCGGAAGTAGTCGGCGAGGGTGTTGACGAAGGAGTCCTCGTGGTCGACGAGCAGCACCTTCATCCCCTCTCCCGGCCGCTCGGCGGCCACCTGCGCCTCGGCCCGCTCCTGCGGGGCCGCGCCGACCGCGGCCAGCGCGCCGAGCAGGGCGCTGGCCTTGAGCTCGGTCTCCCGCTCCTCGGCCTCGGGGTCGGAGTCGAACAGCAGCGTGGCCCCGGCCCTGACCGTGGCGACCCCGCCCCGGATCTGCGCGGTACGCAGGGTGAGGCCGGTGTTCATCGAGCCGTCGAAGCCGATGTAGCCGACCGCCCCGCCGTACCAGCGCCGGGTGGTGGCCTCGTGGTCCTCGATGAACTGCATCGCCCAGGTCTTGGGGGCGCCGGTGACGGTGACGGCCCACATGTGGGTGAGGAAGGCGTCGAGGGCGTCGAACTCCGGCCGCAACCGGCCCTCGATGTGGTCGACGGTGTGGATGAGCCGGGAGTACATCTCGATCTGGCGGCGGCCGATCACCTGGACCGTCCCCGGCACGCAGATGCGGGACTTGTCGTTGCGGTCCACGTCGGTGCACATGGTCAGCTCCGACTCCTCCTTGACGCTGGATAGGAGGGTACGGATCGCGTCGGCGTCCTCGATGGGGTTGCCGCCGCGGGCGATGGTGCCGGAGATGGGGCAGGTCTCGACGCGGTCGCCGCTGACCCGGACGTACATCTCCGGGGAGGCGCCGACCAGGTGCTCGCCCTCGCCGAGGTTGAACAGGAACTCGTACGGCGCCGGGTTGACCTTGCGCAGCCCCCGGTAGAAGGCGGCCGGGTCGGTGCAGGGCGCGTGGAAGACCTGGCCGGGGACGACCTCGAACAGGTCGCCGCGGACGAACTTCTCCTTGGCCGCGGCCACCACCTGGGCGTAGGAGCCCTTCTCGGGGTCGGCCGGGAGCTCGGCCGGCGGCGGGGTGAGCGGCACGACCTCCCCCTCGCGGGCGAGCCCGTGGGTGGAGACGCCGTCGACGGTGAACTCGTAGCGGAACTCCTTGCTGGTCTCCCGCTTCCTGTCGATCACCATCACCCGGTCGGGCAGGTGCAGCACGAGGTCGCGCTGGTCGGCGGCCCGGGTGAGGACCTGCCTGATCGGCTCGAACTGGAAGGCGAGGTCGTAGCCGAAGGAGCCGTACAGGCCCAGGTGCTCGTTCTCCCCCTTGAAGGCGGCGATGACCTCACGGATCGCGGTGAAGACCGTGGGACGGCGGCTGCGCATCTCCTCGGGGAGGATGTCCTCGGACTCGGCCACGTGGACCTCGACGAGGTCGGCCGTCGGCTCCTCGACGGGCTTGCCCGCCGCCAGCAGGCAGGACACGATGGCGGGCAGGACCACCCTGCCCCGGGCGTTCAGCGCGCGGGCGGAGATCCTGCGCCCCCTGGCCACGATCTCCAGGCAGGGGTCGACGTAGGCGAGGTGCCATCGGCTGTAGCGGCCGGGATACTCCATCCCGGAGGAGAGCACTCCGCCACGGCGCTCGCCGAGCGTCGTGACGACGTCCTCAAGCACCGTCTCGGGCACGTCGGACGCGGTGACCTCGACCCCTATGCCGCCGGCGGTGGTATATCGGCTCGTCTCCACTGCTGTATCGCCCCTCTTGTCTTCCCGATGCCCTGAGGGAGCGGACACAGAAAAGGCCGCCTCCCCGGGCGGCCGCCTGTCTGCTCGCGAATGCGAAACCTGCGCCGCTCAGAAGCGGCGCCACCACTGAAGGGTAATCGGGTGTCGCATGTGGCCAGAGTACCGGCGGCGACCGCGATCATGCAACGTGACGCCGCGCCCCGCCCGGCCCGCCCGGACGCGCCGGTTCCACAGGTTCCCTGTGGACCCTGTGATTCCTGTGTTCCCTGGGATTCTCGCGGTTCCAGGGGTGCTCGGTGAGTTCCAGGGGTTCCCGGTGAGTTTCGGGGGTTCCCGGTGAGGGGCGGGGCAGGAGGATGGCGAGCCTCACACCGGCGGGCTCTGGCCATCGCGGGCCATGTTCTGTTACCAGTGGGTAATCACGGGGCCGCACGAGGAGAGCACATGGGGATGATCACTTGGCCGCGCGCGGCCGTCCACCGGGTCACGGTCGAGCGCGACCTGCCGGTGCCGATGCGTGACGGGGTCATCCTGCTGGCCGACCACTACGCGCCGGTCGGCGCCGTGCGCCCGCCCACGATCCTGGTCCGCTCCCCCTACGGGAGACGCGGCATGTTCGGCCGGACCTTCGGGCGCGGGTTCGCCAGGCACGGGTTCCAGGTCGTGATGCAGAGCTGCCGGGGCGGTTTCGGCTCGGGCGGCCTGCTCGACCCGCTCGGCGACGAGCACGACGACGGGCTGGCCACGCTGGCCTGGCTGCGCGACCAGGACTGGTACGGCGGGAGCCTCGCCATGCACGGCCCCTCCTACCTGGGGTACGCGCAGTGGGCCGTCGCCCCGTTCGCCGGGCCGGACCTCAAGGCCGTGTCCATCTCGGTGGCCGCCTCCCAGTTCCGGGACGCCGCCTACGTGGGCGGGGCGTTCGCGCTGGAGTCGTCGCTGATGTGGACCACGCTGACCGCCTCCATGGAGCGGCCGTTCAGCGGGGCGAACGCCCTGCTCATCCCGCGCAGGACGCGTCGCGCGGCCCTGTCGGGGCGCCCGCTCGGGGAGCTGGACGCGCTGTCGGCGGGCAGGGGCGTGCCGTTCTTCCAGGACCTGCTGACCCACCACGCCGAACCCGCCGCCTACTGGGGCAGGCGCGACTTCTCCGCCTCCGTGGGCGAGGTGGAGGCCGCGGTCACCATGGTCGGCGGCTGGTACGACGTCTTCCTGCCCTGGCAGGTCAAGGACTACGCGGCGATGCGGGCGGCGGGGCGGCGCCCGTACCTGACGATCGGCCCCTGGTACCACGCGGACGTGCGGCACGGGCGGGTGGCGAACGCCGAGGCGCTCGCCTGGTTCCGCGCGCACCTGCTCGGCGACCCGTCGGGGCTGCGCGAGCAGCCGGTCAGGCTGTACGTGACGGGGGCGGACGAGTGGCGCGACTACTCCGACTGGCCGGTGCCCGGCGTACGGGAGCAGCGCTGGCGCCTACGCCCCGGCTTCGCCCTCTCCCCCGACGCGCCCGGCCTCCCCGGCGCACTCGACGCGCCCGGCACCCCCGATGCTCCGGGCGCACTCGACGCGCTCGACGCCCCTCATGTTCCCGGGGTCCCTGAAGCCGACGGAGTCCCCGGAGGCGGTGACAGCAGCGGCGGCCCTGGAGGTACCGGCGGCAGCGGCGGCCCGTACGGCGCCGGGACCGACCGCTTCCGCTACGACCCCGCGCACCCGACGCCCGCGCTGGGCGGCCCGGTCCTGCTGGGCAACTCGGAACCGCGCGACAACCGCAGGCTGGAGGCCCGGCGCGACGTGCTCGTCTACACCGGCCCCGAGCTGCGGCGGGACACGGAGATGATCGGCCCGGTCTTCGCCGACCTGTACGTCCGATCGGGCACCGGACACGCCGACGTGGTGGTCCGGGTCTGCGACGTGCACCCGGACGGCGCCTCCTACAACGTGTGCGAGGGCGTGCGCCGCCTGGTCCCCGGTGATCCGCCCGCCGACGCCGACGGGATCCGCCGGGTCCGGGTGGACCTGTGGCCGATCGGGCACCGTTTCCGGCGCGGCCACCGGATCCGCGTGCACGTCGCCGGAGGCGCGTACCCCCGGATCGCCCGCAACCTCGGCACCGGCGAACCGCTGGGCACGGGCAGCGCGATGGTCACGACCGATCACGAGATCTTCCACGACCCGTCCCACCCGTCCGCGGTCGTGCTGCCCCTCGCCCCTTCCTGACCCCGCCGGACCCGCCCACGTTGTGCTGCCCCTCGCCCCTTCCTGACCCCGCCGGACCCGCCCACGTCGTGCTGCCCCTCGCCCCTCCCTGACCTCGCCGGACCCACCCACGCGGCCCCGTTCCGGCCGTGGCCACCGGGCGGCCTCACCCCGGCTCCTCCCTTTCCCCTGCCGCGGTCACGGGTGCGCCGGGGCTAGGGTCGGGGAGTGCGCGCGGCCAGGTTGATGTCGTTGGTGTTGCTGCTCCAGGCCCGGGGCGGGATGACCGCGGTGGAGCTCTCCAGGGAGCTGGAGGTCTCCGAGCGGACGGTCCACCGTGACGTGCTCGCCCTGTCGGAGGCGGGGGTCCCGGTGTACGCCGACCGCGGGCGGGGCGGCGGCTACCGGCTGCTCGACGGCTATCGCACCCGCCTCACCGGGCTGGACCGCGCCGAGGCCGAGGCGCTGTTCCTGTCGGGCGTGCCGGAGGCGCTGCGGGAGATGGGACTGAGCGAGGTGGCGGCCACGGCGCGGCTGAAGGCCTCCGCCGCGCTCTCCCCCGGCCTCCGCGACGCCCCCGCGACCGCGGCCCAGCGCTTCCACCTGGACGCCCCCGGCTGGTTCGCGAGCGAGCGGCCCCCACCGGCGGCGCTGGCGCCCCTGGCCAGGGCGGTGTGGGGCGACCACCCGGTCACCGCCCTCTACCGGCGTGCCACCCGCACCCGGCCGGGCGAGCGGACCGACCGGCCCGGCCCTCCCGGCGAAACCGGGGACACCCGGGAAACCGGGCAGGGAGAACGGGCCGGACCTGGCGAGCGGGCAGGGCGTGACGGGCGAACCGAGACGACCGGGGAGAGTGGGAAGCCCGGGGAGAGCGGGCGGTCCGAGCAGGCCGGGGCCGCCCGGCGCCTGGAGCCGTACGGGCTCGTGCTGAAGGCGGGGGTCTGGTACCTGGCGACCCGGTTCGCCATCTACCGGGTCGACCGCTTCGACGAGGTCGAGATCCACTCCGGCCTGCGCTTCGAGCGGGAGGAGACCTTCGACCTGGCCGCGTTCTGGAGCGAGAGGGCGGCGCAGTTCGCCGGTTCCCTGCTCACCGAGCACGTCACCGTACGGCTCAGCCCGGCCGGGCGCCGGGCGCTCCCCGCCGTCGCCGACCCCGCGGCCCTCGCGTCCGCCCTCGCCTCCGCCGGCGAGCCCGACGGGCAGGGATGGGTCACGTTCCGCCTGCCCGTCGAGTCATCGGAGGTCGCCTACAGCCAGATCCTCCGTTTCGGCCCGGAGGCAGAGGTCGTCGACCCGCCCGGCCTCCGTACCCGCCTCGCCGAGGCAGCCACCCGCCTGCGCGACCTGTACGCCCCCGCCCCCGCCCCCTCGAACACCCCGGACACCCCGGACACCGACGACACCGACGACACCGACGACACCGACGACACCGACGACACCGACGACACCGACGACACCGACGACACCGACGAGATCAACGACACGGGCGCGCCGGGGCACTGACCCGGACCGGGGATCTCGCCGGACTCCCCGCCGGTGGTCCCGGCCCGGGGTCCCGGTGCCGGTCCCGGTGGTGGTGGTCAGCGGTAGCCGGTGGCGTCGGCGGGTTTGCCCTTGCTCTCGACCTCCTCGATGTAGCGCCAGGCGTCGGGCCTGCTGCCGTCGACGTCGGTGAAGCCGTACACCTGGGCGAGCTGCCCACTGGACACCGACTGGCCCGACCAGCGCATCCGGTCCTCGTCGGTGGCGAGGGCGACGACCGCGCGGCCGGTGAAGGCGGGCGTCTCGGAGATCACGAAGTGCGGCTGCTTCTCGGTGGCGTCCATCCAGTTCTCCTCGGTGACGCCGAAGAGCTCCAGCATGTTCTCCGACCTGAGCCAGCCGGGGGTCAGCGAGATCGCGGCGCAGCCGTGCGGGCGCAGCTCGTGGGCCTGGCTGAACGCCAGGCGGTTCACCGAGATCTTGGCCAGGTCGTAGAAGGCCGAGAGCCGGTAGTTGACGGTGTTGTACTCCAGGGTGCCGTCGGTCACCTCGATCACCATGCCCCCGGGGTTCTCGATCAGCAGCGGCAGGGCGTGGTGGCTGGTGATGAGATGGGTGTCCACCGCCAGCCGGAGGATGCGCAGGCCGTCGTCGAGGGAGTGCTTCCAGAGGGGGACGTGCCACTCGGTGAGCGAGTCGGCGCCCCAGACGTCGTTGACGAGGATGTCGAGCCTGCCCTGCTCGTTCCTGATCCGTTCCACCAGGGCGCGCACCTGCTCCGGGTCCAGGTGATCCACCTGGACCGCGATACCGTGTCCGCCCCCGCGGGTCACCAGCTCGGCCGTCTCCTCGATGGTCTCCGGCCGGTCCAGCTCCGAGCGCTGCGCCCGCGTGCTCCTGCCGGTGCAGTAGACGGTGGCGCCGGCCGCGCCCAGCTCCACCGCGATCCCCCGGCCGGTCCCCCTTGTCGCCCCCGCGACGAGGGCGACCTTTCCTTCAAGCGTTCTTGTCATGGGGCCAGCGTGCCGCGAAAGCAGGACATCTACTGTCATGTTTTCGCGGCATGTCCACGGAAGGACGCGGCCCGCCCGCCCGAAGGGCGCGGCCCTCCCGCTTAGAAGACGCAGAAGGACGCGGCACACCTCCCCGGAGGACGCGGCACGCCTGCCCGAGGAGACACCGCGACAAGTAGTTGCCGGTCAGTGGCACGACACAGACCTCGGACGGCCGTCAGGGTCCTTTGCGCGTAATCGATGGGTTGCTAGCGTTTTTTCGGAGTAGTCAGAAGAGCAGTCAGAACGGTGAGTCATCCAGGGGGTCCCATGAGCGAGTCTCCGGCGCTGCCGCCGCACATGCGGCGAGCGGGGTTCGATCCCGATCCGGAGCTGGAGGCGCTGCGGGACGGGGAGGGAGTGAGGCTCGTCAGGACGCCGCCGGGGATCGACGCCTGGCTGGTGACCCGCTACGAGGACGTGCGCGCGGTGCTGAGCGACACGGAGCGTTTCAGCAGCGCCCAGACGATTACCTTCCAACTGCCCGGCGTCCAAAACAGCGAGGAGGAGATCGCCGCGCTCCGCGCGGGCAACCTCCTCGCCTTCGACCCTCCCGAGCACACCCGGCTGCGCCGGATCCTCACGCCGGAGTTCACGCTGCGCCGGATACGCCGGCTGGAGCCGCGGATCATGTGCATCGTCGAGGACCACCTGGACGCGATGGAGCGCGCGGGATCCCCCGCCGACCTGGTGTCGTCGTTCGCGCTGCCGATCCCCTCCCTGGTGATCTGCGAGCTGCTGGGCGTGCCGTACGCCGACCGGGAGGACTTCCAGCGCAGGACCGGCCGGTTGCTCGACGTGTCGGCGTCCGTCGAGGAGCGCAGGTCGGCGCAGGAGGAGTCGCGCGCCTACATGGCCGAGCTGGTCGCCCGCGCCCGGGCCCGCCCGGGTGAGGAACTGCTCGGCACGCTGGTGCGCGAGCACGACGACCTGACGACGGACGAGCTCATCGGCATCGGCGGCCTGCTGCTGGTGGCCGGTCACGAGACCACCTCCAACATGCTCGGGCTGGGCACGCTGGCCCTGCTGCGCCACCCCGACCAGCTGGAGCTGCTCAAGAAGGAGCCCGATCGCGTCGACGCCGCGGTGGAGGAGCTGCTGCGCTGGCTCAGCATCGTCCAGTCCAGCACCTTCAGGACGACCACCACGAAGGTCGAGATCGCCGGACGGGAGATCGGGCCCGGCGAGCCGGTGATGTGCGCGCTGCTCGGCGCCAACCGCGACCCCGCGTTCCTGTCCGATCCGGAGACGCTGGACATCACCCGGGGCGCGCCCGGCCACCTGGCCTTCGGCCACGGCGTGCACCACTGCCTGGGGGCGCCGCTGGCGCGGATGGAGATGTGCGTCGCCTTCCCCGCGCTGCTCAGGCGCTTCCCCGAGCTGCGCGAGGTCGAGTCCGAGGCGCACTTCCGCACCTCCAGCTTCGTGTACGGCCTGTCGTCCCTGAAGGTCGCCTGGTGACCCGGCCCGGTGACCGCCGGAGCCGGTCGTACCGCTCCCGCCACCCCCGCGACAAGCCGTTCCCCGTGACAGGCGGCCTCCCGTGACAGGCCGCCCCCTGTGATAAGCAGTTCATTACCCGAGGAAGCGAGGAGAACATGGCGGACAACACCGAGTTCGAGCTGCGCGGGATCAACCACCTCGCGCTGGTGTGCTCGGACATGAAGCGGACGGTCGACTTCTACTCCGGCGTCCTGGGCATGCCCCTGATCAAGACGATCGAGCTGCCGATGGGCTGGGGGCAGCACTTCTTCTTCGACTGCGGCGGCGGCAACGCGCTGGCGTTCTTCTGGTTCCCCGACGCGCCCGAGGGCGTTCCCGGCGTCTCGGCGCCGAAGAACCTGCCCGACCGGGGTGAGCTGCTCTCCGCGGTCGGCTCGATGAACCACATCGCCCTCGACGTCGCCCCGGACCGGATCGAGGAGTACCGCGACAAGCTCATCGCCAAGGGCGTGGACGTCGGGGTGATCCTCAACCACGACGACAGCGAGTTCGGCATAGCGCCCGCCATGGGCGAGGGCGTGTTCGTCCGGTCGATCTACTTCAAGGACCCCGACGGCATCCTGGTGGAGTTCGCCGCCTGGACCAGGGACCTCGGCCTGCCGGAGGACGTACGGCACGAGCCGAGAACCGCCGCCGACAGGACCGTCTGAGCCCACCCGCCTGGAACAGGACCGGCGGCACCCGCGGACCGGCGCGCCGCGAACACACCCCACCGCCGCATGACCAACCCCACGCCGTATGACCAATCCCACGCTCCCGATATGTCCCGCACTGTACGGCGAGTCCCGTACCGTATGCATACCTCCCACCGTGCGGCACACCCTTCACGCGACGCGCCCTTACGAGAACTTGCGCGGCCATGTCAAGGAAGGCGCGCCGGTGATTCGGTGACCGGTGGAAGCCCGTCGGTGAAGTGGGGCAGCCCAGAAGGTGCGACCCCCGCGACCTGGACGGAGACCTCGGGGGCGAAGTCAAGCTGCCGTTCGTCGCGCCACCGGTGCCGCTCGGCGCTCGGTGACCTGAATGAAACGGCCGTGTAATTACGCTGCCGGTCAGCCGAAGGGGATGATCCTGCTCGGGCGTCCCTTCTCCAGCTCAAGGAGAACGTGTTGACCACTCCAAACGGGGACCGGAGCGACCGCAGCCCATGGAACTGGCTGCTCATCGTACCGATCATCCTACCTTTGCTCCCGTTTCTCTACAATTCCGATGAGCCCCGGCTTCTCGGCTTCCCGCTGTTCTACTGGCTCCAGCTCGCCTTCATCGCGGTCGGTGTCACGTGCACGACGATCGTGTACCAGATGACGAAGCGGCGGCGGTGACCCGATGGAAGCTCACCTGACAGAGATCATCATCTTCTCCGTGCTGTTCCTGGTGGTCAGCGGGATGGGATTCGTGGCCGCGCGCTGGCGCCGCCCGGACAACCTGGCGAGTCTCGACGAGTGGGGGCTCGGCGGCCGCAACTTCGGCTCGTGGGTCACCTGGTTCCTCATCGGCGGCGACCTCTACACCGCCTACACCTTCGTGGCCGTGCCCGCCCTGATCTGGGGCGCGGGCGCGATGGGCTTCTTCGCGGTGCCGTACACGATCGTGGTCTACCCGATCGTCTTCCTGGTGCTGATCCGCCTCTGGTCGGTCTCGCACGTGCACGGCTTCGTGACCCCGGCCGACTTCGTCCGGGCCAGGTTCGGCTCCCCCACGCTGGCGCTGCTGGTCGCGATCACCGGCATCGTCGCGACGATGCCCTACATCGCGCTGCAGCTCGTCGGCATCGAGGCCGTGCTGAAGTCGATGGGCGTGACCGGCCACCTGCCGATCATCATCGCGTTCGCGATCCTGGCCGCGTACACCTACCAGTCGGGCCTGCGCGCGCCCGCGCTGATCGCGTTCGTCAAGGACACGCTGATCTACATCGTGATCCTGGTGGCGATCTTCGCGATCCCCGCCCAGATCGAGGGCGGCTGGTCGGGCATCTTCAGCGACGCCCAGGCCAAGTTCGCCGCCAGCGCCGCGCCCGGCGACGGCATCCTGCTCAACGCGAACAACCAGCTGCAGTACATGACGCTGGCCCTGGGCTCCGCGCTCGCGCTGTTCCTCTACCCGCACAGCATCACCGGCGTGCTCGCCTCAAAGAACCGCGGCGTGATCAAGCGGAACATGGCGGCGCTGCCCGCCTACAGCCTGCTGCTCGGCCTGATCGCGCTGCTCGGCTTCATGGCCATCTCGGCCGGGATCAAGCCCATCGGCACCGACAACAACACGATCGTGCCGCAGCTGTTCGACAGGATGTTCCCCGACTGGTTCACCGGCGTCGCGTACGCCGCGATCGGCATCGGCGCGCTGGTCCCGGCGGCGATCATGTCGATCGCCGCGGCGAACCTGTTCACCCGCAACATCTACAAGGAGTACCTGAAGCCGCACGCGAGCGACGCCGACGAGGCCCGCGTCTCCAAGATCACCTCACTGCTCGTCAAGGTCGGCGCGGTGCTGTGCATCCTGTTCCTGGACACCGGCTTCTCCATCGACCTGCAGCTCATCGGCGGCGTCATCATCCTGCAGACGCTCCCGTCGGTGGCGCTCGGCCTCTACACCCGCTGGTTCCACCGCAGCGGCCTGATCGCCGGGTGGATCGCCGGCATGGGCGCCGGGATGCTCCTGCTCTACAACATCGGCAACCCGGCCACCGGCAAGCTGCACTTCGCCGGGTCCGCGTTCCCGCTGGAGAAGCTGGGCCTGGACACCAAGATGACGATCTACGCGGGCGTCCTCGCGCTCGCGGTCAACCTGGCCGTCGCCGCGCTCGGCACGGTCGTCGCCCGCGCCACGAAGACGGCCGAGGGCGCCGACGCCACCCAGCCCGACCACTACTTCGCCGACGAGGGCGACCCCAGGATCAAGGACCTCGACCTCGCCGCCCCCGGGACCCACGGGACGGATCCGGTTCCAAGCCCCAAGCCCTAGGCCGTGTCTTCAAAGGTCATAACCAGAGCAGTAGCGATGCGAGGGTGACTACGGCGGTGTAGGACGTGGCGGTCTTGTCGTAGCGGGTGG
>NZ_JBEOWK010000045.1:0-45699 GCF_040295985.1 Streptosporangium sp. NPDC002524 | reverse complement strand
CGGGGCCCGCCGGGGGGCCCGCCGCCGCCGCCGCGCCCGCCGTCTCGCTCGGCGTCGCCGACATGCGGGACATCCCGCGCGACGGCTCGTTCGACGCCGCCGTCTGCATGGGCAACAGCTTCGGCTATCTCGAACCCGGGGAGACCCGCGAGTTCGTCGCCGCGCTGGCGGACGCGGTCCGGCCGGGCGGGGGGCTGGTGGTCGACTTCAACGCGACGGCCGAGTCCGTCCTGCCCGGCTACCAGGGCGAACCCCGCCGGATGCGGACGGGCGACATCACCGTCACGACCACGACGGGGTACGACGTCGCTCGCAGCCGCCTGATCAGCGGATACCGCTTCACCCGGGGCGCGGAGGAGCTCGAGGTGACCGCGATCCACCACGTCTACACCAGCGCCCACCTGGGCCAGATGCTCACCGAGGGCGGATTCACCGGCATCGAGCGGTTCGGCGGGCCTGACGGCTCGCCGTTCCGGATCGGCGCCGGGCGGTTGCTGCTCACCGCGCGCCGGGCGGAGGGCCCGTCCCCGGCGGGAACCTGAGCACCGGCCACGACGGGCTCCCGGCAGGAGCCCGTCGTGGCACCCCACCCTGACCCGCACCTGAGACGCCCATCGCCGCCCACCCCCGGGAGACCGGAAACCCTGGAAGGCCGGAAACCCTGAGGATCAGAACCCCTGAAGGCCGGAAGACCCTGAAAACCCGGCGGGAACCGGTTCCCAGGGGCGGACAGGCGGTGGGGCGATCACGGTTCGGGTGCGGGCGATGTGCCCCCGCGTACGCCCGGACCGATGAAGCGGCCCGTCACGTGGCACGGTGGCGGCGGCGTCCCGGGACGGCGAGAAGGGAGGAATCCCAGCACGTCCGGAGTGGAACGACGGGAACACGTCAGAGCGCCGGAAACCGGGGAAGGACCCGGTACGAGAAGACGAACCACCGAGGAAGGCCATGGCTCATGAGGATCACGCTGGTCCGGGGGGACATCACCACGCAGGACGTCGACGCCGTCGTCAACGCCGCCAACTCCTCACTCATGGGCGGCGGCGGGGTCGACGGGGCCATCCACCGGCGCGGCGGCCCCGCCATCCTCGCCGCGTGCCGGGAACTGCGCGCCTCCCAGTACGGCAAGGGGCTCCCTGTCGGCCAGGCCGTGGCCACCACGGCGGGAGACCTCCCGGCCCGCTGGGTCATCCACACCGTCGGCCCCGTCCACTCCCCCACCGAGGACCGCACACACCTCCTGGCCTCCTGCTACCGCGAATCCCTCCGCGTCGCCGACGAACTCGGCGCCGGCAGCGTCGCCTTTCCCGCCGTGTCGGCGGGGATCTACGGCTGGCCGATGGACGACGCCGCCCGTACCGCGATCGACACCGTGCGGGCCACCCCGACACGGGTGACGGACCTGCGCTTCGTCCTGTTCACCCCGGAGGCCTACACCGCCTTCGAGAAGGCCCTCGACACCACGGGGTCGTGAACCGGCGACGGCCGAACGTGCCCGGCGCCGACCCCGGCCCGCCCGGGAGAGCTCCCCGGCGCCGCCACCGTCTGCCCACGCTCGCCGGTCCGCCGTGCGCGGGCAGACTGCGCGATCGTCAGGCGGGCTCGTCGCCGAGCGCTCCCTCCAGGCCCAGGTCACCGTCCGGGTAGGGCGTCGCGGGACGGCGTCCCGGCAGGAACCGCCGACCGGCGCCGCGGCGTGCCCGCGGAGCGAGCGTGAAGGACCCGGTGAACCAGGCGGCGAGCGTGGCCCGGTCGATCAGCGTCAGGCCGGTGCCCGCCGCGTACTCCCTGGCCGGAGCGGTGAAGGTCGCCGAGGTGACGAGCACGCCGCGGTGGCCGGGATAGGCGTGGAGCGCGCCGAGAAGGTCGCGGATCTGGGGCGAGCCCACCGTGGCGCCCCAGCGTTTGCACTGGATGACGAAGGGGTCGCCGCCGGGCGCGGTCGCGACGACGTCGACACCGCCGTCACCGCTGCCGCCGATCCTGCGCACCCCGCGGAAGCCCTCGCGGCGCAGCAGGGCCTCGACGAGGGCCTCGAACCGGTCACCGGACATGCGGTCGACGCGTTCGAGGCGCGCGTTGTCCGCCAGCCACTCCCGCTCCCGGGCCTCGATCACCCGGCGGCGGAGCAGCAGCGCCCCGGCCAGCCCCGCGAGCAGCACGACCGTGCCGCCGATCACCAGCTGCCAGTTGGCGACGACGACGTCGACGAGCCACATCACGACCAGGAAGAGGACCACGGCCGCGACCGCCCACAGGAACCAGTCGCCGTCGCCCCCGCCCCGGCCCCGGCGCGGTCTTCGCCCGCCGGACGCCCGTCGTCGCACCGCCTTGCCGGGTGTCCGTCGCCGTGCCATCGCGCACCTCCGGGGGACGAGGTTGGAACGTTGCCGCTGACCCTGTCGACTCTGACAACGGGCACCGACAATTTCCAGGGCGGCGCACTTTGGGACGCACTTTGGGGCGACCGTCGGACGCGGATTCGTACCGGCCGCATCGGACGCGCCCCACCCGCGCTCCCGAAACTCCACCCGGCACGGCCCGGCCCGCGCGGGGTCACCGGAGGCTTCGATGCACCCCGCCCCGGACCCCGGCCCCCGGCTCCCGGAACCCAGAACCCGACGCGGTCCGACCCGGTCCGGTCCGCCGAGGGCGGCCGAGGTCGGCCGGGTGACGGCGTCCGATCCGGCCCACCCCGCGAGGGGCGGGCGACGGCGCCTCAGTTCGCCCGGTGACGGCAGCACACGACCAGGTCCACAGCCTGCCGCATCGCGTTCCGCACCCCTTCCGGCGAGTCGCCGCGCTGGAGGCTGGACAGCGTCGCCGCGCTCACCGCGCCGACCATCGCGCCCACCAGGGCGGCGGCGGCGACCTGGTCCAGCTCGTCCGGATACGCCTGGTGCAGCGCCCGGGCCAGCTCGGTCTGCGCGGTGAGGTACCGCTGCAGCAACCGCGCCTGCAACATCGGCGCCGACTCGGCCAGACGGACCCGAAGCGCCGCGAGCCCGCTGGTCAGATCGCCTTCCCAGCTGTTGACGATCATCTCTTCCATCGCCCGTACGAGGACATCGGGAAATCGCTCCCCGGCGCGGCGCTCGGCGACCGCGCGCAGCGCCAGATCGATCCGCACGTCGGCGTTGGCGAAGAGCACGTCCTCCTTCGCCTGGAAGTGGAGGAAGAACGTGCGGGTGGACACCTCCGCGGCCTCGGTGATCTCGGCCACCGTGACGTGCTCGAACCCCTTCCGCTCGAACAGGCGGACCGCCGCCTCGATCAGCGCCTGCCGTGTGCGCCGCTTCTTGCGTTCCCGCAACCCCGGGCTCTCCGTCATGGCTTCAGCCTATTGCATTCCATGCATCACTTCATGCAATGTATTAATTCATTGAGTGTATTGAATGAGAGGGAGTGATGGACATGGGGAGTCTGGACGGACGCGTCGTCCTCATCACCGGAGCCGGGCGCGGCATCGGGCGGGAGGAGGCGCTGTTCTTCGCGGCCGAGGGCGCCAGGGTCGTCGTCAACGACCCCGGCGTCGCCGTCGACGGCACGGGTGGCGACCCCTCCGTGGCGGCCGCGGTGGTCGAGGAGATCGTCGCCCGCGGCGGGCAGGCGATCGCCAACACCGACAGCGTCGCCGACTGGCACGGCGCCCAGCGCATGGTGAACGCGGCCTTACGGGCCTTCGGCGACCTCCACGTCGTCGTCAACAACGCGACCATCGAACGGAACCGCGGAATGGCCGACCTGACCGAGGAGGAGTTCGACGACGTCATCGCCGTGAAGCTGAAAGGCACGTTCGCGGTTGTTCGATGGGCGGCCCGTCACTGGCGCGAACGGTTCGAGGCCGGTGACCGCGTCGACCGGGCCGTCGTCAACACCTCCTCGGGCTCGGGCCTGCTCAACCCGCTGCCCACGCAGGCCTCCTACGCCGCCGGGAACGCCGGGGTCGCGGCGATGACCGTCGTCGGAGCCCTCGAACTCGGCCGGTACGGCGTGCGGGTCAACTGCGTCTCGCCCTCCATGGCGCGCACCCGGCTCACCCTCCAGGTCCCCGGCATGCGCGAGGAGCCTCCGGCGGGACGGTTCGACCCGCTGCACCCCGCCGCCATCGCGCCCGTCGCCGCCTACCTCGCCACCGCCGCGTGTCCGCTCACCGGTCAGGTGCTCTCCGTCCGGGGCGGGTCTGTCACGGTCAACCACGGATGGTCGCGTGGTGCGCACGTCCACAAGGACGGCCCGTGGACGGTCGGCGAGCTCGCCGGGCGGGTGAGGGAACTCCCCGTGGACGACCCCTTCGAAAAACTCGCCGACGCCCTCGGCGGCGCCCTCGGTCTCGCTGGGCGTACGCAACTCCAGCAGATGGTCAACGCCCTCCTCGACCAAGGGGAGCGTTCCGGCGGCACACCCGGATGACGACCGGCGCCGGGGAACCCGCCGCCACCCTCTCCCGCGCTCCGGCATGACCACCCGGCAACCCCGGCCGAACGGTCACCCGGCCCGGAGCGGGTCCGGCGGCTGGTGGCACGTTCGCCGGGGGCCCGTCGTCCGCTGTGTGCCGGGAACCTCACGCGGGCTGGGAAGAATGGGAAGAAGTGGGTGAATCCTCGTGGAACGTCTGGCCGATGTCTCCGGCGCCGGAGAGGCGCTCCACGATGTCGGCGACGAGCGCCGCCTCCGCGTCCACCGGATAGAAGTGGTCCCCGGGGAAGGTCCGCAGCTCGAACCCGGAGCCCGCGACGCGGCTCCAGGCACGCATCTCCCCATGGCTCACCCGCGGGTCGTCCGTCCCCCGGTACCCGACGACCGGAGCGGTGACCAGCGGGGTGGACGCGGGCCGGTAGGCGTGCAGGAGGTCGTGGTCGGCCCGCAGCGCGACCATCGCCAGGTCCATCAGCTCCGGGAAGCGCAGGAGCGCCGGATCCGCGGCGGCGGCCTGCTCGGCGAGCTGGCGGTCACCGATGGGGATCCTCCTCGCGTCGTCCGCGCACAGGTGCGGCGCCGCGTACGCCGACACCAGCAGCGCCGCCGGGGAGATCCGGTGCCGCCCGGCGAGCCTGACCGCGACCTCGTACGCGACCACGGCGCCCATCCCGTGCCCGAACAGGGCGAGCGGCCGGTCCGCCAGGGGAACCAGTGCCCGGCAGACGTGGTCGACGAGGGGTTCCATCCGGTCGATCGGCCGCTCGTTGACGCGGTTCTGCCTGCCGGGGTAACACACGGCGGAGAGCTCGACGTCGGCGGGCAGCCGGTCCTGCCAGCCGCGGTAGGACATCGGGGCATCCCCTCCCGCGTGGGGGAAGCAGACGAGACGCACACGAGGCTCGGCGAGCGGGCGCTGCCTGAGCAGCCACGCGCGGGAATCGGCCGGGATCGTCTCGGTCACGGGAGGTCGTTCCTTCCGGGGACCGCGTACGGACCGGCCGCCTCCGGTCCTCCCCCGACCTCGGCCCAGGAGGACGCGTCCCCGTACACGCGAGATCCCTCGTACACGTGAGACTCCCCGTCCGCCGTCCAGGAGGGCACGGCCCCGTACACGTGAGACTCCTCGTACAGGCGAGATTCCCCGTCGGCCGTCCACGAGAGCGCGTCCCCGTACGCGTGAGACTCCCCGCCCGCCGACGGAGTCACGGCGAGGTGACGCGGGTGAGGGGAGCGTGACCGGGCGCCCGGCACCGAGGCCCGCCAGGCTGGGGCCGTGTCTCCGGGCGGGTGGGAGGAGACGACGACCTGACCCAGCGGAAGGGCCGCCAGGCACCTCTCGAAGAGCGTGAGACCCTCCTCGGGGCTCAGTCCTCCGGGCAGGCGCTCCCCGGCGAGCTCGCGGTGGCGGCGTCGCGTGTCGCGGGCCGTTCCCTCGCCGTTCCATCGGTCCCAGTTGATCGAGAGCACCGGTACGCCTCCGCCGTCGCGCCGCGTGCCGAGGGCGAACGTGTCGAGGAAGGCGTTGGCGGCCCCGTGACAGATGAGCCCGGAAGTCCCGGAGAACGACGCCGGTGAGGAGAACAGCACCACGAAGTCGGGAAGCGCGCCCACCTCCCGCAGGACCGACACCAGGGTGGCGGTCCCCTCGGTCGTGGCCCGCAGTGCGGCGGCGACGCCGTCCTCGGTGAGGAACTCCGCCGCGCCCTCCTCCGGCACGCCCGCGGTGTGGATCACCCCGTGGATCTCGCCGAACCGCGACCGCGCCTCTTCGAGGACCACCCGGAGGCGCCGGGCGTCGGCGACATCGGCACCGCGCACCAGCACGTCGTCTCCCCGCTCCGCGAGAAGCGCCCTCAGCGCCGCGCGCTCCCGGCCGCCGGAACCGTCGCCCTCTCCCGGACCGCCCTCCCCCCGAAAACCCGCGAACTCCCCGAACTCCCCTGACTCCCCGAACTCCCCTGACTCCCCGAACTCCTCGAACTCCTCGAACTCCTTGGACTCCTTGGACCCCTCGAAGGCGCGGTCTCCTCCCGCGCCGCTCGACACCTCTCCGGAGCCGTCCGACCCCTCGGGATGGCTCCCCTGCCTTCCCGGGCCGTACGACGGGAACGTCACCTGCTCCTCGCGCCCGATCAGGACGAGCCGCGCCGAGTGGGCGGCCGCGAGGTGCCCGGCGAGCCGCAGCCCGATCCCGCTCGTCCCCCCGGTGATCACGTAGGTCCCGCCCCGGCGCACCGAGGGACTCCCGTACGCGCCGGGCGCCACGTCCAGCGGCTCGAACCCGCGCAGCCAGCGGTGGCCGGCCCGCAGGCCGACCGGGTCCTCGTGCGGCGGGCGGCAGAGCTCGGCCAGGAGTTCCGCGGCCCGGATCCCGTGGTCTCCGGTGTCGCCGGGGTCCAGGTCCACGAGCCGGACACGCGTGCCGGTCAGCTCGCGCCGGAGCGGTCCGGCGGCTCCGGCCGTGAGAGCCGCCCGAGGGTCGAGCCGCTCACCTCCGGTGATCTCCAGGGCTCCCCGGGTGACGAGGCAGAGGTCGGCCTCCGGCCGTCCGCTCAGGGCACGGGCCAGGCCGGCGACGTGGCCCAGCGGCGGGCAGACCTGTGCGGGCAACGACGCGCCCCAGAGGCAGACGATCCGCGACGGCCCGTCCGCGTCGCCCTCCACCGTCTTCAGGAGCTGCTCGTAGTCCTCCCCGCACCGCGGGTCGATCGTGATCCGGTCCCGGGCCACGTGGTGGAACGCGCGCCCCGGGGTGACGACGACGGTCGTGGCTCCGTACCCCTCCAGCCTCGCGGTGATCGCCTCGGCGAGGGGCGACGAGTCGGAGAGCAGGATCCAGCGGTGTCCGCGCACGGTTGGGCCCAGGTCCGCCGGGGGCACCTCCACGGCCCGTCTCCAGGTGATCCCGTACAGCCCGCCGGGCGAACGCTCCCGCACGGCGGCGGCGAGATCCGCGACGGGATCCGGGACGAGGTCCGCTACGGGGTCCGCGACGCGCGGCCGGTCCGGTGGGCGGGTGGCGGGTGGTTGGTCAGGTGGGTGTACGGCAGTCGGCCGGGCGGGCGAGGGAAGGACGGCCGGAACGGAGGGGTGGGGCACCGTGGGCGGCCCGGGTCGCCGCTCCGATCGCCGCTCCGATCGCCGCTCCGAGTGCCGCTCCAATTGCCGCTCCGGTCGCCGGGAGGGCGGGTCGATCTCGACGCCCGCCTCCCGCAGCCGGGTCAGCGCGCCGCGCAGGACCTCCCCCTCGGTTCGCTCCTCCGACGGATGGCGGGTCACGTTGACGACGACGGAGTCCGTACCCGCTCGTGCCCTCGCCAGGGTGGTCAGCGTCATGCCCGGTCCCACCTCGACGAGGATCTTCGGGCCGTCGGCCAGGACGTGGCCGAGTCCGGCATCGAAGCGGACCGTCGCCCGGAGATGGGTGACCCAGTATTCGGGGTCGGCGAAGTCGGCGTCACCTGTCTCCGTCACGCTGGACACCAGGCGCGTCGAGGGGCGGCGCAGCGGGATGCCGCCGAGGAACTCGCGGAACTCGTCGATCACGGGGTCGGCCAGGGCCGAGTGCGCGGCGGTGCCGAGCGGCAGGAGACGGCAGGTGATCCCGCGCCGGTCCAGCAGCTCCCTGACCTCGGCGACGTGGGCGGCGGGTCCCGCGAGCACGCAGGACTCCGGGCCGTCGACCGCCGACAGGCACACTCCCTCCCCGAGGAAGGGCTCGACCTCCCGTTCGGAGGCCGGGACCGCCAGCATCGCCCCGTCGCGCCGGGTGGACAGGAGCTCCCCGCACCTGGCCACGACGGCGAGGGCGTCGCGCGGCGACATGACCCCCGCGACGCAGGCCGCGGCGTACTCACCGAAGCTGTGTCCCACCAGCAGGGAAGGGCTCACCCCCCGCGCCACGAGGAGCCGGGCGAGCGCGACCTCCATGACGAACACGGTGAGCAGCGCCGACGCGAGATCGGCCTTCCCTGTTACCTTCCCCAGCGGCCCGTCCGGGAGCACACCGGGCTCGCCGGGTTCACCAGGGCTACCGGATCCACCGGGCTCTCCGGGTTCACCGAGTTCACCGGGCTCACCGGGCTCACCGGGCTTGGCGGGGTTGTCCGGGAGGGCCGGTGCCGTGTCCGTCCACAGGGTGCGCAGCCGTTCGGCGGCGGAGCGGTCGGGCAGCAGGCCCAGGCACTCGTCCACGGCCGCGCGGAAGACCGGTTCGTCACGGTAGAGCTCACACCCCATCCCGGGATACTCCGTCCCGCCGCCGGGGAACATGAACACCACCTCGCCGCCCGTACGAGCGGCGGAGACGGGTGTGCCGGGAAAGCGGCGGGGGATGCCGGTGACCGCGATGCCGGTATCCGAGCCGCCGGAACCCGGAACATCGAGATCGGGAGCCCCGGGATCGGGCATGCCGGGACCCCGGGGGCCGGGATCGGGGCCCCCGGGGCCGGGAGTGCCGGGCCTGGGAGTGCCGGGACCGGGGATTCCAGGACCGGGAGTGCCCGGGGTGCCGGGACCGGGGATTCCGGGGCCGGGGACGGCCGGGTCGGGAAGGCCGGGACCGGGAGTGCCCGGCCTCGGGAAACCGGACTCCGGCTCATCGCCAATCGGTTCAAACCCGCACATGCTTCCTCTCAGCGGTTATGGACGGCCATTCGGCGGCTGCGGAACTGTTCGGTGAGCACCGCCACGTGCTCGCGCCGGTAGCCCTGCTCCATCGCCCTCAGCACGCGCTCGCGCATCACGGCGAGGTAGGACTGCTCGATCCCCGCCCGCTCCGCGACGCCCGCCAGGTTGTTGAGGACGTCCAGGTGCGAGGTGAGCGGAGCCTGCTCGAAGGTGTAGTCACGGCGCGCGATGAGGCCGAGGCCGACGCCGATCGTGTTCTGGAAACCGGGGTCGTAGAGCGGTACCGACTCCGCGAAGTCGTTGAGGGGGACCCCCATGCTCTCCGCGATGGCCGAGCATTCGAGGAAACCGTTGACGAAGGCGTAATAGAAGGCGCGGGAGACGACGTGGTACGCCTTGGCGTAGGCCGGGTCGGCGCCCAGGCGCATCTGCTTGCCGGACAGCGCCTCGGTCACGCCCCCCAGCTCCTTGAAGTCCTCGGCCGCCCCGCCGTAGACGGCGAAGCAGTCTTCGGTGCCGATGGCGTCCGGGTGGCTGAGGATCGCGGCCTCCAGGTATCTGCCTCCCGAGGTCTCCACCCGCCTCCGCAGGGGGGCGACGTCGTCGGGGATGCCGCTGGCGTGCTGGACGACGAGCCTGCCGGTGAGGTCGGCGACGGTCTCGTCGAGGACCGCGTGGGTGATCTCGTAGTTGAGAAGGCACAGCAGCACGATCGGGGACGCCTCGATCGCCTCGGCGGCCGTCGCGTGGAGGTGGACGTCCCGTCCCGTGAGCCTCTCCGAGCGTTCCGGCGTACGGTTCCAGACCGAGACCTCCAGGCCCGAGTCGACGCAGGCCCGTACGATCGCGGCCCCGACCACCCCGGCCCCGATGACCGTCGCGTCCGTCATGTCAGCGCTCCATCCTGGTGAAGGTCATGACCACTCCGCCGACCTCGGCGGCGTCCGCCCACGCGGCGAAGGTGCCGGGGGGCGCCCCGCGTCCGGCCTCCGGCCGCGTCCCGCGCGCGAAGCGGGAGAAGGAGTCACGCACGTTCTCGGTGATGTCGACGAGCTCCGTGACGGCCATCCCGGCCCGCCGCGCCGCAGACAGGTGGTCTTCCGGCGTTTCGAGCGACACGGCCCTCGACACGGCCCTCGACGCGGCGCTCGGCACCGCGCTGGGCATGGCGTTCGGGACGGCGTTCGGCACGGTGTCCGAGACGGCACCCGGGAGGGCGTTCGGCACGGTGCTCAACGCGGCGTTCGGGATGGTCAGGTGGGAGGCGACGCGCTCGCGGATCTCCTCGGTCAGCGGAACCCGCGGGTAAGGGGTCTCGACCACCAGGCGGCCCCCCGGGCGCAGGACCCTGGCGACGCTCCGGTAGAAGGCCGCGATGTCGAGGTACGGGGTGACCTCGCAGGCCAGCACCGCGTCGAACGCGGCGTCGGCGAACGGCAGGTCCAGCGCGTCGACGTGCCGGAACCGCACCGTCTCCGCCACGCCCCGCGCCGCGGCGTGCTCGGCTCCGTCGCGCAGCGCCTCCCGGTCGATGTCGATCGCCACGACCCGTGCGCCCAGGGTCCGGGCCAGGCGCACCGCCGGACGGCCGGTGCCGCAGCCCACGTCCAGCACCCGGGAGCCCTCACCCGCTCCCAGCCTGGCCAGCACGAAGTCGCTCATCCGCTCCGTGGCCTCCTGGATCGGCGCGACCTCGCGGGAACCCGCCGGGAGGCCGTCGTGCCGGTCGGACCTCGCGATCCCCTCCACCAGCGCCGTGAGCTCGTTGTAGGTCGACTCGATCTTCGAGGACGGGGAGGGGCCGGTCCTGACGTTTCCCGCGTCCCCCCGGAATTCGGAGTCGTCACCATCCAGACCAGAAATGGGGGACCTCCTTCACCCAAAATCAACCACATTTGACCAGATAAACGCGAGTTACCCCAATATCCGCAAACCGTCGGCTGACCCAATCCTCCGGCCGAGCGAAAGATTAGCAGCGGGCGCCGATCCAGTCGATGACCTCGAATATTGGTTTCTCGCCCGACAAGGTCAACATTTCCACCGGCATCAATGTCGACACCCTCTCCTTTCACTATGACGCCATTCTTGGACAAAGAGAGCCTAAAGCCAATGCCTCCCTTACCGGTTCTCCATTTCTGGCTCGCAGGCATCCCGGCCTCAGGGAACGGGCGGTCACACAGGCTCCACTCCAGCCTGACGGCACAGGTCATGGGCTCGACACGTACCACCCACGTACCACTTCGCCCGGTCGTGAGAGAGGAAGCCTCCGGCGGACAGGAGAATTGTCGACCAAGATCGAGCCGAAAACGTTCGGCGTCGACGATCATCCTTGGCTCGTTCGTTTCGCGTCGGGATTCCGTGGCCGAAGTGCGCGTGGTGTGACAACGGACACCCGGGGAAGGAGAGGCTCCGGCAGCCCCGCAATGCACATTGCTCGACTGTTCACGAAAAATCGTAACCATTCATGATTGATCGGCCGATCGCCCCACTTATCTTCGCGTTCCGCGAGCACCTCCCGGATGAACACATCCCATCGCCCACCACCGCTCTGTACGCGACGCCTCCGCGCGGGATCACCCGGTTCGACAGGGCCGCACGGCATGCATAACCGGCAGGACGTCTCTCGTACGGGGCCTCGACCGGGAGACGGCGCCCTCCCACACGCCCCCGGGCAGCGGTGCGCCACGCGTCAACGAGGCGTCAACGCTCCCGCCCTCCCCGTCTGGATCCTGTAGAGATCGCATTGAAAGCTGCCGGAAAGGGGCTAACGTCGTTTTCGTACGAGTTCTCACCAGGAGGAAGTAATGTCGGAAGTCCCGTTATACGTGCCGGTCCGTGAAGGCGCCTTCAGCATGTCCCTGCGCCTGTTCAGGACCGATTCGGGCAGGAGGACGGCAGCCGCCTTCTCCTCGCCGATGCGCCTCACCAAGGTGCTCGGCGCCGACCAGCGCTGGATCCGGCTCACCGAGCCCGCGCTTCGGCGCATGATCGAAGATCTGGACGTCACCGGCATCGTGATCGACCCCGCCGGGACGACGGCTCGCCAGACCTCCCCGCAGGCCGCGTGATGTGCGTCCTCACGCAGGATCTGGAGTACCAGACCACCTCCGCGACGGGAGGCGTACGGGAGCACCGGCCGACGACCGGAAGCGTCGACACACCCGCTCGCCGCCCGTCACCGTCACCGTCATCGGAGAAACCGTTCCCAGGGAAACCGTCACCGGAGGAACCGCCCCCGAGGGAACGGCCGACGGGCGAACGGTCGGCGGAGGAACGATCCGCACCCGTGGCCGTCCCGTCGACCTGGCGCGGGTTCCTTCTCGCGCGTCCCTCCGGTCATCGACCTCGGCGGCCCCGGACCTGACGTCGTGCGACCTCGTCCCCGACCAGCGGTTCGATCCGTACCTCGCGAGACCCGACGTCAGGTGACCTGCTGCGAGGCGGCGGCCTCGGGGCGCAGGTCGGCGAGGCCCATCCGGTGCGCGGGCTCGTCGGGCAGCACGATCCGGCGGGTGGGGACGAGACCCGGTCCGACGTGGAGCAGCTCACCGGGCTCCATCGAGCACCAGTCGGGATGGTCGTCCATGCGTTCGCTGGCGACCACGAACGAGGGGATCCCGGCGAGGTCGTGGGAACGGACGCGCATGCGGCCGCCGCTACCGCTCTGGTCGAGGTGCCGGCTGCCGTGGCACCCGCCGGCCGCGCGCTGGAGCAGGTGCATCCCGTGGGTGTCGGGGTAGCGCAGCGCCCACAGGTCCCGCGGGGTGGTGAGGACGATGTTGAGGGCGTAGACGGGCAGGTTCCCGGCGATCCAGCGGGCGGCGGCCTCGATACCGGCGGCGACGTCGCCGCCGCGTGCCCTGGTCTCGCGGGTGATCAGCGCGAAGAAGCGTTCGGAGTCGGTCTCCCCTTTGACCAGCCCCCGGTCCTCGCCCAGCTCCGCGTCGAGCTCGTCCAGGCCCTCGATCACCCCGTTGTGGGCGAAGATCCGCCCGTCCTGCAGGAAGGGATGCGTGTTGCGCTCGTCCAGGCCGCCGGTGGAGGCGAAGCGGACGTGGGCCAGGAAGGTGGTGGACTCCGTCCACTTGGCCTCCTCCGCGAAGCACCGGTCCTCGAAGGCGGCGACGGGGGCCTTGTGCACCTTCGGGGTGCCGTCGGCGCCGTAGTACCCCAGACCGACCCCGTCGGGGTAACGGCGGCTCTGCTCGCTGAGGCTGTCCGGCGCCTCCAGGAGCCAGAAGGTGGCACACGCGCGCCGGGGCGCGCTGCTCATGCCAAACAAACGGCACATCCCGATGTCTCCTTCTTCCTTCTCCTCCGGCCGCGCCGGTTCTCTCCCCGGCGGGCGCCGCCGTACGCCCTCAGCCGTGACCGTGACCGTGACGCCGGGGGCTCTTGCTCTCGGTGCCGTGCGCGAAGCCTCCGGCGTCGCCGGCGGTGCGACGCGGTCCGCCCTGGGCCTCCAGCCGGGGCAGGACCCTGCGCAGGTCCTCCAGCAGCAGATCGGCCAGGTCGTGGCCGAAACCGTTGCGAACGACGACGCGCAGCACCTCCAGGTCCGTACGCTTCTCGGGGAAGGTGTAGGCGGGCACCAGCCAGCCGCGCTCGCGCAGCGCGGCGGAGACGTCGAAGACCGTGAAGCCGTCGATGCCCTGCCGTACCCGGAAGGCGAACACCGGGGTCTGGCCGCCGTCGGTGATCAGCTCGAAGCGGCCCAGCCCGGCGATCTCCCCGGCCAGGCGGGTCGCCACGTCCCGGCAGGTCCGCTGCACCCGGCGGTAGCCGTCGAAGCCCAGTCTCAGGAAGTTGTAGTACTGCGCGACCACCTGGGCACCCGGCCGGGAGAAGTTCAGCGCGAAGGTCGGCATGTCCCCGCCGAGGTAGTTGACGTGGAAGACCAGGTCGTCGGGGAGCGCGGAGGCGTCGCGCCACAGCACCCAGCCCACCCCGGGCATCACCAGGCCGTACTTGTGCCCGGAGGTGTTGATCGACACCACCCTCGGCACCCGGAAGTCCCAGCGCAGGTCCGGGTCGAGGAAGGGGGCGATCATGGCACCGGAGGCGCCGTCCACGTGGATCGGCACGTCGAGCCCGGTGCGGGCCTGCAGCTCGTCCAGGGCCACGGCGATGTCGGCGACGGGCTCGTAGCTGCCGTCGAACGTGGAGCCGAGGACGGCGACGACACCGATGGTGTTCTCGTCGCACGACTCGACCGCCGTCTCGGGGCTCAGGTGGTACCGATCGCCCTCCATGGGCACGTACCGGGGCTCGACGTCGAAGTAGTCGGCGAACTTCTCCCAGCAGATCTGCACGTTGACGCCCATCACCAGGTTGGGCCGGTCGGCGGGGCGGCCCTTCTCCCGGCGCCGGTGCCGCCAGCGCCGCTTGAGCGCCAGACCGCCCAGCATCGCCGCCTCGCTCGACCCGGTCGTCGAGCAGCCCGTCGCGCGGTGGGGGTCCCCGGCGTGCCAGAGCCGGGCGAGGATGTCCACGCATCGCGTCTCCAGCTCCGCGGTCTGCGGGTACTCGTCCTTGTCGATCATGTTCTTCTCGACGCACTCGGCCATCAGCCTCAGCGCCTGCGGCTCCGCCCACGTGCTGACGAACGTCGCGAGGTTCAGCCGCGCGTTGCCGTCCAGCATCAGCTCGTCGTGCACCAGCTGGTACGCCGTGTCCGGCTCCATCTCCCCGGCCGGCATGGCGTGGCGCGGGACCCGGAGGGGCTCCCGGCTGAAGACCGGATTGATCTCCAGATCCCGGCTCCCGCGCCCGGTGTGACCGGGCCGCCTCAGAGGCATCGTCCACGTCCTTCCCGGGCCGATCATGCACTGTGAGCTGGGGTTTTCCCCTTGAACGGGGTACCCCGCCACCGCCGCGCGACACCACCCGCGGACGCGCGGGCCCGGGGACCGCCGGGTCGCGACGCCCGGCTCACCGGTGACCGCGCCCCGGCCGTCCCGGTCGTCCCGGTCGTCCCGGTCGCCCCGGTCGTTCAGGTCGCCGGGGTTGTCCCAGTCGGCTCGGTCACGGTCACCTCGGCCGTTCCAGTCATCCCGGTCGTTCCGGGGGCGTCAACGAGCGTGATCCTCGATTCGATCCGCCCGGGGCGTGTCCCGCCGGGAGCGCCCCACCGACCACGCGTGCCACACGACTACGTAACCGGCCAGGACGGCGCCGCCCCCGATCATCCCGCCCAGGATCACGCAGCGCACCAGGTCGTACACGCTCACCGCGGCACGGTCACCGGTCCCCAGCACGGCCGCGCCGACGCCCGCGGCGGCCACCCCCGCGACGAGGACCCGGCCGCGCCATCGTCCCGGCACGCCCGGCCGACGCCCCGGCCGTACGGCGGCGCGCCGGTACCACAGGGCGAACCAGCAGGCCAGGACCACGAGCCCGCCCAGCGAACTGACGTACATCACCACGTTGAACACCCGGTGCGCCCCGACGACCGAGGCGCGCATCGCCGGCCAGTGCACCACGGCGAAGCCTCCCACCTGGGTGAACCCGTCCCACACCAGATGCGTGGCGACGCCGGTCAGCAGCGCCGCCGCCACCGCGACCCCGCGCCCGTACGGCGCCCGATCGGGCAGCCTCGCGCGCAACCCGTCCGGGGCGAGCGCCGTCAACGGCGCGCGCAGCAACAGGTCGAAGACGACGAGCACCATCACTCCCAGGAGGAGATCCACCAGCAGCGCGCCCGGCCAGCCGTGGGTGATCCTCGACGAGAAGGGCAGCGGCAGGTAGTACGGCAGGTCGGGCACCATCGTGCCGACCGCCAGCGCCGAAGGGGGCAACCACCGTCGCAGCGGCAGGATCGCGACGGTGTGGCTCAGGGTGAAGGGCACGCCCCATTATCGACACCATCGACGCGAACGGTGATCATGCGGAAGAACCGGCCGTTCCACGACCGGTGCCGAGCCCCTCCGCACGGGTACCCGGCACAACCGGCTGGCCACGACCGCCGACGACGAGCACGTCAAGGAGCCCGCGCCCATGTCCTTCTCCGTCTGCCGTGCCCGCGTCCGTCGGGTGCCGGGACACTCGTCGTCCGTGACCGTGAAAGCACATCGGCGGATCGGGTGATGAAGAGCGATCGCCCATCGCGTCCGAAGGATTGCACATGACGGGAAGACCATCGTGACCACGATGTCCGCCTCTCGTGATGGACACCGTGGTTCCCGCCAAGCCGGACCGGTCCGCTCCCGGACCGAGATCCCGGACCGATCCCGGACCGATCCGGTCCGTCCGGTAACCCGGTGGCCGTCCGGCGGCCACCCGTGGCACGGTGTACGGGTGTCCGATCTCATCAGAGCGCCCCGCTCGGTCGCCGAGGCCGTCGCCGCCGAGCGAGAAGGCGAGCGGCTGCGTTACCTGTTCTTCTGGGGCCACCGGCCGCCGCGTGACGGCGGGGTCGGCGCCGGATGCCTCAGCCAGTGGTGGGAGGTCGACTTCACCGCGGAGGGGCACGTCTTCCGGTCGGCGGAGCACTACATGATGGCGCACAAGGCGTGGCTGTTCGGCGACGACGAGACCGCCGGGCGGATCCTCGCCGCCGAGCACCCCGGCGAGGTGAAGAAACTCGGCCGCGAGGTCCGCGGCTTCGACAGCGCCGGGTGGGACGAGCATCGCTACGAGATCGTGGTACGCGGCAACGTCGCCAAGTTCGGCGAGCACCCCGAGCTGAGGGACTTCCTGCTCGGCACCCGCTCCCGCGTCCTGGTCGAGGCCAGTCCCGTCGACCGGATCTGGGGCATCGGCCTCGCCGCCGACGACGAACGCGCCGCCTCCCCCACCACGTGGCGAGGCCTGAACCTCCTCGGCTTCGCCCTCATGGACGCCCGCGACACCCTGAGCGCCACACAGTGAACGAACGCCGCGCCCCCTCGATCGAGGCGGAGCCCGGTGACGCGAGCAATCGAACATCGAACGGCGCCCGGTGCCACGAGCACCGGGCCGTCCCGCGCCCCCACGTCTCCGGCACCACGTCCCACCCCCCACGTCTCCGGCCCGCGCGGTACGGCTCAGCCACCCCGAAACCCTCGGAGGCCCCTGTCTCCAGCGAGATTCCTTCGTTGAAGGTCGCCTGACCCTGCCGAGCCGGGACACTTCGCCGGGCGCCGAAGTGTTTCCGGTCTAGCGTCGGCCCCGTGAAACCCTCGCCGGACACCGGCCGTCAGACGGAATCGTCCTCACGCGTTGCCTCACCGGGCACGAGCACGAGCACGAGCACGGGCCGTCAGACCGGATCACCCCCGCGCGTCACCTCGCCGGACACGGGCACGGGCGCCGGTTCCGCGAGGGAGGAGACGGAGTGACGCCGTGGGAGATGCTCGCCGTCTTCGCGGCGGGTGTCAGTGCCGGAGCCGTCAACACCGTCGTCGGCTCCGGCTCGCTGATCACCTTTCCCGTACTGCTCGCCACCGGCATGCCGCCCGTCACGGCCGCGGTCTCCAACACCCTCGGCCTGATCCCCGGCTCCGTCAGCGGGGCCGTCGGTTACCGCGCGGAGCTCGCCGGCCAGGGCCGGCGCATCCTCAGGATGAGCGCCGGCGCCCTGCTGGGTGGCCTCACGGGTGCCGCGCTTCTGCTGGCCCTGCCCGCCGCGGCGTTCGAGAGGATCGTGCCGGCCCTGGTGGGCCTCGCCCTCGTACTGATCGTCTTCCAGCCCCGGATCGCCGGGAGCGTGCGGCGGCGCCGCGAGCGCACCGGCGCCGCCGCCCACCCCGACGGCGGCCCGCTGCTCCTCACCGGACTGACACTCGCCAGCGTCTACGGCGGCTACTTCTCCGCCGCCCAGGGCATCGTCTACATGTCCCTGATGGGCATGCTCCTCGACGAGACCCTGCAACGCCTCAACGCCGTCAGGAACGTCCTCGTCGCCGTCGTCAACACCGCCGCCGCGCTCTTCTTCCTCTTCTCCGCGGACTTCGACCGGACGGCCGTCGCGCTCATCGCGGCCGGTTCCGCCCTCGGCGGCTCGGCCGGGGCCAGGGTGGGCCGCCGGCTCAGTCCCACGGTGCTGCGCGCCCTCATCGTGGCGGTCGGCACCGTCGCCGTCGTCCAGTTGCTGCGCCCCTGACCTCCTGCATCGCACGATCTCCGCCCCGCGCCGATTCCCGGCGTCCGTCATCGAGGGGCGGCGGCCCGACGCGTCACCGTGACGGCGTTCCCCACCTGGAACGCGGGATCGTGGCGGGCTTCCGTCCGGATGCGGAACTCCAGGAGACCGGGCTCACCTTCCGCCCTATGCTCAATCCCTTCGCCGTGCTCCACTGTGTCCACGTACGGGCTGGAAGGGCTGGACACGGCGGGCGGGGCGGGAACCTCTTGATCGGGAAACACGCACGAGAGGCACGTGAACGTGATCCAGATAGACGGGCTGACGAAGCGCTTCGGCGACAGGACGGCCGTGGACGGCCTGACGTTCACCGTCGAGTCCGGCCGGGTCACCGGCTTTCTCGGCCCGAACGGGGCAGGAAAGTCGACGACCATGAGGATGATCCTCGGCCTCGACGCCCCGGACGCCGGGAGCGTGACGGTGAACGGCCACGGCTACGTGGGCGTGGCCAGGCCCATGCGTGAGGTGGGCGCCCTGCTGGACGCCCGAGCGCTGCACCCGGGGCGTACGGCACGCAACCACCTGCTCTGCCTCGCCCAGACCAACGGCATCCCGGGCGACCGGGTGGACGAGGTGCTGGAGCTGGTCGGGCTGGAATCGGTGGCGCGCAAACGGGCCGGGTCCTTCTCCCTGGGCATGGGCCAGCGGCTCGGGATCGCGGTGGCGCTCCTCGGCGACCCGAGGGTGCTGCTGTTCGACGAACCGGTCAACGGCCTGGATCCCGAGGGCATCAAGTGGATCCGCGAGCTGATGCGCGGGCTCGCCGGCGAGGGCCGCACCGTCCTGGTCTCCAGTCATCTGATGAGCGAGATGGCGCAGACCGCCGACCATCTCGTCGTCATCGGCAGGGGGCGGCTGATCGCGGACATCGGGATCGGCGAATTCGTCCGGCAGGGCTCCAACGTGCTGGTGCGGACGGACGACAAGGACAGGTTCGTCCCCCACCTGGTCGAGGCGGGCGGCTCCGTACAGGAAGGGACCGACGGCTCCCTCGTCGTCACCGGGCTGGAGGCGAGACGCATCGGCGAGGCCGCGCTGGCCGCCGAGGTCGTGCTGACGGAACTGACACCGCAACGCTCATTGGAGCAGGCTTACATGGATCTGACCCGCGACAGCGTCGAGTTCCAGGCGAGTACGGCATGAGCGCCGTCGCGGACACGATGCGGTCGGAATGGACCAAGTTCCGGACGATCCCGTCCAACGTCCCCATCCTGCTGGCGACCGTCGCCGTCATGGCGGGCGCGGGCGCGCTCACCGCCAACGGCGCGGCCAAGGGCTACCGGGAGGCGGGAGCGGCGTTCGACCCCACCTACATCAGCATGTACGGCGGGTTCCTGTTCGTCCAGATCGCCGTGGGCGCGCTCGGCGTGCTGGTGGTGTCCTCCGAGTACGCCACCGGGATGATCCGCACGAGCCTGACCGTGGTCCCGAGGCGAGGACGGCTGCTCGCCGCCAAGATCTGGACGTTCGGCCTGATCGCCCTGGTGGCGGGGGAGATCGCCGCCTTCGGCGCGTTCCTCGTCGGCCAGCGCGTGATCGGCGCCGCCGGTGCCCCGTCCGCCGCGCTCGGCCAGCCCGGCGT
Organism: Streptosporangium sp. NPDC002524; assembly: GCF_040295985.1. Classification (NCBI taxonomy): domain Bacteria; kingdom Bacillati; phylum Actinomycetota; class Actinomycetes; order Streptosporangiales; family Streptosporangiaceae; genus Streptosporangium; species Streptosporangium sp. NPDC002524. The sequence goes on along the minus strand of NZ_JBEOWK010000045.1, from coordinate 25,945 downwards.
CCTGCGCGCGGTCGTCGGGATGGGGCTGGTCTGGGTCCTGGTGGGGCTCACCGGCGTGGCGCTCGGCTGCCTGCTGCGCGACACGATGGCCGCCACGACCGTGGTGGTGGCCGTCAACTTCATCATCCCCATCATCGGTCCCAGGCTCATGCCCGAGGCCGTCGGAGCCTGGGTGACCACGTACTGGCCGATCGCGGCCGGACTCCAGGTCACCACCACCGTCCACCACGCGGAGCGGCTCGCCCCCTGGACGGGACTCGGCCTGATGGCCGCCTTCACCGCCGTCCTGCTAACCGTGTCCTTCGCGGTGTTCCGCTCCCGAGACGCCTGACGACGGCAGCGGTCACGCCCCCGGGCCGCCTCACCCGCGGGCGCCCGGACACGAAGAAAGCGCCCTCGACCGCGAACACGCAGACCAAGGGCGCTTTTCGTGTGATCGGCGGGGGTAGGGCGGGCGGGACTCGAACCCGCGACCCAGGGATTATGAGTCCCCTGCTCTAACCGGCTGAGCTACCGCCCCTCGCGCACGCCGTACGCGGCATTCAACCAAACGTAGACGCTGTTCGCACACCTGCCGGGCGGGACGGGTTCAAGATGTGACCTTCGGCGGGATCGGGGGCGGAAACCGGCTCCGGCGGACTCGCTACCCTACTGGGGAACCTTGTTGAGGAGTGTTGGATCATGCGCGTTGTTGAAGCTTTCAGGGACTCGTACGGCATGGAACCGGCCGGGGTATGGCATGCTCCGGGACGGGTCAACCTGATCGGGGAGCATACCGACTACAACGACGGGTTCGTTCTGCCGTTCGCGCTGCCGTGGGGGGTGAGCGCGGCGGTGTCGCCGCGCGAGGACGGGGTGCTCAGGCTGCGGTCGCTGCAGGCGGGTGAGCCGGTGACGCTGGCGACGCCCGGCGAGGCCGAGGGCTGGGCCCGCTACGTGGCCGGGGTGTTCTGGGCTCTTCGCCAAGGGGGGCAGCGGGTCGGCGGTGCGGACGTGGTGATCGACGGGGACGTGCCCCGGGGGGCGGGACTGTCGTCGAGCGCGGCGCTGGAGGTGGTCGTCGGCACGGCGCTGAACGAGCTGTACGGGCTCGGCCTGACCAAGATGGAGATCGCCCTCGCCGCGCAGAGGGCCGAGAACGACTTCGTGGGCATGCCGTGCGGGATCATGGACCAGGCCGCCTCGGCCCTCGGCGAGGAGGGGAAGGCGCTGTTCATGGACTGCCGGAGCCTCGGGACCAGGAACATCCCGTTCGACCTGGCGAGTCACGGTCTGCAGCTGCTGATCATCAACACCGGGGTGCGCCACGAGCTCGCCGACGGGCAGTACGCCCGCCGTCGCGAGGACTGCGAGAACGCCGCCGAGCGCCTGGGGGTCGACGCGCTGCGCGACGTCACGGACCTGGCGGGCGCCCTCGCGAAGCTGAGCGGCGACGAGCGCAGGCGCACCCAGCATGTGGTGACGGAGAACCACCGGGTCGAGGCGGTGATCGGGCTGCTGCGGGCCGGGGCGGTACGGGAGATCGGGTCGCTGCTGAACGCCTCCCACCTGTCGCTGCGCGACCAGTTCGAGGTGTCCTGCGCCGAACTGGACGTGGCCGTGGAGTCGGCGGTCAGGGGCGGGGCGCGAGGGGCGCGGATGACCGGGGGCGGGTTCGGCGGGTCGGCGATCGCGCTGGTCGCCGACGACCGGGTGGAGTCCGTACGGGAGTCGGTGACCGGGGCCTACGCCGAGCGCGGCTGGGCCGCCCCGGAGATCTACCCGGCGACCCCGGCCGCAGGAGCCCGCCGGCTACTCTGACCGCCCCTCCCCGGCCCTCGAACTCGAACCCGAGGCCGAATCCAAGGTCGGGGCCGATGCCGGGGCCGGGGTCGGGGCCGGGGTCGGGGCCGGGGTCGGGGCCGGGGTCGGGGCCGGGGTCGGGGCCGGGGCCGGGGCGGACGGCCAGTCGGGCATCAGCGGTGACCCGTCTCGCTCCACGGCGTGGACCAACCGGCGCAGGAGATCGTCGAGGACCTCGCGCTCGCCGGGGTCGAGCGGGCTGAGCACTTCCCGCTCCGAGAGGTCGCCCAGGTCCATGCGCTCCTGCCAGACGGCACGCCCGGCGGGGGTCAGCGCGACGAGCAGGCGGCGGCGGTCGCCGGGGTCGTGCACCCGGTCGACGTATCCGGCCTGCTCCAGCCGGTCGAGCCGGTTGGTCAGCGTGGCCGGGTGGGTGTCGAGCCATCCGGCCAGCAGCGAAGGGGTCACCCGGTAGGGTGGCCCGGCCGCGACCAGGTGGTGCAGGACGTCGAACTCCCAGGGCTTGAGTCCTCCCGCGGTCAGCCAGGCCTCCTTGTTCCGCTTGAGCAGCCGCACGAGCATCTGCATGCGCGTGATGATCCCCTCGATCTGCGGGTCGAGGTCGGACAGCTCCCGGGACCAGTGCGCGATGTGCCGGTCGATGGAATCAGGCTCTGGCATGCCCAAAGGGTAACGCCGCCCTCCACCGGCCCGGCCTTGACGCCCTTTCACCAGGCCACACTCGGCGCCCTCCGCCAGATCGCACTCGGTGTTCTCTCCATCAGGCCACCCGCAAGGCTCTCCGCCCAGTCATCCACAACACTCTCCACCCGGTCACCCTCGACGCTCCCCGTCAGGCCGCCCTCGGCGCCCTCCGCCAGCTCACCCCCAAGGCTTCCCACCACACCACCTTCAAGACCCTCCACCACGCCACCCTCGGCGCTTCACCAGGCCACCCTTGACGCGTCCCATCAGGCCACCCTTAATACGGATGCATATATTATTATTTCGTAGTACTTTTCACTCATGCCCCCTCCATCCGGCCTCTGGGCCCCCCTGCGAGACCCCCGCTTCCGTCTGTTGTGGGCCGGTCAGGCCCTGTCGTACATCGGTGACTCCATCACCGCCGTGGCCCTCGCGCTCGCGATCGTCACCGCGACCGGCTCGGCCACCGACCTCGGGGTGGTCCTGGCCGCCCAGTCGATCGCCATGGTGGCGCTGATGCTGCCCGGCGGCGTGTGGGCCGACCGGCTCCCGCGCCGTCGCGTGATGATGGGCGCCGACGTGGTGCGCGGGCTCGCCCACGCCGTCATGGGCGTCGAGCTGGTCACCGGCACGGTCGACATCGTCCACCTGGCGGTGCTGGCGGCCGTCTCGGGGGCCGGTTCGGCGTTCTTCCTGCCCGCCACGACCGGCCTGGTCCCCGCCACCGTCGCGGCGGAGCACCTTCCCCGGGCCAACGCGCTCATGGCGATCGCCCAGCGCGGGTCCGTGCTGCTCGGCCCGGGGATCGCCACCGCCCTCGCCCTGACCGCCGGGCCCGGCTGGGCGCTGCTCCTGGACGCCGTGACGTTCGCGGCCAGCGCGGTGCTGCTGGGCCGGCTCCGGCTCGCGCCGATCCCGCCCGCGCCGCGCGAGCGGTTCGTCAGGCAGCTGGCCGAGGGCTGGGCGCAGCTGCGCCGTCACCGGTGGTACTGGACGAACCTCGTCGGCCACTCCATGTGGAACCTCAGCCGCTGCGCCCTGATCACGGTCGGCCCCGTGATCGCCGTCACGACCCTCGGTGGCGAGCTCGCCTGGGGCACGATCGTGCAGGGCGGCACGGTCGGCGCCCTGTGCGGCGCGCTGCTGGCGCTGCGGGCGAGACCGCGAAAGCCCCTGGTCGCGGCGAACCTCGCGCTCACGCTCGGCGCGCTGCCGCTGGTCCTGCTCGCCGCCGAGGCGCCCGCGCTGATCGTCGCGGCGGCCTACGGGCTGATGACCGGCGGCCTGGCGTTCATGGCCCCGCTGTGGGAGACCGCCGTGCAGGAGCACATCCCGGCCGAGGCGATCTCACGGGTGTCCGCGTACGACTGGCTGCTCTCCCTCGGGCTCACCCCCCTCGGCATGGCCCTGGCCGGGCCGCTGGCCGGAGCGGTGGGCACCGCCCCCACCCTGTACGGGGCGGCGGCGCTGCTGGCGGTCTCCTGCCTGGGGGTGCTGATCCTGCCCGACATCCGCGGCCTCCGCCAAGGCTCGCCCGACATCCGCGGCCTCCGCCAGGGCTCGCCCGACACCAGCGACGCGCACCAGGGCTCGCCCGACACTCGCGGCCCGCGTCAGGACCCGGCTGACACCAGCGACCTCCGTCAGGACCCGGCCGACACTCGCAGCCTGCGTCAGGACCCGGCCGACACCAGCGGCCCCCCTCAGGGCCCGGCCGACCAGGACCCGGCCGGTCAGGGCTCGGCCGACACCAGCTTGGGCACCGCGCCGAGCAGCTCGCGGGTGTAGTCGTGCCGGGGCAGGAAGAACACCTCGTCCACGTGCCCCTCCTCCACGACCTGTCCTCCGCGCATGACCAGCACCCGGTCGGCGACGTGGTGGACCACCCCGAGGTCGTGGGAGATGAAGATCAGCGCGGTCCCGTAGGCGGCCTGGATCTCCGCGAGCAGGTCGAGCACCTGCGCCTGGATCGACACGTCCAGCGCGGAGACCGGCTCGTCGCAGACGAGCACGTCGGGCCGGGTGGCGAGGGCCCTGGCGATGGCCACCCGCTGGCGCTGGCCGCCGGACAGGCGCCGGGGGTGCCGTCCGGCGACGTCCGCGGGGAGACCGACCCGGTGCAGCAGCTCGGCCACCCGGTCGGCGAGGACGCCGCGCGAGGAGCCGCGCCGGAAGGGGGCGGCCCGCGAGAATCCGCTCTCGGAGGAGAGCCCGCGCGCGACTTCACTCTCGGGAGAGACACTTCGCGGGAAACTCTCGGAAGAGACGCTTCGCGGGAAGCCGCTCTCGGAGGAGACGTCTCTCAAAAAGTCGTCTCCGGAAGAGCCACCGCGCGAGGAACCGTTCCCGGAAGAGGAGCCGCGGAGAGGCTCGGCCACCAGGCGGCCCACCGTGTAGCGGGGGTCGAAGGAGTCGAGCGGGTTCTGGGAGATCACCTGGATCCGGGACCTGCGGGAACGCCTCCGGCGCTCGCGGATCCCCGACCAGGGCTCGCCGCCCAGCCGGACCTCCCCCGAGGCGGGTTCGAGCAGGCCGAGGACGAGCCGGGCGACCGTGGTCTTCCCCGAACCCGACTCTCCCACGATGCCGAGCGTCTCGCCGGGGTGGACCTCGAAGGACACGTCGTCGACCACGGTCCGCGAGCCGTACGCGGCCGACAGCCCCGAGACCTCCAGGACCGGCGCGGTGCGGTCCACGGTCCGCTCCGGCAGCGGGGTGCGCAGCGCGATCCCCCCGGCGGCGATGGCCGACAGGCGGGTGCCGCGCGAGGCCGCGGAGGGTACGGCGGCGAGCAGCAGCTTGGTGTAGTCGTGCCGGGGCGCCGACAGCACGCGTCCCGTCGGCCCCTCCTCGACGATCACCCCGTCCTTCATCACCAGTACGCGGTCGGCGACGGCGGAGACCACGGCGAGGTCGTGACTGATCATGAGCAGCGCGGTGCCCTCGTCCTTGCGGGCGGCGAGCAGGCGCAGGATCTGGGCCTGCACGGTGACGTCGAGCGCGGTGGTCGGCTCGTCGGCGATGATCAGCGGCGGGCTCGCGGCGATGGCGGAGGCGATCAGGGCGCGCTGGCGCAGCCCCCCGGACAGCTGGTGGGCGTACTGCCGGGCCCGCACCTCGGGTTCCGGCACCCCGACCGCCTCCAGCAGCTCGATCACCCTTTCCCCGCGGGCGGCGCGGGGGACGACGTCGTGGATGGTGAGCACCTCGGCGATCTCGTCGCCGACGGTACGGAGGGGGTCGAGCGAGGTCAGCGCGTCCTGGAGCACCAGCCCCGCGAACCGGCCGCGCAGCCGCCGCCAGTCGCGGGCGCCGAACCTGAGCGCGTCCCGGTCGTTCACCTCGAACCGGGAGGCCGTGACCTCGGCGCCCGGACCGGCCAGCCCGACCAGGCTCCTGGCCGTGACGCTCTTGCCCGAGCCCGACTCCCCCACGATCGCCACACACTCGCCCGCCGCGATCGACAGGCTCACTCCCCGTACGGCCCGCACCCCGGCCTTGGGAAAGCCGACCCGCAGGTCCTCGACGTCGATGAGGCTCAACGGTTTCTCCCCTCGAAACGGCGCTGCAGGCGGCGCCCGACGAGCGTCAGGCTGATGACGGTCAGGGTGACGGAGAGGCCCGGGAAGAACACGGTCCACCAGGCGACGCGCAGGTAGTTGCGGGCCTCCGACAGCATCGAGCCCCACTCGGGGCTGGGCGGCTGCGGGCCCATGCCGAGGAAGCTGAGCCCGGAGGTGGCGATGATTGCGGTGCCCATGCCGATCGTGGCGAGCACCGGCAGCGGGCCCAGCACGTTGGGCAGCACGTGGCGGGCGATCAGCACCGGCCTGGCCAGGCCGAAGGTGACCGCCTGTTCGACGTAGCCGGAGCGGCGCACCACGAACGTCTGGGCGCGGATCACCCGCGCGTAGTTGGGGATCTGCGCGATGCCGATCGCGAGGATCACGTTGCCGGTGCCGGGACCGGTGATGGCGATGACCAGCAGGGCGAGCAGCAGTTCGGGGAAGGTCGCGACGACGTCGAACAGGCGGCTGAGCAGCTCGTCGAGGTAGCGGGGGGACAATCCGGCCAGGACGCCCAGCAGGGTACCGACCCCGGCGGCGAGCAGGACGGCGGCGGCGCCGATGCTCAGCGAGTGCCCGGCGCCGTGGACGACGCGCGACAGCACGTCGCGGCCGAGGTGGTCGGTGCCGAACCAGTGCTGGGCGCTCGGCCCGGCGAGCGCGTGCAGCGGGTCGGCGGCCAGCGGGTCGACACCGGTCAGCACGCCGGGCGCCACGGCGGCGACCGCGGCGACCGCCAGGAACAGCAGCGGCGCGACCAGGGGCGCGCTGAAGCCGTACCCGCGCCCGGCCGCGGCGGGGGCGACGGCCGCGACACCGGGCACCTCGGTGATCGTCGTCATCGGCTCCTCCTCAGGCGGTACGGCGACCGCGACGCCACCCGCCCCTTCCAGCACGAAGACGACGGGCGCGACGAACGTGACGAGCACAACAAGCGCAACGGACGCAACGAAGACAACGAGCACGACGGGACCGTCATCGGCTCCTCCTCAGGCGGGGGTCGATCGCGAGGTAGGCGAGGTCGACGATCGTGCTGACCGTCACGTAGGCGAGGGCGGAGATCAGCACGACCGCCATCACGAGGGGCATGTCCTTGCCGGTCACCGCGTTGACGGTGACCTGGCCGAGCCCCGGGCGGCCGAACACGGCCTCCACGATGATCGCGCCGCCGAGCAGGTAGCCGGTGAACCAGCCGGTGAGGGTGACGGCCGGGAGCAGCGCGTGGCGCAGGGCGTGCCGGGCGACGAGCCGCCACTCGGTGATGCCGCGCGAGCGGGCGGTCACCGCGAACGGCTCCTCCAGGGCCCGTTCCAGGCCCTCGCGGAGCACCTGGCCGAGCACCCCGGCGATCTGCAGCCCGAGCGCGAGCCCCGGCAGCACGAGGGAGACGAGCCCCCTGTCCCCGGAGACGGGGAACCAGCCGAGCGTGAAGGAGAAGACGGCGAGCAGCAGGATGCCGATGAGGAACGGCGGGACCGAGACGACGACCAGTTCCGACAGCCCGGCCAGGCCGCCGAGCCAGGAGCGGCGCCCGGCGGTGCTCAGGGCGAGCAGCAGGGCCAGGACGACCCCGAAGAGCGCCGCGGTGAGCGCGAGCTGGACCGTCGGCAGGATCTGGGAGGACAGGATCTCGCCGACGCCGCGCTGCAGGATGTAGGAGTGGCCCAGGTCTCCCTGGAGCAGGCGGAGCAGATAGTCGCCGTACTGCTGGAGCGGGGAGCGGTCCAGCCCCCACTCGGCGATGATCTGCGCCCGCCGCTCGGGGGTGTCGAGGCCGTCGCCGACGAGCACGTCGACCGTGTCGCCGGGGACGAGCATCAGCGCGAGGTAGGCCGCGGTGGCGGCGGCCCAGAGCACGGCGACGCCCGCTCCGAGCCGCCGGACCACCGGGCCGAGCCACCCGGCGGCGGCCAGCCCCCGCCGCCGGGTGAGTGTGAGAGTGCTCACGTCCCTATCCGGACGTCGTAAGCACTGTTGGGAGTGCCGGAGACCGGCTCGAAGGTGATCCCGGTGACCCCGGCGCCGTAGGCGACCTGGTCGGCGGGCACGTAGACCGGGAGCAGGATCGCCTCGTCGGCGACGACGATCCTCTGCGCCTTCGCGTAGAGCTCCTTGCGCTCGGCGAGGTCGGTGGTGACCGACGCGTCGGCGAGCAGCTCGTCCAGCTCGGCGCTCTCGAACTTCGTGCGGTTGATCGCGGCGCCCTTCGCCAGGATCAGGTTGAGCGCCGCCCCGGCGTCGGTGTCGCCGCGCGAGTTCTCGAAGACCTCGTACTCGTTGTCGTCGATGGCCTTCTGCGCGGTGCCCTGGTCCACGATCTTGACCTGGAAGTCGATCCCCGCGCTCTGCTTGACGGCCGCCTGGACGGCCTGGGCGAGGATGTCGCGGCGGTCGCGGACGAACGGCGCGGCGTTGACGGTACGCACGGTGAGCCTCTTGCCGTCCTTGACCCGGAAGCCCTCGGCGTCGCGCTCCTTCCAGCCCGCCTCGTCGAGCAGCCGGTTGGCCCGGACGGGGTCGTTGCCGAAGGTCTTCTCCAGCGAGGGGTCGTAGAACTGCGGGCTGCCCTGGCCGATGACGCTCCAGGCCCGCTTGGCGGTGCCCTGGTAGACGGAGTTGAGCACCGCGTCCACGTCGACGGCGTCGCGGAAGGCCTCGCGGACCCGCTTGTCGTCGAACGGGGGCCGGGAGGTGTTGAAGTAGTAGGAGAACGCGCTCCCGGAGTTGAGGCTGGTCTCCAGCTTCAGCTCGGGGTCGCTCTTGATGAGGCCGATCTCGGTGGCGGGCACGCCCTCGATCACCTGCACCTGCCCGGAGGTGAGCGCGCCGACCCGGACCGCGGCCTCGGGCAGGAAGCGGTACGTGATCTCGGCCAGGTGCGCCGGTCCCTGGTGGGCGGAGCCGGTGGGCGGCCAGTTGTAGGCCGGGTTGCGCTTGTAGTGGACCTCCTGGCCGGGGGTGAACCGGTCGAGGATGAACGGCCCGGTGCCGACCACGTCGACGCCGCCCGCCTTGAGGTCCTTGGCGTTCTTCAGCGACTTCGGGGAGACCTGGCCCGCGTACGGGGAGGAGAGGAAGTCGAGGAACAGTCCGTCGGGGGCCTTCAGCGTGACCTTCAGGGTGTGCGGCGCGGTCGCCTCGGCCCTGTCGAAGTTGCGCAGCTGGATGGCGCTGACCGCGGCGTTGTAGCCGGGCGAGACGAGCTGGTCGAGGTTCGCCTTCACCGAGGCGGCGTCGAACTTCTCGCCGTCGTGGAAGGTGACGTCGTCGCGGAGCTCGAAGGTGTAGGTGAGCCCGTCGTCGGAGACCTTCCAGGAGGTGGCCAGCCACGGCAGGAACTCGCCGTTCCTGCCCCGGGCGATCAGCGCGTCGAACTGGTTGTGGACCAGCAGGCGGGCCTTGTTCTGGCCCCACTGCTGCGGGTTGAAGGTGATCGGCTGCGTCTCCACCGCCCAGACGAGCGACCCGCCGTCACCACCGGCGCCACCGCCTCCCTCTCCTCCGGCCGCCGCGCCCGGGGCCCCGCTCTCGGCTCCGCACGCCGCGAGCGCCAGCACTCCGGCGAGCGCCAGGGCGCCCCATCGCAACTTCACGTTCTTCTCCTCGCGCTTTCCTGTTGCCTGGTTCCGTACTACGGGCTCCGGTACGGCGTACCGGTCGGGTCGGTCGGACCGCTTCATGCGACGTGCCGTCGTATCTGGGTTCCGGCGGCCTCGGACAGCACGATCCGGGCGAGGGCGTCGGCGTGGCGGAAGAGCGGGGCGTTGAGGCGGGGCCTGGCGAAGCCGCCGGTGGCCCGGCCGCCGACGACCCAGGGGCCGAAGGCGAACCTGCGGGGGTGCGGGGTGCCCGACCTGTCGAGCAGGCGGCGGTCGGCGGGCCGTACGTTCACCAGGCCCGACTCCTCGTCGAGCTCGCCCCGGTCGCGGAGCGCGGAGACGAGCGGGTCGACGGCCCGGCTCACGCTGGGCGCGGGCAGCCGCGCCTCGACGAGGGTGGTGGCCGTCACGCCGCCGGGCACGCTGGGGGTCTGTGCCCGCCAGCGCCCGTCGTGGTGGTCGACCTTGACGTTCGCGCCGAGGAAGGTGACCACCCCCGCCCTGGCGAGGGCGCGCAGCTCCTCCAGCCGGGGTCCCGGCGGGCCGCTGGCGACGTAGCTGAAGAACCCGGCGAACCACGGGTCGGAGATGCCCAGCTCGGCGAGGACCCCGTAGGCGGAGAGCAGTCCGAGGATCATCGCGTGGTCGGCGCTGTGCGCGGGGTCGGAGCGTCGCCGCAGGTCGGCGGCGAGATAGCCGTGCATCCACTTCTGCAGCCCGGCCTGGTCGCCGAACCGGATGCCGTCCAGCGGCCGGTCGAGCCGGTCGAAGTCGAGCCGGTCCTGGTGCCGGGGCACGGTCTCGCGGATCAGCTTGCGCATCGCGAGGCTGCGCCACTCCTCTGCGGCGAAGCCCTCCTCGAACTCCGCCCAGCTCCGCTTGACGCGCTTGGGGTGGGCGGTGACGAGCTCGTGGTAGTACGCGAAGGCCAGCTCCTTGGCGACCAGCGGCCACACATCCCGGCGGAAGTCCCACGGCCCCTCGCCCAGCGCCTCGCGGGTGAGGAAGCGCGGCACCGGCGGGCGGGCGCCCGTGAAGGGGTAACCGGTCTTGGAGTGGTACGGCACCCCGCGCCGCGACCCCACGTGCATGTGGGGCTCGCGCCCGCTGGGCAGGTAGACCAGCTCCCCGTCGTACTCGCGGACGAACCGGCCGCCCCGGCCCGAGGTGAGCAGCACCATCAGGTCGACGAAGGCGAGCCCCATCCCCCGCATGATCACCGGCTCTCCGGCGGGGACGCCGTCCAGGTCGAGGTCCGCCGCGTAGCCGGTGGGCAGGTAGCGCAGTCCCCCGCGCTCGGCCAGGCCGGCCAGCGCGCCCTCCTCCCTCGTCGGCGTCACGTCGCCGTGTCCCTGGGCCAGGATCACCGCGTCGGCCTCGATCGTCCGGCCGTCCTCCAGCTTCACCGCCTGCCCGCCGGGGACGTCGGCGAGGTCGACGGCGCGGGCGGCGTGCACGTGCACCCGGACGCCGCGCGGGGCGTTCGCCACCGCGTGCCGGAAGACGTGGGAGAGGTAGCCGTTCTGCGCCGGGCGGGAGGCGAACCTGCCGGGGTCGCCGCCGAGCCACTCGGCCAGCGTGGGCCCGGGGCGGATCGGCCCCTCGCAGCGCACCGACTCGTCGGTGAAGAGCGTCACGTCGGCGGCGGCGGAGTTCATCCAGAGCAGGTCCGGCTGGTCGTGCCGCCAGACGCGCCCGCCGCCCGGCGGGTGGGGGTCGATCACGTGGACGTCCAGCGACGGCCAGCCGAGCAGGTCGGTGGCGTTGGCGCAGATGCGCTCCACCAGGCAGGTGCCCGTCGGGCCGGCGCCGACGACGGCGATCGAGGCGCTCATACGGCGGCTCTGCGGTGCGGCTGGTCCCAGTCGGCATGCAGCGGCTCGACCGGGATCCGCCAGGCGTCGGTCTCGCCCTTCCCGGGGGCGATGACGGTGAAGTCGGTGTTCTCGCGGAAGGCGGGGTGGGCGTACAGGTCCCTGGCGTAGTCCCACAGGTTGGGGAAGGCGGTGAGCGGGCGCTCGCTGATCCTGGCCGCCGGGTTGTCGCTCAGGTCGAAGCGGAGCAGGGTCGGCCAGAGCCGCACGTCCGACTCGGTGATCCCCGAGCCGAACAGGAACCTGCGGTCGGCCAGGCGGTCGTCCAGCTCGTCCAGGAAGGCGACCACGGCCGCGCGCGCCTCGGTGTACGCGGCCTCGGTGGTGGCCGCCGCCACGCGGCCCGCCGCCGTGTTGACGATCTCGTAGATCCTCGTGTTGAGCTCGTCGATCTCCGGCCTGAGCTCCTCCGGGTAGAGGTCGGCGTCGGGGTCGCCGCCGAACCGGGTGGCCAGGTCGATCGTGATATGGGGGAAGTCGTTGCTGACGACGCGGCCGGTCGTCCTGTCCCACAGCACCGGCACCGAGACGTGCCCGTCGAAGCCGGGCTCGGTCACCTCGTACGCCTGCCGCAGGAGGGTGAACCCGTTGACCGGGTCGGCGCCGCGCCGCTCGCGGAAGGCCCATCCGCGCCCGTCGCGCTCGTCGTCGACGTAGGAGAGCGAGACCACGTCCTGGAGTCCCTTGAGGGAGCGCACGATGGCCGCGCGCTGCGCGTACGGACAGACGGCCGCGACGTAGAGGTGGTAGCGGCCCGGCTCCGCGGGGAAGGCCGGTGTGCCGATGCGCCCCTGGAAGGGGTAACGCGGGCCGGGCCTGCCACCGGGCCGGTAGTGGCCGTGGGTGTCGAGGTCGACGGGGCTCGCGTGGTTCAGTGTGCTGGTCTTCGACATGTGGCACTCCCGGGCATGTCTCGGTGACCCTTGAGGGGGTCCGCGCTTGCGGCACGCCCACCGTGCCGCCTGGTCTCCCCCGGGGGCACCCCGCCGCGGTGCGAGGGTTGCCGGTCAGCCAGCCGGGGCTTCTCACTGACACTCTTAACCTATTTAGAAGGTAGGAAATACATGAATCTCTGTCAAGCCTTAATGTCGGGGAATGTCCTATGAGAGCGTGAACGTGGTCTACCGCAAGTACGACGGCTCACTGCACTGGCACCACCGCGGCCTGCTGCTCGGCGAGGACGAGCACGGTGTGTGGACGGGGTGCGTGGCCGACTCCAGCGGCCACAAGGGCGACGGCCCCGCGGTCGCCTGGCCGCATCCGTTCGTGATGCTCTTCCCCCGCGACGCCTGGTGGACGGCCGCCTTCAACGCCGCCCCGCACAAGCACGAGATCTACTGCGACGTCTCCACGGTGCCGGAGTGGAAGGACGGCGAGGTCACCATGGTCGACCTGGACCTCGACGTGATCCGGACCCGCCGGAACCTGCTGAAGGGCCGCGCGAGCCGGGTCTTCCTGGACGACGAGGACGAGTTCGAGGAGCACCTGGTCAAGTACGCCTACCCGCCCGGCGTGGTGGAGAGCGCCCGCGCCTCGGCCGCCTGGCTGATGGAGGCCGTCACCGCCCGCACCGCCCCCTTCGGGGACACGCCGCACTGGCTCACCCTGGTCAGCTGAGCCGGCCACCTGGCCGCGGATCCCGGGATCCGCAGCCGGATGCCACCGGGCCCGCCCTCGGGGCCCGGTGGCATCCGGCACGACGCCTTGCGTAAAGGTCCGGCGTGACGCCTTCCGTGAAGGGACCCGTTGCCTCAGCGGGCGCGGCGGCGGAACAGCAGGCCGGAGAGAATCGCGGAGACCAGCAGGAAACCGCCGCACCAGGCCAGCGCCTTCCACGGGTCGCTCCCCACCGGCTGACCGAGCAGCAGGCCGCGCACGGACTCGATGATCGGCGTGGCCGGCTGGTTCTCCGCGAACCCGTGCAGCCACGCGGGCATGGTGTGCACCGGGACGAAGGCGCTGCTCGGGTAGGGCAGGAACATCACGAGGAAGGTGAAGCCGCCCGCCGCCTCCGGCGTCCTGGACAGCAGGCCGACCACGGCCGAGACCGCGGAGACGGCCAGGACGAACACCACCAGGATCCCCGCCGCCGCGGCCCAGCCGGACAGGCCCGCCTCCGCCCGGAAGCCGAGCAGAAACGCGACGACGAACACGATGACGAGCGAGGCGAGGTTGCGCACGGTGCTGGCGGCCACGTGCCCGCCCAGGAACGCCCCGCCGCCGACGTCCATCGACCTGAACCTGTCGACGATCCCCCGGCTCATGTCCTGGCTGACGGCGACCGCGGTCAGGGAGGCGCCGTAGGACGCGCACATGACGAGGATGCCGGGGACGGCGTAGGTGACGTAGTCGACGCCGGTCTGGATCGCGCCGCCGAACAGGTAGACGAACAGCAGCATGACCAGGACGGGCATCAGGAACGAGGTGAGCAGCGCGTCGAGGTTGCGCAGCGACAGCCGGACGGCACGGCCGGTCATCACCGGCCAGGCGACGAGTTCAGACACCGGCCCGCTCCCCGCTCGCCGGCCCACCGTTCGCCGGCCGACCGTTCGCCGGCTCCCTGTTCATCGGCTCCCCCTTCGTCGAATCCCTGTTCGTCCGCCCCCCGCTCGCCGGCTCCCTGTTCGTCAGCGCGAGGAACGCGTCGTCGAGCGTGGCGCCCCGCACGGTGAACCGCTCGACCGCCGAACGCCCCGGGTCGACCTCGTCCAGCAGCGCGCGGATCTCCGCGGCGCTCCCGCCGGTGGCCGCCCCGACGGTCAGCCTGCCGGGATCGGTGTGGACGGCACGCGCCCCGAGCAGGCGCGTCACCTCGGCGAACGACCGGGCGTCGGCCAGGACGAGGTCCAGCCGCCAGGCGGCGACCCTCGCCTTGAGCTCGTCGGCGGTGCCCTCCGCCACCACGCGCCCCCCGTCGAGCAGCGCGATCCTGTCGGCCAGGCTGTCGGCCTCCTCCAGGTACTGGGTGGTCAGGAAGACCGTGGTGCCCGACCCGGTGAGGCGGGTGATCACCTCCCACATCGCCTGCCTGCTCCGCACGTCGAGCCCCGTGGTCGGCTCGTCGAGAAAGATCACCGAGGGCGCGCCGACGAGCCCCGCGGCCAGGTCCAGGCGTCGCCACATGCCCCCCGAGTACGTGCCTACCCGCCGCTTCCCCGCCTCGACCAGGTCGAACCGCTCCAGCAGCTCGGCCGCCCTGCGGCGGGCCCCTCCGCGTGACAGGCCGGACAGCCGTCCCATCATCCGGAGGTTCTCCTCGCCGGTGAGCAGCTCGTCGACCGCCGCGTGCTGGCCGGTCAGGCTGATGGCGCGGCGGACGCGGCGGCGGTCGCGTACGACGTCGAACCCGGCGACCGTGGCCCGTCCCGCGTCCGGCGCGACCAACGTCGCCAGGGTGCGCACGGTCGTCGTCTTGCCCGCGCCGTTGGAACCGAGCAGCGCGTACACGCTGCCCTTGGCGACGCGCAGGTCGACACCGGTCAGCACGGCGACCCGGCCGTAGGACTTGGTGAGGCCGGACACCTCTATCGCTGGTTCCACTACCCCTCCTGTGTATGGCGTACGCTCTACTGTTTATGGCATACGCGATATTGCGTAAGGTATACACTCGCAGGAAAGGACGGTCAAGCCCGGGAGCGCGATGGAAGTGCCGGAGAGCGTGGAGATCGCCTGGGGCCTGCGCGAGCGGCCGGGCAAGGGTCCCAAGCGCACCCTGAGCCTGGAGCACATCGTGGAGGCGGCCCTGCGGGTGGGCTCCGCCGACGGGCTCGCCGCGGTCTCGATGAGCAAGATCGCCGCTGAGCTCGGCGTCTCCACGATGGCTCTCTACCGCTACGTCTCCGCCAAGGACGACCTGCTCACGCTCATCACGGACGCGGTGCTCGGCCCGCCCCCCACCCTCCCGGAGCCGGGCGACGACTGGCGGCGCGGCATCCACCGCTGGGCCGCCGCCATGCGCGCCGCCCTGCAACGGCACCCCTGGTCGCTGCGCATCCCCATCACGGGCCCGGGGATCATGCCCAACCACGTCGCCTGGCTGGAGGCCGGGCTGCGCTGCCTGCGCGGCACCGGGCTCGACCCGGGCACGAAGATGGCGGCGCTGCTGCTGGTCAACGGCTTCGTCAGGACCGAGGTGGCGCTCCTGGCCGACCTCCAGGAGGCCTTCGACGCCTCCCAGGTCACCGACGAGGAGATGCTGTCCGATTACGGCCAGGCGCTCGCCAGGCTCACCGACGCCGAGCGCTTCCCCGAGATCCACGAGCTTCTCGAAGGCCGGGTCTTCGACATGTCCAGCGGCCCCGAGGACGAGTTCGACTTCGGCATGGAGCGCATCCTCGACGGCCTCGCGGTGCTCGTCACCGGAGAGTCGCCCGCCTGATCCCGGACGGCCTCACCCCACTCGCGCCGGACGCCATCCCACCTCGGCGTCCCGGCGGCGTCCCGTGCTCCACGGCATCGCGCGCTCGACGAAACGGAAGGCCGCCGGGACGTTCGAAAGACCTACACAGGACCTACAGGGGCGGGAAACCGGGGGCGCGGCGCTCGACGAAGCTGGCGACGCCCTCGGCGAAGTCCGGCCGGCCGAAGGACTCGGCCATCAGGCGCGTCGCGGCCCGCTCCGACGCCTCCAGGCTCTGCTGCCAGTCACCCCAGACCTGACGCTTGATCACGGCCATCGAGGCCGGGGAGCTGTGCGTCGCCAGCTCGCGGGCGTAGGCGAGCGTCTCCTCCATCAGCCCCTCCCCCGGCACCGACCGCCCGGCCAGGCCCAGCTCGTACGCCTCGGCGCCGGTGAACGTACGGCCCGACAGCAGCAGGTCCATGGCCCTGGCCTGACCGATCAGGCGAGGCAGGACCCACGACATGCCGTACTCGGCGATCAGGCCGCGCCGGGCGAAGGCGGTGGTCCACTTGGCCTCGGCGGCGGTGAAGACCAGGTCGCAGAGCAGGGCGTGGACCATGCCGAGCCCGGCGCAGGCGCCGTTGACGGCGGCGATGACCGGTTTGCGGATCGTGGTCGGGAAGGTGGTGGGACGCGGGTCGGGCTGTCCCGCGTAGGAGCCGTCCTGCAGGGCGGTGAGCGTCCGGAAGTCCGCACCGGCGCAGAAACCCCGCCCCGCGCCGGTGACCACGATCACCCGGACCTCGGGGTTCTTCTCCGCGTCGGCCAGCTGGTCGAAGTAGCGGCGGCCCATCTCGTCGGTCCAGGCGTTGAGCCGGTCCGGGCGGTTGAACGTCAGCGTCAGCACGCCCCGCTCGATCGACGACAGCACCAGATCGACCATCCCGCATCTCCCTCGAAAGCCGACCGGGACACCCGCCCGGAGAGTCACAGAATATCGTTCTACACCTTTTCCCTCTCCGGCGTCAGCATGTGCGAGCGGACCAGGTCCTCGACCGTGGCGCGCAGTCCCAGGAAGGAGGAGGTCCGCTTGACGGTGAGCGCCCGGTAGGCGGGCAGGCCGATCGGGACCTCGGCGGCGACCCTGCCGGGACCGCAGGCGAAGACGAGCACCCGCTGGGCGAGCAGGACGGCCTCCTCCACGTCGTGGGTGACCATCAGCACGGTCGTGCCCGTGTCGCGCCACACCTCGCGCAGGAAGAGCTGCATGTCCTCCTTGGTCTGTACGTCCAGCGCGCCGAAGGGCTCGTCCAGCAGCAGTACGGCCGGCTCGCACGCCAGTGCCCTCGCGATCGCCACCCGCTGCCGCTGCCCCCCGGACAGCTGCCGGGGCAACGCGCCCGCCAGGGCCGACAGCCCGACCTCGCCGAGATACCAGCGGACCCGCCGCTCCCGGTCCGCCCGGGAGATCGGCAGCAGCCGCAGCCCGAAGGCCACGTTCTCGGCGACGGTGAGGAAGGGGAACAGCGCGCCCGACTGGAAGACCAGCCCGCGCTCGGGCCCCGGGCCGGTGACGGGTTCCCCGGCGAGCGAGATGGATCCCGCGCTCGCCGGGGTGAGCCCCGCGATCAACGACAGGAGCGTCGACTTTCCCGAGCCGCTCGCCCCGACCACGCACACGAACTCGCCCGGCTCCATCGACAGGTCGATGCCGTCCAGGACGCGCGTGGTCCCGTAGTCCTTGGCCACGCCGCGCAGCACGAGCGTCATGCCGCCCACCTCCGTAAACGGTCACCCGGCACCCACGACGCGGCCCGCACCACCCGCGACGCGGACCCCGGCACTCGCGACGCGGACCTGGGCACCCGTGACGTCGACCCCGGCACCCGTGCCATGGACCTCACACCACCCACCTCCCGAGGCGATCGCGCAGGACGCGCAGCGCCACGTCGATCAGCAGGCCGACGACCCCGATCACGATGAGCACCGCGAAGATCTTGTCGGTCTGCAGGAACCGCTGGGCCCGGACGATCCGGTAGCCGAGTCCCGACTCGGCCGCGATGAGCTCGGCCACCACCACGAAGTTCCACGCGGCGGCGGCGTTGATCCGCGCCGCGTCCACGACCGCCGGGAGCGCGTACGGCCAGGTCACCTTCCTGAGAATCTCGCCGCGCCGGGCACCGAGGGTGGCCGCGGCCTGGCCCAGCTCGCCGGGCACCCGCCGTACGGCGTCGGCGACCATCAGCGTGTTGAAGAACACCACGCCCAGCACGAGAATCGCGATCTTGGAGGGCTCGCCGAGACCCAGCCAGATGATCAGCAGGGGGATGAAGGCCGCGGCGGGCATGTAGCGGAGCAGGCCGACGACCGGTTCCAGCAGCGCCAGCGCCACGGCCGAGGTGCCCATCGCGACGCCCAGCGGCACCGAGATCAGCACCGCCAGCCCGAACCCGGCACCGACCCTGCCGAGGCTGGCGAGGGTGTCGTCGAGCAGCTGTCCGGTGCCCAGCATCTCCGCGAACGCCTCCAGGACGGCCAGCGGGGAGGGCAGGAAGGTGGGATCGACCAGCTCCGCCGAGCAGACGGCGGCCCAGAGGGCGAGCGGGAACAGCACCGAGGCCACCCGCAGGCCCCAGCGGGCCCGGACGGACGGCCCCTGCCTGTCCGATCGCCCCTGCCTGTCCGATCGCCCCTGCCCGCCGGCTCGGCCCCTCCCCGCGACCGGCCTTTCGCCTTCGACCGGCTCTTTCCCCTCGTCCGGCCCTCCGCCTTCGACCGGTCCCTTCCCCTCGACCGGTCCCTTCCCCTCTAGCGGCCCGTTCCCGCCGGACGGGTCGGAGCCGGAGCCGGGGCGGCGTCCCCGGAATCCCCGGAATCCCCGGAATCCCCGGAGGTGTCCTGGCCGGTCCGAACGCCGGGGCAGCGGCTCCCAGTCCCGCCGCCCCGCGTCGGGGGACGCGACGGGCTCGGCGGTCCGCGCGCTCATCAGGGCCTCGACCTTCCGGGTGGCGAGCAGGGCGAGCCGGACCCGCCCCGGCCACAACCGGTCGTCGCCCGGCGCTGTCTCCATGTCGGCGCTCCCGTTCTCACGGCTTTCACAGCTCTCGCGGCTCTCGCGGCTCCTGCGGCCCCGGCGGCTCTCACGGCTTGAGACTCCTGACGAACTTCGGCTCGAACAGGCCGTCCAGCGAGGGCTCGGTGTCGGCCAGGCCCGAGTCGACGAGGAACTTCGCGATCAGGGCGGCCTGGTTGTCGAGGTGGTCGCCGGTGTCGCCGGGTTCGAAGGCGGCGAGGTTGTCCTCCAGGGAGAAGATCGTGGTCCCCGCGTCGTAGCTCGCGTAGTCGGCCTCGCTCACCCCCGCCCGCTTGGCCATGATCGCGGTGGCGTCGGCCTTGTTGGCGGCGATCCACTCCAGGGTCTCGAACCAGGTCTTCACCAGCGCCTGCACCTCCTGCGGACGCTCGGCGACCAGCGAGGCGGCCACCACCAGATGGTCGGGGACGGCCCCGGGGAAGTCCTTGGAGGTGGCGATCGCCGTCGAACCCGGCAGTTCCAGGGCGGTGGTGGTGAAGGGCGCGAACACCCCGACCGCGTCCACCTGGCCCGCCTTGAAGGCCGCGGCGGCGGCGTCGGTCGGCAGCGGCTTGAAGGTGACGTCCTTCTCGGTGAGCCCCGCCTTCCGCAGCGCGAGCAGCAGCAGGTAGTGGTCGACCGTCCCCTGCTCGGCCGCGACCGTCTTCCCCTTCAGGTCGGCCACCGCGGAGATGCCGGACCTGGCGATGATCTGGTCGTTGCCGGTGGAGTTGTCGTTGACCAGCACGATCGTCTGCTTCGCCCCGCCGGACACCGAGGCGAGGGTGTCGTTGAGCGTCTGGCTGTTGGCGTCGACGTTGCCGGTGGCCAGCGCGGTCAGGCTGTCGGTGTAGCTGTCGAAGTACTTCAGCTCGACCTCCAGGCCGTTCTTGGCGAACAGCCCCTTCTCCTGGGCGACCTGCCAGGGGAACCAGCCGGGCCAGGCGGAGAAGCCCAGCGTGAGGGTCTTCTTCCCGCCGGAGGCCGCGGGCTCGGCGGCCCCTCCCGGGGCGGACGCGCACGCCGCGCAGACGGCGAGCAGGCAGAGCGGGACGAGCAGGCGAAGCGGGACCCTCGACCGGAGCGGAGGAAAGGCGCGGAGCAGACCGGGCGACCGAAACGAGCGGAGCAGGCCGAGCGGACGGAAGGTGACGAGCGGGCGGCGGAGCATCAGGAGGCTCCCTTTCTCGCGGGCAGGTGCCCGGAACGGACCAGGCAGCCGAGGGTGTCGCAGATGACGCGGGTGGCGATCAACGAGGTGATCTCCGCGTTGTCGTAGGGCGGGGAGCACTCCACGACCTCGATCCCGGCCAGCGGCGCCGCGTCGGCGATGATCTGGATGAACTTCAGGACCTCGCGCGGCAGGAAGCCGCCGGGTTCCGGCCAGCCGGTGCCGGGGACGAAGGCGGCGTCCAGGCAGTCGACGTCGAAGGAGAGCCACACGGCCTCGGCGTCCTTCCAGGCGACCTCCAGCGCGCGCTCGGCCGCCGCCTCGATGCCCATCTCCACGCAGTCGGTGACCGTCATGATCGTGGTGCCGCGCTCGCGGCCGACCTTCACCCCGGGGCGGGGCGCCTGCCAGCCGCCGATGCCGATCTGCACCAGGTTCTGCGGCGGCACGTTGGGGATGTCGGTCGCGTGGAACCACGGCGTGGTGTGCATGCGCTCGTCGAGGTCGGTCTCCTGGGTGTCCACGTGCCGGTCGAAGTGGATGATCCCGAGATTGCCGGAAAGGTGCTCGGCCACGCCGCGCACGGTCGGGTACCCGATGGAGTGGTCCCCGCCCAGGACGACCGGGAACGCCCCGCTGGAGTAGACGTGCGAGACGGCCTTGGAGATCTGGTCGAAGGTCTTCTCGATGTTGCCGGGGATGGTGAACACGTCCCCGAGGTCGGCCATCGTGATCGACTCGCGCAGGTCCACCCCCAGCTCGAAGCTGTAGGGGCCGTACAGGGCGGAGATCTTCCTGATGCCCTGCGGGCCGAAGCGGGTGCCCGAGCGGTAGGTCGTGCCGCCGTCGAAGGGCGCGCCCATGATCGCCACGTCGTACGCGCCGCAGCGCCGCACGTCCTCGACGTACGGGGCCTTGAGGAAGGTGTTGATCCCCGCGAAGTGCGGCAGCTCGCCCCGGGAGAAGGTCGGGATGCGCCGGTCGACGATGGAGTCGGCGCCCTGCAGGCCCACCTCCAGGGCCCAGGCGATCTCGCGTTCCCAGTTGGTGGTGGGCAGTTCGGCCTCGCGGTCGACGGCGAAGCGGGCCTCGGGGCCGTACCGGCCGGGGCCCGAGGGGGCCGCGCCGGAGGGGCCCTGGCGGGCGGGGTCGGAAGCGGACGGGTGCCAGTGCATGGAGCTCCGATCAGCTCGGAACCCGGCCGGAGGGCAGCCGGGGTCGGCCGGCCTCCCGGGCTTTTGTCCCGCCGTGGAACGGCCGCGCGGCCGCCTGCACCTCTCGGACCAGTCCCGCGCCGACGCCGTACGGCCTCACGGTCGTGACGCCCGGCGTCGGCGGCGGCGGAACCCTAGGTGCGCCCCACCATGAGGTGGGTCACTGCAAGTGCATCGCCGGTACGTTTCCTCCGGATTAACACCCCGTTGCAGTCCAGTGACCGAGTGCACGCGCCAGGGAGTCCGGATGGTGGACGAAGTTCGGCGAGAGCAGCCGGTCCTCGTAGTAGCGGTGGAAGACCGGCGTGGCCGAGGACGACATGGGAGGGACGATCCAGGTCCAGTCGGCCGGGCAGACCCGTCCCTCCCTCTCCTCGCGTTCCACGTGCATCAGGAAGTGCCTGGACTCGGTGTGGTGGTCCGTCATCGTCACCCCCGCCCGCTCGAAGGAGTGCAGGACCGCCACGTTCAGCTCCACCAGCGCGTAGTCCCGCCAGAGCGAGCGGTCGCTCCCGGTGTCCAGTCCCATGCGCCGGGCGATCAGCGGCATCAGGTCGTAGCGGTCGGTGTCGGCCAGGTTGCGGGCGCCGATCTCGGTGCCCATGTACCAGCCGTTGAACGGGGCCGCCCGGTAGCAGATCCCGCCGATCTCCAGGCACATGTTCGAGATGACCGGCACGGCGTGCCAGCGCAGTCCCAGCTGCTCGAACCACGGGTGGGCGGGGTGCGAGAGCGCGACCTCCAGCACGGCGTCGCCGGGGATCGTGGACAGCAGCGGCGGCCCGTCCCCCAGCGAGATCGCCAGCGGGAGGACGTCGAAGGGGCTTCCGGGGCCGCCCGGCCAGCCCAGCTCGCGCAGCGTCGCGGTGAAACCGGTGTACCGGGGGTCCCCGACGACCGAGCCGTCCTCCATCGCGTACCCGGCGTAGCGGATGAGCTGCTCGTTCCAGATCCGCGGCCCGGGGACCCCGGGCCGGTCCTGGGGGAAGACGGTGATCGTCGGGCGGATCCGGCGGCTCGGCGCCGCGTCCCGCAGGTGGTTCACGCACTCGACGGCGACCCCCTCCGCCGTGGTGACGTGCCGCCGGTCGCGCACCCGCAGCGAGCGCCAGTACAGGCGCCCGATGCACCTGCCGCTGTTGCGCCAGGCCACCCTGGCGCCGAAGATCAGCTCACCGGGGGTGTGGGTGTACGTCCCGGTCCTGGCGATCTCCTGCCGGACCTCGCGCAGGCGTTCGCGCAGGACTCCCGCGCCGGGATTCTCCGCGTGGAACAGCCTGAGATAGTCCTCGGCCGCCGCCACGTCGACCGGGGCCACCTCGTGGGCACCCCCGAGAACGGCGGGGACACCGGAGACGCCGGGGACGCCGGGGGCACCGAGGAGACCGGGGACGTCGCGGACCGGATCCGGCGCACGCCGCCGGGACCTTCGCCAGGTCAGCACAGAAAGACCGCCAATTGTGGCTCACGGGCACGGCGACCGTTCCGGGCGGCGCAGATGCCCTGGACGCGGCGGCCCTTCCCCGCTGCGATCGCTGTTGTCCGCGGCAACCGCGCGTCGGCTCACTCACCGCGATCAGGGCGGCACCGGGCGCGGCGTTCCTCATTTTCTGTGATTCACCGTGGTTTGTCCGGCGAATCGCGACGTGAGAGGCCGTCCGGATCGGGCCGAAAGAACGGCGAAGGCCCCGGAAGCGGGGCTTCCGGGGCCTTTCAACGAGCTCCCGCGATAGGACTCGAACCTATAACCTGCCGGTTAACAGCCGGCTGCTCTGCCGATTGAGCTACACGGGATTGCGCTTTGCGCTGGTCGGACCGGGTGTTCCCCGTTCCTTGCGGCGCAGGAATAGATTAGCGCACTCCATGGGTGTGTGTCGCATCGATACTCCGGGGTAGGGGCGAGACGAGGCGATCCGCGAGTGATCACAGGACAGGGTCCGCGGAACATGCTTGTGGAGGTGGACATGCGTTATCGACTGATGCTCGGAGTGGGATTCGCGGCCGGCTACATCCTGGGAAGCCGCGCCGGACGGGAGCGGTACGAGCAGATCAAGCGGCTGGCCCAGCGGGTCTCCGACAATCCCGCCGTGCAGGAGACGGCCGGCCTGATGGGCGCCAAGGTCTCCAAGGCGACGGGGGTGGCGAGGACCAAGGTGAGCGACGTGGCCAGGAACCGGCTGCCGTTCCTGCGCTCGGCCAACGGCTGGCACGGCGAGGAGCACGACGACACGGGCACCGGCTGGCCGGAGAACCAGAGGACCAACGCGCCCTACTGACCCCTCCAGCCGCCGCCCCGTCGGCACCCACGGGCCGGGAACGGCCCGCCGGTGCGAAAGGCCCCACCAGGGGCCTTTCGCGTTTCCAGGGTCGATCTTCACTCGCCCCGCCCGCACGCTCGAACAGAGACCGGACTCGCGTGGAAATCCGGTTCCTACGGGAGCGGGGTGGCTCGTACCGGAACGAGCCGGTCGCCCCGGCCCCTGGATCTCAGACGCCGAAGCTCCGGCGAGTCTCTTCAAGCGCCTGCTCCGCCAGGGCGCGCAGGCCGGGGTCCTCCGGGTCGAGACCGGCGTCGAAGACGAACTCCCAGACCAGCTGATCGGTGTCGGTCTTCCTCGCCACCAGCCGCACTCCCCCTCGCGCGTCCAGCGGGACGTACTGGTTGACCACGATCGAGGCGGTGACCCGCTCCCGCACGGTCTCGGGGATCCGGCCGGGCTCGGGCAGCAGGGCCCGGTGCGACCGCCCGTCGGTGGTGCCGACCGTGAGCCCCTCCTCGTCCCACACCCCGCGATCCACCCGGAACCAGGGCAGGCGCTCACCGCCCAGATAGAGGGCCTTGTCCGCGGCGATCACGTAGCCGTCGGGCCCCTCGGCGTAGGTGAGCACCCGGTCACCGGGCACGACGGCCGCGCGGACCTCGGAGGGCATGCGATTGAAGAGCTTCACCGTTCCACGGTATCCGCCAGCAGGTCGAGGGTGAGCGCGGCCGACCAGGAGAAGTCCCGGCTGCCCCGCCCGCTGCCGTCGAAGGGGTCGAAGCACTCGCGGAACCCCGCCTGCCGTACGAGGCGCAGGGTGCCCGAGCCGAGCACCCGCACCAGCCCCGCCAGGTCGTGCGCGCCCGCCGCCCGCCGCAACAGCCAGTTGGTGTTCACCCAGGACGGCCCGCGCCAGTAGCAGGACCGGTCGAACTGCTGGGCGCGGATCTCGCAGCTCGGCACCGGGTATCCGGCGGCCCCCATGAAACGGGCCGACTCCAGCACCCTCACCAGCTCCGCGACCCGATCGGCGGGCATCTCCCGGTCGAGCATCGGCCCGAAGCAGCCGACCGTGCAGACGGGGCTGAGCCGCTCTCCGCGCAGGTCGCGGGCGCGGAAGACGCCGTCGTCCCAGAGACGCTCCAGCAGCGCCGCGCGGATCCGCTCCGCCGCCTCCCGGTACGGGCCCGCGTCCGCGCCCGCCACCGGGGCCAGCTCGGCGAGAGCCTGGCAGGAGGCGAGCCAGATCCCGTTGAACATCGGGTCCTCGACCGCGAACGGGTGCTCGTCCCGAAGGTAGGCCGGATCGTAGCCGGAGTCCCGGTAGCCCAGGACGAGGGCCATGTAGCGGTCGTGGCGGCTGTCGGGAAGCCGGTCGGAGGGCTCCCCGCGCCGCCGGTAGGCGTGGCGTACCGAGGGCAGCGCCTCCAGCGGCGCGTCCCAGGCGGGGCTGTCGTCCATCCCGGACTCCCAGGGGTGCACGATCGCGGCCAGCCCTCCCCCGCCGAGGTCCCTGGAGGTGGCGAGGTAGTCGTGCTGGGCGGCGAGCATCGGATAGATCCGCCGTACGAGGGCCACGGCCGTGTCGCGGTCGGCCGCGTGCCGCCAGATCCACCACAGGGCCAGCGCGTGCAGCGGCGGCTGCGTCAGCCCGGAGGTGCACACGGCGTTCGGGGCGGCCGGATGGTCCGGGGAGCGCCAGACCGAGGGGCCCGGGAAGTAGTTCTCCGCGTGGACGGGACGGAAGACGATGTGCGGCACCATCCCGGTGCCCCACTGCCCCGCCAGCAGGCTGATCAGCTCGGTCCCGGCCCTGCGGGTGTCCCAGCGGGCCAGGCCCATCGCGACGAAGGTGGAGTCCCAGTTCCACTGGTGGGGGTAGAGGCCGGGGGCGGGGACGGTCGCGGACCCCGTCCAGTTCGCGTCGAGCACGGACCACGCCTCGCGCCCGAGCGCGGCGTCGTCGACCGCCGCTCGCGACTCCATCCGCCCAGTCTGCGCCTGTATCGGCCGGGAGAACAGCCCGGCCCGCCTCCAATGCGCCGGGAGGGGTGACGTGCGGCGCGGGGAACGCCCCGGTCCCCCGGGACGAGGGCCCCTGTCTCCCCGGGACGAGGGCCCCGGTCTCCCGAACGAGCACCCCGGACGATCACGACGGCGCGCTCCCCCGGACGACGCGGCCCCCGGACGGCAGGGAATCCCGGACGGCGCGGCCCTCCTGACGACGCGGCCCCCGGACGGCGCGGCCCCCGGACGGCGCGGGCCCCGAACGGCGCGGGGGCCGGGGCCCGGCGGGGCGCGGGGCCCCCCCCCGGGGGGCGGCCCCGGCCCCGCGGCGGCCCCCCCCCCCGCCGGGGC
>NZ_JBEOWK010000044.1:11131-46555 GCF_040295985.1 Streptosporangium sp. NPDC002524 | reverse complement strand
CGCCGCGATCTGGCACAACCGCGCCACCGGCCAGCCCATCACCCGATCATTGATCGCCTACGATCACTGACCAGACTTCGGACTTACTCGTCTAGGGGATCGTTTCCGCGCCGCCGACGCCGGCGCCCGCGGACGGCGGGGTGGAGGAGGCGGATCCGGCCGAGTAGGAGTACGACGGCCGCGAGACGGCTCCGTCGGCGCGCAACCAGTCGCTCATGGTGCTGCCGCTGCTCTGCGCCCGCCGGATCGTGGCGATGTCGTAGTAGTTGCTGCTCGCCCAGGTGAGGCTCGCGTTGCCGAAGTCCTCGGTGATCGTCTTGGCGCCCTTCACGTGGTTGCTCTCGGCGTAGATCCTGCCGTTCACGCCCAGGCCGATGAAGTAGTCGTCGACGTCCACGTAGTTGGCGAACACGTGGGCGTACCCGAACCGCACCCTCGGGTGGCGGGTGTTCGACCCGTCGAACCAGTTGTGGTGGTAGGTGACGTTCAGGTAGCCGGTGTCCTGGGAGCCGTTGCTGTCGCTGTGGCCCAGCAGCATCGACTTGTCCGTACCGGCGTAGCGGTTGTACGAGACCGTCGCCAGGTCGGAGCCCCGCTTGATGTCCACCGAGCCGTCGGCGGCCGGGTAGAACGTGTTGTGGTCGATCCACACGTGGTGGGAGTAGCACTGCACGTTGACGGAGTCGTCCGGGGAGTTCCTGAACGAGAGGTTCCGGATGATCACGTTCTGCACGTGGGTGAACCTGTCCCGCTCGGCGGGGTCGCAGAGGTCGCCGCCCCAGGCGACCTCCTCCGGGCCCCAGCCGTTGACGTCGAGGCCGAATCCGCTGATCGTCGCGTTCGTCCCGACGCCGATGATGGTCTTGTTCGACCCGACGTCCAGCATGTCCGTGCCGTTACCGGTGATCGTGCCCGACACGCGGACGATCCGGGGGGTGTCGTCGGCGACGGCCGCCGCCAGCTGCGCGTAGTTGCCGACGGTCACCGTCTGGCCGCCCGTGCCGCCGTTCGTGCCGTTGCGGCCATATTTGTTGAGGGTCGCGAAACCCACCAGGCCGCTCGCGTTGCCCGGGTTGCCGGGGGTGGGGGTGACCGTGGGCGTCGGGGTGGGGGTGGGGGTGGGAGTGGGGGTGACGGTCGGGGTCGGCGTCGGCTGCGTGCCGCCCGCGGGGGCGAACCGCCACTGCTTGGTGGCGACGGAGTCGCAGGAGTTCTGCTGGACGAGGGCTCCGGAGGAGGTGGAGTTGTCCTTGGTGTTGAGGCACTTGCCGCCGTTGGCGTTGGCCACCCGGTAGTTCGACCCGGAGGCGGTCAGGTTCCACGTCTGGGAGGAGGCTCCCGAGCAGCCTTCCTGCTGGACGGCCTTGCCCGCCGAGGTGCTCGCGCCCTGGACCCCGGCGCACTTGCCGCTGTGCGCGGCCTTGAGCTGGAACCCGCTTCCGGCGGCGGTCAGGTTCCAGGTCTGGCCGGTGGCGCCGCAGCCGGACTGCGTGAGCTGCACGCCGTCGGAGCCGCTGGCACCGGGGACGGTCAGGCACAGACCGCTGCTCGCGTTGACGAGGGTGTAGGCGCCGGGTGCCGGATCGGCCGCGGCGGCGGAGGTGCCGAACGCCCATCCGGACGCGGCGACCGCGCCGACGATGACGACGGCGGCGGCCCTCCTGACGAATCTGCTCTTCACAGCCGAACTCCTTGCTGGTCCGGCAGGCCTGGACGACCTGCGCTCCGGATTCCCCCCAGCGAGTGCGCACCGCTCACATGTGTGAACACGTCCGTGTTGGCGGACAAGCAACACCATAGGAAAGCGCTTTCCAACTGTCAACGATCCCGGAGACTTCACCTGGACAGTCGGTTGCGGACGGCGGCTTGGCAGGTCTGGCCGTCACGGTCCTCGCGGCGTGCTTCTACCGTGCTGTCATGGACACTCCGGACCTCCTCATCAGGAACGCCACCCTGCGCGGCCGTCCCGGCAGGTGGTCGCTGGCCGCCACGGGCGGGCTCATCGGCCTCGTCGCCGAGGACGACCCCGATCTCGGCCCGGCGACCGGCGTGACCCTCGACGCCGACGGCGCTCTGGTCACCGAGCCGTTCGTGGACGCCCACCTGCACCTGTGCAAGGTCCACACCCTCGACAGGGCCGGGCCCGCCGCGCTCTCGGAGTACACCGGGGGCGCGATGGGAGCCGCGATGGGCGCCATCGAGACGGCCGCCGCCGTCAAGACCGGCCAGACCGCGCCATCCGTCCTCGAACGCGCCCGGCCGGTGCTCCTGGAGTCCGTACGGCACGGCGTCCGGGCGGTGCAGGCCTTCGCCGACATCGACCCGAAGGCCGGGCTCACCGGGCTGGAGGCGCTGCTGGCGCTGCGCGAGGAGTTCCGCGGCCTGGTCGACGTGCGGGTGGTGGCGTTCCCGCAGGACGGTCTGCTCCGCGAACCCGGGACCGAGGAACTCGTCACCGAGGCCGTACGACTCGGCGCGGACGTGGTGGGCGGCATCCCCTGGATCGAGTGGACCGACGCCGACGCCGCCGAGCACGTGAGGCGCATGGTCGACCTCGCCCAGCGGCACGGCCTGCGCGTCGCCATGCTGGTCGACGACGCGGGGGATCCGGGGCTGCGCACGGCCGAGATGCTGGCGCGGGAGCTGCTGGAGCGGAACATGATCGGACGCGGCAGCGCCCAGCACGCCAGGGCGATGGCGCTCTACCCGGAGCCGTACCTGCGCCGCCTGGCCGGGCTGTGCCGCGCCGCGGGGCTCGGTTTCGTCAGCGATCCGCACACCGGGCCGCTCCACCTGCCGGTCTTCCGGCTGGCCGACGCCGGGGTCCCGGTCGCGCTCGGCCAGGACGACATCGAGGACGCCTACTACCCGTTCGGGCGGCACAACCTCCTGGAGGTGGCCTTCCTCGCGGCCCACCTGCTCGACGCCCGCACCGACGCCGCCCTGGAACGGCTGTACGACATGGTGACCGTCGACGCCGCACGGGTCGCCGGCCTGCCCGTCAACCGCCTGGAACCCGGGGCACCCGCCGATCTGGTCGTCCTGGAGGGACGGACCCTCCGCGAGGCCCTGACCCGGCACGCCCCGCCCCGGCACGTCGTCGTCGCGGGCCGGGTCGTGGCCTCGTCCACCCTGCACACCTCTTTCGACCCCGGCGTTCCTCACTGACGGGCGCGGACGCCTTGCCGGGCGCCCTCATACCGGCCCCGGACGCTGTACGGCCCGGACTCCGTACGGCCCGGAGGCCACACCGGGCAGGAGAACCAGCATGGCGGGGAACGGGCGAGGCCGGGGAAATCGGCGTGGAGATAGCCAGGGCCGGAGGAACCAGCGTAGGGACGGCCTGGATCGGGGGAACGGACAGGTGGCGGCGGTGGTGTACCGGCCAAGGCGGGAAAACCGGCACGGCGGCGAACGGTAAGACCCGGGGAGACCTGGGAGACCTGGGAGACCGGGAAGACCGGGAGGGGCAAGCCCAGGGAAACCAGCACGATGACGAACCCGCGGAGCCGGAAAAACCAGCAGGGCGACGGGCGCGCGAAGCCGGGGAAACCGGCACCCGGCGCCGCAGAAGCCCCGGATCAGCGGGATTCTTCCCGCGAAACGGGCGATCGGGGAGAGATGATCTACTGAACTCTGGCGGTCCCGCCTCGGATGGCATCCTTTCGGGGCACGAGCCTCCGGCGGGAACCGGTAGCCGAGTGTTACCGATCGTCCCCTTCCCGTTCCTTTCCGCTACCCCCGGGTAATCTGACCGCCCCAAGGCTTTGGGATCCACTAGCAGACTCCAGCGGCTCCTCCCACTTACCGTGAGGGTAGGTTACGCATCGTGTTGACGTCGTCCTCGACGCGGCACGGCGCTCCGCCAGCCCGGGCATCGCCCAGGGCTCGACCGATTCGACACCGATTCGACGTGGAGTGATCTGCCATGACCATGATCAGGAACGCCCTCGCGGCCGGAGCCATGATGGCCTCCGCTCTCATCGTCCCCGCGGCGATGCCGACCTCGTCCGCCCTCGCGGGCACCATGGCCGCGAGCACCCCGGCCGGCACCTCCGTCCTGAAGCCCTGCCGCGAACACAAGAACCCCGACAGGTGCCGTGCCCGGCGCGAATACCGGCGCGAGCACGGACGGGACTACGGGCGCGAGGACAGAGGCGAGCGCAGGCGCGAGAACATGCGCGAAGACAGGCGCGAGCGCGGACGGGAGTACGGGCGCGAGGACAGAGGCGAGCGCAGGCGCGAGAACATGCGCGAAGACAGGCGCGAGCGCGGGCGTGAAGACAGGCGCGAGCGCGGACGCGAGGGCATGAGCGAGCGCGGGCGCGATCGTGTCGGTACCGGCAGGGGCGTCGGTGTCGGCGGCGGCATCAGCGACAGCATCGGCGGCAGCGGCACCGGCCGCGGGATCAACAACTGACAGTCGGCCGACGGGTGACCGACACGGCCACCGGGGATACCGGGGATACCGGGGATACCGGGGATACCGGGGATCCGAAGGCCGGAATCCCGTCACCGTGACCACGAGCCGAACGCTCACCCCGCGATGAGGCGGATCCGGACCGCACGCTCGCCCCTCACGAGGCGGGCCCGGACCGCACACTCGCCTCACCGCGGGGAGGGCCGGATCGCACGCTCGCCTCCCCGCGAGGCGGGCGAGGCGGCCGTAGGCGGACAAGGCGAACGAGGCGGACCCGGCAAGGCTCGCGGAAGATCCGTCCCAGCGACGGGCGGCCCGCCCACCGAGCACTCGGGGGCGGGCCACCCGTCGCTCCATGCCCTCTCGCCCCGCGCCCGGCGCCTCGTGCCCGGCGCCCCGCGCCCCACTGCCTCGTGCCCGGCACCCTGTCGCCTCGCCGTATCCGGCGAGTTCACCCGGGCGCGCGTCACCCCGCACGTGACGAGCCCACCCGCCCGCGCCCGTCACCCCGTACCTGACGAGCTCACCCCCGTACGCCGTCACCCCGTACCTGACGAGTTCACCCGCGTATGCCCGTCACCCCGTACCTGACGAGCTCACCCGCGTGCGCCCGTCACCGCGACACGAAACCCGGTCACCGTGGAATCCCCGCGCCCTCGCACGGGCACGCCGCCGGATCCGCCGCGCCTCCCGCACTCCTCAGGCGTACGGCCGGTGGGTGGCCTCGTGAGCGTCGACGAGCCGTTTGGGAGCGGTCAGGCACCAGGCCTCGGTGACCAGCTCGAACAGCTCGTCCGCATCGATCTTCGCGAGGTGCACCACGACCCAGCCGAACCGGCCGATGGTGAACTGGACCTCGAACACCTCCGGCCGCTCCGCCACCAGCGCGATCTGCTCGTCGATCGTCGCCTTGAGCCCCACGGTCTCCGTCTTCTCCCACAGGTAGCCGAAGCCCTTGCCCCGCACCTTGAGCGAGACCCAGTCGCCGCCGTCGCTCTGCTGGGTCTCGGGCAGCTGCTTCAACATCTCCAGGAATTCATCCACGCTCACACCCATGGCCCACGGTTTACCAGAGCGCACCGACATTTCTCCCCGGCGTTCCCGGCCGCCGTCAGCCCGTGACGCCGGGCTCGCCGTTCTCGATGTGCCCCATCAGGCGGCGGGCGAAGCCGGTGTCCCCGGCGACGGTGATCCACAGGTCGTACCACCCGGTCGCGGCCCGCCACGGCACCCACGCGGTCTCCCCCGCCGCGAGCCGCAGCGTCCGCGCGGTCCCGCCGTAGGCGAGGGGCGAGATCGTCACGTCGGCCGGTTCGTCACCGATGTTGACGACGGCGATCTCGATCGTCCGCGTGGCCGCGTCGATCTCGCTGGACGTCTCCACCGGGTCGTCCGTCCCGCCCCGGAACTCCCTGCGGAAGCCGTTCGGCCCGGTGAGGACGAGGGTGTAGGCGGGACACGGGAAGTAGACCGCCTCGCGGGCGTGGCCGAGCACGTCGAAGTGCAGCGGCCGGACGAGCTCTCCCATGTAGCCGTACAGTGCCAGGTGCGCGCTCTCCGTACCGGTGTTGCTCATCGCGATCTCGACGGCGCGGCCACTGGTCCGCGCCGAGGCGTCGACCCGGTACGGCAGCGCGCGGGCGGGCCTGACGCCCGGTTCTCCGACCGGCATCCGCTGCTCGGCGGGGGCTTCGGGGTACCAGCGGCCGGTCGGGACTCCCCCGCCGGTCGAGGTGCTCTCCGGGACGCCGGAAACCCGCGTTCCCGGCGCCTCCGGTGCTTCCTGTGCCTCCGGCGAGTCCATGGCTTCCGGTAAGTCCGATGAGTCCGATGAGTCCGGTGAGTCCGAGGTTTCCGGTGAGTCCGGCGTGGGCCACGCCTCCGGGCGGGCGAAGTCGAAGGCGGAGGTGAGGTCCCCGGCGACGGTCCGCCTCCAGGGGCTGATGTCGGGGGCCCTGATGCCGAGCCAGGTCTCCAGGAACCGGACCGTCGAGCTGTGGTCGAACGTCTGGGAACAGACATGGCCCCCCACGCTCCACGGCGACACGACGATCATCGGGACGCGCATGCCCAGGCCGATCGGCCGTCCGGCGACGAACTCCCCGGGCGTCCCGTCGGGCGGGACGGGCGGGGGGACGTGGTCGAAGAAGCCGTCGTTCTCGTCGTAGGTGATGAAGACCGCGGTACTCGCCCACACCTCCGGGCTCGACGCCAGCGCGTCGAGGATCCGGTAGACGACCTTCCCGCTCTCCACTGCCGAGGACCCCTCCGGGTGTTCGGAGTCGGCGAGCGAGGTCACGACGTACGAGACGGCGGGGAGGCGTCCGGCCGCCACGTCGGCGGCGAACCAGTCGCCCAGCCCGCCCGTCCGGGTGCGGCGCAGCGCCCGGTCGTGGAGCAGCCGGTCGGCCGGGTCGAGGCGCGCCACCCTCTCCTCCAGCTCGGCGAGCATCGGCGCGGGGTCCTCGGACGCGCGCACCTTCTCGTAGAAGGAGTGCATGCTGCTCTGTCCAAGTTTCGCCATGACCGCCTTGAACGTGGCGAAGAACTCCAGGTTGTTGCACTGGTAGTTGTCCCACTCCTGGTAGACCTGCCAGGAGTGCCCGGCCCGGGTCAGCAGCTCGGGCACCGTGGTCCAGGAGTAGCCGGGGTGCCCGTCCTCCTCGCAGGCGCCGTTGTCGACGGCCCGCTGTCCGGTACCGGGCTCGTGGCCCGTGTGGCCGGAGACGTGGTAGTTGCGGTTCGGCGTCGTGGAGCTCAGCACCGAGCAGTGGTAGGCGTCGCAGATCGTGAACGCGTCCGCCAGCCCGTAGTGGAGCGGGATGTCCTCGCGGTCGTAGTACGCCATCGTGGACGGGCCCTTGTTGGGCACCCAGGCGTCGTTCCAGCCCATCGCCCAGGCGTTCTGGGTGCCGAGCCAGCTGTGGTCGTGGGTGTCGAGCAGCATCGGGTCGGTTCCCGCGCGCCCGGCGGCCTCCCGTACGGAGAAGGGCAGGACCTCGTCCTGCTCGAAGACCGGGCGCAGGGCCCGGGTGAGCACCGCGTTGCGGTCCCCGTAGCCGCGCACCCCGCGCATCCGGCCGAAGTAGTGGTCGAACGACCGGTTCTCCTGCATGACGAAGACGACGTGCTTGAGGTCGGAGAGGGTTCCGGGAGGCACGGGCCGCGCCAGCAGGCGCACGAGAGAGGGGGGAAGTACGGACGGTGCCGACATTGAGCATCCCTTTAACGGCATTTCGGGCAAGCCTCAACCTAACAACCCGACTCCATCCTTCCTACACCTGGGACGCGGCCCCGCCGCCCCGATCACCGTGGCGACGAAAACACGGTGCCGGTGGCGTCGCGGGCCCGGCCGGGACGGGGATCGGGGTGGCGGTGCGTGGTCAACGTAGTCAACATGATCGACGTGATCGACGTGATCGACGTGATCGACGTGATCGACGGTACGGCCGCTGTAGCCGCCGGATCTGGAGGCGCAGCTCTCGTTCACGGTACTCGCGCCGTTGCTCGCGACGTAGCTCCGATTCCTCGGCACTCTCGCGGTCCCAGCGCGTCCGGGTCCGCCGGATCTCGTACAGGATGACGCGAGACAGCCAGATGACGCCGATCACGACGGCCATGGGCGTGGTCGCGTGACCGGCGAGGAGCAGCGCGAAACCGGCGGCGAAACACATCCAGTACGCGGTCTTGGTGGCGATTTCTATCGCGTCGATGTGCTTTTCGAATAGCGACACGCGTTACTCCGATGACGGTAGGTGGAGCAGTCGCTCTGACATGAGAGGGAATGACCGAAATACCAGTTCCGTCCGTTCGGATGGCCATGGACACCATCGGCGGAAGCGCGATGCCGGCCGGGTACGGGACTTGCCGACTTAGACGATCAATACCTACTCTGGTATGCGACTTTTTCCTTCTTCACGGGGTCATGAAAAGGGCGGGGGTGGCGTGGCCGAGCGGATGGTGCCCAGTCCCCGGCACGAACGGCTGAGGCAATTGCTCGTCGAAGCCGAATACAGGGCCGGTGAGGTGCGGCAGGCATACCAGCGCGCCTCCTCGGCGATGCGGTCGGGACAGGTCTGGACGGGGCCGACGGCCACCACCTGGACCACCGAGCTGGAAGAGCGGCACCAACGGCTCGGACGGCTCGCCCAGAGCGTGGTGGACGCGGTCGAGGAGGAGTTGCGCCGCTCTCCCCCGCTGGTGACCGAGGCCGAGGCGAACGCCATGCGCCGGGAGATGGCCGGACGCACGTGACCGTCATGACCGTGAAGTCGTGATCGCGAGGTCATGACCGTGAGGTCGCGACCGTGAGGTCATGACCGTGAGGGGGAACGTTCCGTGACATCGACCGCCGAGTTCTGCGGCATCGACCCCGAGCAGATGGGTCAGCTCGCCACCTCCCTGCGCGGCGCCGCCGACAGGCTGACCGCGTTCAGCAGGGAGTTCGAGGGAAAGCTCCGCCAGAACGGGGTCGAGACCCCCGCGCTCCGGGAGATCACCGACATCGCCGACTGGGGCGGGAGGCAGGTCTCCATGCTCCACGGCCGGATCGACCTGATCAAAGCCCTGGGCGACGGCGCTCCGGAGCTGGGCGGGGCAGGCGGCACGGCGTCGATGGCGGCGGGCGGGCAGGGGCTCATCCGCCTCCCCGACGAGCTGAAGGACTACGACCTCGCCCAGGGCCTGGCCAGGATGTACGGCGAGGACATCCTCGTGAACTTCAGCGGCGAGTCGCAGGCCAAGCTCATCCACGAACACATCGACGACGTCGCCAAACTCGCCGACAACCCCCAAGCCGCCGCCGCCTTCTTCGCCCTCCTGTCGCCTAAGGTCCGTGACGCGCTGCCCAGCATCATCGCGGTGACCGGCGGCAAGACCGCCAAGCAGGACCTGGCCGCCTTCAGTAAAGCCCTCGGCGCGGCCCTGAACGCCCCCACTCTCGTCCCGGCGTTCGCCAAGGTCAGAAACGACCTGGTCAAACCGGTCGACGGCAAGATCGTCGCGTGGAACCGGCTCGCGCTGCTCAAGGGCGCGAACGCCCCCTCGTCCATCCGCAGCGCGGCGGCCCGCGCACTGGTCCTGGACGAGTTCGCGAAGAGGCCCGCGCAGGAATGGCGCGCCGGATCCCTGGGCGGCAATAAGTACGACCTGCCCGAAGACCTGGTCGCCATGGGCCTGGAGGTGCTCGACGGAGACGGCGTGGCCGTACGGGACGCCTTCGCCAGGATGGGCGGGGCCGACGTCAAGCTCAGCCAGGTCGACAAGATGAAGCTGTTCCTCGACTACGCCAAGGGCATGAGCACCGGGGACGAGGTGGCCGACGCCTTCGGCCGGGCGATGGAGGCGGGCACCGAGGCCAAGACCGAGAAGGCCGGCCAGCACAGCCCGGAGGCCGCAACCTTCGCCCTGGACCTGATAAAAGCCGCGGGCTCCTTCGGCGCCGACCTGCCATCGCCTGCCAAGGATTCCATGGGCGTGGTCGCGAATTCGTATGTCCATGAGCTGGTCTCGGGCGGACGCTTCGACAGGGCCGCCGACCGTTCCTCCGGCATGCAGATCCCCGAACATTGGGAAGCCTTCCCCGGGGTGACCCCCGCGTTTTATCTCAGCCCCGGCGATACCTATCAATTCATGAAGACCTTCGTCGGAGAGGACAAGGTCGCTGACGCGTTCGACTCGACGGTGGCGAAGTTTCGCCATGACGCCTTACTGGGCGCCGCCAGAATGGACGCACAGGGCAACACTGATTACTTCCGCGACATTTCACTGATGTTCG
The DNA here is from genome assembly GCF_040295985.1 of Streptosporangium sp. NPDC002524. NCBI lineage: Bacteria > Bacillati > Actinomycetota > Actinomycetes > Streptosporangiales > Streptosporangiaceae > Streptosporangium > Streptosporangium sp. NPDC002524. The sequence goes on along the minus strand of NZ_JBEOWK010000044.1, from coordinate 36,359 downwards.
GTGATTTTGGCAGCGTCGCGTTCAAGGCAGCGAAAGACGTTCTCGGCGAAGAAGACGCTATCGCCGATACGACCCGAGACATCACCAAGAACACCGTCGGTTTGATGCTCGGCGGGGTTAGCTTCGTGAAGCCGGTCGCCGAAGTCGGCTGGGAGTTTGCCCAGGCTTACATCTTCAGCGGCCTATCGGATAAGTGGGCCGACAGTTTCGAGACACAGGTTCAAGCGGCCACCGAGACCCGCGCGAACCTGGCCAGACGCGTGAAGTATGAGATGGCATACCTTCTCCACAGTGGCGGCTACCCGGCGAGCGATCCCCCTGCGGAACTCCTCAACACGACCACTGGCACTCTCAAGACATATGACGAACTCGCGGCCGAGGCCAAGCACGAAGCCACCGGCGGCAAGAAATGGGAGCAGCTATTTCAAGAAAAGTTAGACGCTTACGATAGCTGGATGGACGATAACGCAAACCTCGACAAAAAGGTCGAGCATTCCTCACGATTCCAGACCAGCGACCTGGCCGAAAACCTACTGAAACCCTCGAGCTGACCCGGAAACATCTTTACCGTGGAAGGCAAGCGGTCTGTGCGTGGAGTCGCCAGGTAGGCGCCTCCGGCGCCACGTAAACGTTCACCACCACTCCCACCTCTTTGCTGCCATAGATGAACCGCCCCTCCGGGGCATCCACCTGGGTGATGTCGTACTCCACCTTGTAGCCCAAGATCCGGGAAAGCGTGTTCTCCATAACCCTTTGGGCTTTATCCAGGCGGGAATCCAATGATTCGTCGACGCGTTCCTCGTCTGCCGTTGCCCGCAATACTCGCTTGACCTTATCTTCCCCGCAGGAAAGATCCTTGTCCGGACGCTGCAGGATTCGTAGATTCATGAGCGGGTTCTTGAACACGTCGTCGGCTTCCAGGCGTTGCGTGTCCTTCTGCAACTCCGCTGCCGCATCCTTCAAGGATGGATCGGAAGCACATCCCGAGGTCACCATCACCAGCGCCAGACCGACGGCGAGTAACCGGGCAAAGCGCATTCGAGACCTCCGGGGGGTGATGGACGCCGGGACGTACCAATCTTTACCCACCCGGCCCGCCTTCGCCACACCCTTCCCATACTCGTTCGTCTACCAAGGGGAGTTGCCAGGTCACGCCGATCACCGTCGTCAGCCAGGGCAGGAACATGCCCTCGCGGGTTAGAGCCGTGATCCGTGCTGCCGGTGGCTCGCTCGTCGTCATGGTTTCACCTTCCGAATGCTTTCCGATGCCCGCGACGGGAGATCGAAAGAGGGCCGTCTCATTCATACCCGGCCCGATTCGTCTCCGGTCGAGAAAGTGGTTTACCGCTTGCTTACCAACACTTTCGTGAAGAGGATTCCTGTGCCTAGAATGCCCTGTCGGTAGTCGACCGACTACCGGATCGGCAATCCGGGCCAGCGCGGATGATGACAGCCTTTGGTCTATCTGGAATGGATTCGATATCGCCGACTGGCCACTAAGTCCGTTTTTTCTAATTCGGGAGTAAATGCAATGGAAGGTGCGCCGCCCCTCGACCCCGGATCCCCTCGCGTGCGCTTCGGTGCCGAGATGCGTCGGCTACGGGAGGCCGCGCAGCTCTCGCAGTCCGCCGTGGCCTCCCGGCTGGGGTGCACGCAGACCCAGGTCAGCCGCCTGGAAGGCGCCACCCGCACACCGTCGAAGTCAGACGCAGAGAAGCTCGATCGGCTATTCGCGACGGCCGACGGCAACGCCTTCACCCGGCTTCGCCAGCGCATCCTCGCCCAGCCCGGCGGCCCGATCTGGTTTCAGAGCTGGGTCGAGGAGATCGAGCCGACCGCTCTCGTCCTTCGCTCCTGGGATCCTCTCCTCATCCCCGGCCTTCTCCAGACGGAGTCCTATGCCCGTCACGTTCTCAGCCAAGAACCCCGGATGACCTCTCAGGAGGTGGAGCAACGCATCGAAGCCCGGGTTCAGCGTCGACGCATCCTGGAGCGAGACAATCCGCCACTTTTTCTGGCCCTCATCGACACCAATGCGCTGCGTCGGCCGGTTGGGGAGCCTGAGACGATGCGCGGCCAGTTCGACTACCTGCTGGAGGTTGGCCAGAACTCTGCTGTTTCCATCCAGCTCGTCGATCAGCGATGCCTGTCAGGCCTGCTGGGAGCGTTTATGATCGCTGAGCTTCCGGACGGGCAGCCGGACGCGATCCACGCTGACTCCTCGGCAGAAGGGCACGTCTCAACCGATTCGAGTCTCGTGGCCTCAATTTGGAACCGATATGAGGCGATACGACGATGGGCTTATCCTGATCACATGTCCCTCAAAATGATTGCAGATGTGAGGCAGGAATGGACCTGAGTGCCGCCGTATGGCAAAAGTCATCACGTTCAGGGTCGAACGGTGGCCAATGTGTGGAAGTGGCCGCCAACCTGCCCGGGGTGGTCGCCGTTCGTGACAGCAAGAATCCCGGTGGTCCCAAGCTGCTCTTCGCCCCCGCCGGGTGGAAGTCGTTCATCGGTGGCGTCAAGTCCGGCGAGTTCGACTCTCTGGCCTGACCTTCCATCACCAAAAGCCCACACCATACGTTCTGGATCCAGCCCCCGGCTGCCGGGGGCGTGTCGCTGCTCCCAGGGAATCGCACACAAGACGGTGGCCGTACCGGCCTTCGGGCGAGGCTCAGGACCTCCTGTCGCGCCGCCGGGCGATCCACAACGCGGTCATCGGGATCAGCGCGCCCACGGCCGCCCCGGAGAGCAGGCCCAGGATGGTGCTCATGTCGCCGTCCAGCTTGCCGAACCGGAGCAGGGCCGCCATCGCCAGCGCCAGTACGACGAGGACACCGGCGACGAAGGCGTAGAACCCGGGACTGAGGAAAAGGCCGCGGTCGGGAGCCTGAGGAGGCGCGGTCAGCTCCGCGGCGGGCCCCAGGCTGGCGGCCCTGGGACGCTTGAAGTACTCGAAGCCCACCCAGGTGCCGCACGGTTCCCAGCCATCTGGGGTGAGCCGGTCGAGAACGCCCCGGCGGCGGCCGCCCGCGACCAGCTCCCTGCTGTACTCCCACTGCTGCGGGTGCTCGGGATCGCGGGCGCAGACGAACAGGCCCCTCGCGTCGACCCTGTCGACCTCCCAGCCCTGCGCGCCGTACTCGTTGAGCATCTTGACGTCGTGGAATAGGTCGGCGGTCCAGCTCCAGGTACGGGCGTCCGCGGCGGGCTCGGCGGGCGGGCCCGAGGTGCCGGCCAGCTCCCCGGCCAGCTCGGCCGCCGGGCCGAACTCCTCCTCGGGGTCTCCGCCGCTCTCGGCGAGGTATCCGGCGAGCTCGCCGACCGTGGCGGCGGCCCGGTCGGCCGGCATGCCCGCCTCGGCCAGGAGTACGGCGAGGTCGTCGAAGTAGGCGCGGGCCGTCTCACCGGAAGCCGTCTCTGCCGTCCCGGCCGTCTCGGCTGTCTCGCCGGAGTCGGGGTTCATCGGAGCTCCCCTTCGCGTTCGTGTTCCTGTTGGTGTTCGTGTTCCCGTTGCCGGGAGGGCGCCGGGCCGGGCGCCTCGACGCCGCCCCTGACCAGCGCGGCGCGCACCGACTCGTCGAAGCTCAGCCAGAGCCCGCCCTGCTCGGCGAGCGTCTGCCTGCCTTGGTCGGTGAGCTGGTAGTAGCGGCGGCCGGGTCCGCGTTCTGTCGCCCGGAACTCCGCGGTGACCAGCCCCGCCTCCTCCAGCCGGTTGAGCACCGGGTAGAGGGTGCCCCCCTTGATCTGGCCGAGGCCCGACTCGGCGAGGTCTTTGACGATCTCGTAGCCGTAGTTCTCACCGGCCGTCAGGCTGGCGAGAACCAGCAGGTCGAGCACACCCTTGAGCCAGCTCGCGCGTCGGTCGCTCGTCATGGTGGCGATCCTACCTAGACGGCGTTCCCAACTAGTCTCACCTAGTTACCGACGAGTTCTCTTGCCGATTCACGACGCGGGTTCGGGGACAGCAGCAGGCCGCGAAGGTCGATCAGGGCGTGCAGCAGGATCGGCAGAAGCAGGCTGCCGGTTCTCAGGTAGAGCGCGGTCAGAGCGAATCCGATCAAAGTGACCGCGAACATGCCGCGCCATCCCTGGTAGAGGTGCCCCGCGACGAACACCGCCAGAGCGGCGAGGGCGGCGACCTCCTCGCTCAGGCCGAGCGCGCCCATGCCGACCGCGATAAGCAGGCCCCGGTAGACGATCTCCTCGGTGACACCGGCGGTCACCGCCAGGCCCGCCGCGCACCAGCGCTCGGCCGTGGTACGCGGCAGCAGGTGGACGACGGCCTCCTGACCGGGAACGGACCCTCCTCTGGCCGCCAGCCGCCTGAACACGATCACGCTGACCGTGGCGGCGACCAGGAAACCGACGATCACCCCGAGGACCTCGCTCGGCGGCTCCTTGATCACCAGGCCGATGCCCGCGGCGTCGAGGCCCGGCTCCACCGCGACGACGAGCAGCGCCACGGCGGCCAGCACCCACAGCTCGGCGCACCAGAACGCGTACGTCCGGCGATAGGCCATCGGGTCCCGATCACGCGAGCGGGCCAGCTTGTCGTACGTGCGCTTGCCGATCAGGGGACTGACGACGGCCAGATAGCCGACGAGGACACCCGACAGGACGAGTGTCAGGGGGGTGAACGACATCGGAACCTCCTTGGATGCTGTGCTACTTAGAAGGTAAAGCAAGCTAGTTAGATATACAACCTAGCTCGCGATCCAGTCCATCCTGACGAGTGCGGGCCAATGCGGGGGTGCCGTTCTCATCGCTGTGGGCTCACGTACGGCCTGCGAGGCCCGCTGGCGTCACGCGTTCGGGGTCCGAAGTCCGAGGTTCGAGGTTCGAGGTTCGGAGGCGAAGCGGGAGACGAGACGGCGAGGGTCGTACACCTCGTTGGTCACGACAGGTGGAGGAGAGAGCACCGGCCGGTCGGCGAGTGGGTTCGCTCCCGGTGAAGCAAGCGAGCTCCGCCCCTCGGTACGGGCTCGTGTCTCCCGTACGGGCCCGCACCGCCCATGAATGGAACGGGTTCGCACTTCTGTGGAGTGAGCGGATTTGTATCTCCCCTAGAGGGAGGCGCCAAGGTGGGGGCATGGACGGCGACGCGCTCTACTCGATCGGTGATCTGGCCCGGCGGACCGGGCTCACGGTCAAGACCGTTCGGTTCTACTCCGATCGCGGGATCGTGCCGCCGACCGGCCGCAGCCCGGCCGGTCACCGCCTCTACGGCATCGACGCCGTCGCCCGCCTGGACCTCGTACGGACGCTGCGCGACCTGGGGGTGGACCTCCCCACGATCCGCAGGGTCGTGGACCGGGAGATCTCGCTCCCCGAGGTCGCCGCGGCGCACGCCGAGGCACTGGCGGTGCAGATCCGGACGCTGCGGCTGCGGCGCGCGGTGCTGACGGCGGTGACCAGGCGCGGGTCCACCCCCGAGGAGATGGATCTCATGCACAAGCTGGCCAAACTCTCCGAGGACGAACGCCGACGCCTGATCGGCGACTTCCTCGACACCGCCTTCGGCGGCCTGGACGCCGACCCCGGATTCGCGGGGGCCAGGCGCTCGATGACCCCCGAACTGCCCGACGACCCCGAACCCGAGCAGGTCGAGGCCTGGGTGGAACTGGCCGAGCTGTCCCAGGACCCGGAGTTTCGCGGCGTCATGCGGCACCTGGCCGAACAGCACGCGGCCGAGCGCGCCCGGGACGGCGCCACCATCCTGCGCCGCGATCCCGTCGCGATGGTCCGCGACCAGGCGGGCCCCGCCCTGGCGGCCGGCATCGCCCCGGCCTCGTCCCGGAGCGATCCGGTCGTCGCGGCGGTCATGGCCCGGTACGCGCACGTCGTCGGCCGCCCCGACGACGCCGACCTCCGGCGCCGGTTGCTGGTCCGGCTGGAGAGCGCGAACGACCCGCGCAGGGAGTCGTACCTCCGGCTGCTCGCGGTGATCAACGGCTGGTCGGCCCCGGAGAGCCTGACGCCGGTGCTCGACTGGTTCGTCCAGGCCCTGAGGGCCCGGACCCCGGCGTAGCGAGCCGCCCACGACGGCGCCACCGGACCGGTTCACCTCGTACGACCTCGCTGGGTCGCGTTCACCTCGTACAACGCCACCGGACCGGTCCGCCTCGTGCGGCCTCGCGGGGTCGCGTTCGTTCTGCGAGCCGCGTGGGACGCCGAACCAGTGGAACGTGATACGTGGACCGGACAGGAACGAAGACGAAGAAGAAAACGGAGGAAGGAGACAGAGACGGAGAGACCGTGAATGCCGGATTTCCTGGTGGAACAATCAGCGCATGGCACGCTTCAAACGGCTCACCGTCGAGGAAGCCCGCACCCTCAGCCGCGAACAGCTCCTGCCCCTGATCGAGGACGAGCAGAAGCACTGGTACCGGCTCATGAACCACATGGAGATGCGTGTCGGTGACGATGACGCGTTCAAGACCTTCAACGAGATCATGCACGTCGTCATCGGCCCCGGCCAGTCCGTCTCCGACGCGCTCGCCCTCTTCGAGGACGAGCCCCGCGACCGGGACTACTGGACGAAACCGCTCGGCGAGCTCGGCGAGCTCTGACCCCGGGCTCCTCGCCGAATCACCGAACCGCTGAATCGCCGGATCGCCGGATCTGCGAATCGCCGAATCGCCGAACAGCGCGAGTGTTCGCCGTTCCGGTCGCCGTGTCGTTCCAGCCGTTCCCCCGGCCGGTCATTCTCCGGCCGCATGGAAAACACCTGACACGGAGCAGGAGCCGCCGCTCTCCAGGTCAAGCGCTTCCGATCGACCATCCCGCAGGGCCGCCGCCAGCCGGTGCCGGTGGAGGCTATTTCGGCTGGTAGCAGCAGAGCCGTCCGGTGCGGAGTGTCATGCGCAGTTCCTCGCCGAGGACCGGGTCGGCGGCGGCGACACGGGTGACGGCGCGCCGGAGGGCCTTACCGACCGAGACGCGGGCGCGTTCCTCGTTGCCGGTGAAGTTCCTGGTCCGTCCGGCCAGGCCGGTCGCGGACGCCAGCTCGTCGATCAGCCAGTCGCGCTCGGCCCGCAGCCGCTCGGCCCGGACGACGTCGTTGGCCGACTCGTGTTCGTCGATCTCCTCCTGCAACAGCGACAGCCGTTTGCGGTAGGCCCTGATGGCCTCCTCGTCCAGGGCCGGCTGGGCGGAGCCGGTGCCGGTGTCCACGGCCGTCCCGTCGCGCGCCACCGGGCCCGCGGCGAGCTCGATGGCCGGGATCTCGTACCGGGGATTGGCCAGCAGGATCGCGAGGTAAGCCATCCCCAGGCTGTGCTCGACGTGCACGCTCCGCGGGCCCAGCCCGATCCGCCACCGGCGGCCCTCGCGCCTGCACTCCATGAGGGGTGGCCGCCCACCGTGCCCGGCGGCGGTGGCCGCGGCGTGCGACCCCCCTTCAGGACCCCCGCCAGGCTCTCCTCCCGAACCTCCTCCGGGCCCTCCTCCAGGTACTCCCCCGGCGGGCAGGACCATGCCCAGCTCGGCCGCCTCGCTCGTGGCGACCTCCAGTTGCCGGGCCGCCTCGGCGGCGTCTCCGGCCCCGGCCCGAAGCACCAGCGCCTGCGCCCACCGCACGCGCGACAGGACCGCCGCCGGCCAGTGCCCCATGGCCAGGTTGCCCCGTACGGCCATCTGCAGGTGTTCGGCCGCCCGCTGGGCGTCGCCCATGGTCAGCGCGGCCACGCCCAGCGCGTGCTGGGCGGAGCCGAAACACGCGACGCCGAGACTGGCCACCATCGGAAGCCTGGTGAACGGGCCGAGCAGCTCGTAGGCCGCCGCCGAGACCTCGACGTCCCCCAGCAGGTACGCGGCCTCCACGACACCGTGCATGGTCACCAGCCAGCTGCTGGACCGGGGCAGCAGGGCGAGATCGCCGCCCCCCAGCCGCGCCAGCGCGCCTGCCGCCTGCCGGTGGTCTCCGGCGGTGGCCGCGGCGACCGCCAGCGCGGCCAGGTAGGAGTTGTCCACGGCGCTGAGCGTCGGCGAGTTCACCTCCTCGGCCAGCATCGGGACCAGCTCGGCGATGCGGCCCTGGTACCAGCGGATGGCCACTATCTGCGCGCCGTACCAGCCGGCGGCGTCCGCGTCACCGGCCCGCGTCCCCTGTTCGGCACAGGCGGCCGCCTCGGCCTCGGCCTGCTCCAGCCGCCCCGCGCGGATGCCGAGCATCACCTCGATCGCCCGCACCACGAACCCGACCGCGAGGTGGTCCCGCTGGGCCAGCAGGCCGCGCAGCTCCGCCAGGTGGCGTTCCGCGTGCGGGTCCGCGTCGAGAACGTGGTCGACGGTGCGCCACAGCAGTCCCATCAGCAGATCGCCGCGGCACGAGGTCCGGAACCCCGCGGCGACCAGTTCCCTGGCGAGTTCGTGGCGCGTCTCGCTCTGGCCGGGTCCCAGGAAGCAGTGGTGGGCCAGGCTGACCGCCTCGGTCCACGCCGTCGGATCGTCCGCCCGCCTCGCCTCCTCCAGCATGGCGAGGACGGCGGTGTGCCCGCCCGACCGGTAGTCGGCCTCGGCGGCCAGCCGTACCCTGAGCCGGAGGGCCTCCGGCGACCGCGGGTCCACCACCGACAACGCGTGCCGCAGGCGCGCCTCGATCGACGCGGCGGCCATCACACCTCGGTGTTCGTGCACCCACAGACCGGACAGCCCCAGCGCCGCGACGGCCATCGCCTGACCGTCGCCCTCGCTCTCGGCCATGCGGTACGCCGCGTCGAAGCACTCCCGGCTGGACCGCAGGTCACCGTCGACGCACCGGGCGCGCACCCCGCTGAGGAGCAGCGACTCGATACCGTCCACCGCCGCCGGTGTCACCCCTTCGTGGTACGGCGGGCAGTCACCGGCCCGGGACCGGCGCGACACGGGGCCTCTGTGATCCCTGTCCGCCTTGTCATGGACCGGGTTGGGGACCAGGAGCAGCGGCCGGCGATCCACGGCGTGCCTCAGCTCGCGGTGAGGCTCGAGGTGAGGCGGAACGCGTGCCCTTTCGGGCCTGTGAGTGGAGCGAGGGCCGCACGGTCGACGGTGACGATCTCCACAGCGGCGGGCATGTCGGGACTCCTCGGATCGGTGTGTGATCAGGCTGCCGCCGGACGGTTGCACTCGTCTTGCAACATCCTTGCGCGCGAATCGCCGTGCCTGTCACACGCCCTCACCGGTGCCTGAACATCCGTGACGGCCCCGCGGCCCCTGGTCGTCCAGGCCCGCGAGGCCGTCGCCGCCGGCCGCGCCCCCGCGGCCTTCCGCCGGCCGCTCACCGGGAGATGCCCGCACCCCCTGGCCGTTCACGAAGTGGTGCCTTGCCTCCTGTAACCGTTCGTAAGGAGGTGCCTCGCATCCCGGTGACCGTTCACGAAGCGGCACCTTGCCCCCGTGATCGTTTGTAAGGAGGTGCCTCGCATCCCCGTGACCGTTCACAAGGAGGTGGCCCCGCACCCCCGGCCCGGGATCCCGGATCCGGGCTCCGGGCTCAGTAGCGGCCGTGCACCGTGTTCGTCCGCTTCGTCATGCGGGAGTACCCGGGGGCGTTGAAGACGACCTTGGCGTAGACCTCGTCGCCAGCGCCCTCGAGCGAGGAGTCGTCCTCGTCGAGGAGGGAGCACCGGATCGTGGGAACGGAGACGATGATCAGCCCTCCCCCGTTCCGATCCGATCCCGCGCTCAGCCGCGCGTAGCCCGCCCGGTACAGCCGGTTGTCGTAGACGGCGTCCTCGCCCCAGATCTCGACCTGGGCCGTCGCGCCGTTGTCGACCAGGTACTGCGCCTGGGCCTGCGTCATGCCGACCTTGCCGAAGGTGAGGACCCTGCAGCCGGCCGCCTCCTTAGTGATCGTCAGCCGGGCGGTCAGGGCGCCGGGTACGTCGTCGGCCTGGGCGGGCGTGGCCGCGAGACCCACGGCCAGCGCCGTGGCGGCACCCAGCGCGACGGCCAGGCGGGCGGTTCTCTTGAATACGGACATCATCGTTCCTCCGTTGTGCTCATGGACTGGGCGGATGTTCGTCCGGGCCGGACCGGTGTTCATCCGGGCTGGGACCGACGCGCCTGCTTGCGCGTCCTGACATAGCGGTTGGTCGCGGGAAGCCAGCACGTCAAGACGGCCAGCAGCGCGCCCAGGACGGCGAGGGCGGCCAGGAGTCCGGTGATCGGGGACACCATGTCCGTGAGGTCCCGCAGCCCGAGGAGAACGACGACGGGGGTGAGGACGCTCAGCACGACCCGGGCCCACGTCCTGCCGTCGCGGACGGGCAGCAGGAGCAGGACGAGAACCGCCGCGGGGAAGAGCCAGACGTACGCCCGAGCCTGGAGGGGGCCGAACGCGGCCTCAACCGCCGTGTCCACGAGGGAGCTCACGGCCTCCGAGCCGGCCTCGAAGCCGAGTTCGTCGCTCAGGTAACTTCGCAGCAGGCTTCTGCCCGCGATCAGGGAGACCGCCGCCGACGACAGCATGGCCACCGCGGCCACCGCGGCGCCCAGGGTGGCGGCCAGCAGCGTCCCCGGCCTGCGAAGTTCGTACGCGCCACCGCCTGCCATCTGGCGCGCGGCGGGAATGTGGTTGCTCATTCGCGTTCCTTTCGATGGTTCCGCACGGCTCATCCGCCGTACGACTCACTCCGCGCACGGCTCACTCGCCGTACGGGGAGAAATCAGCGGGGGCTCTGGGCCAGGCGACCGGCGAGCCACTCGACGGCGTCGGGGGCGCCGGCGAACGCGCCGGAGAGGTGTTCCTCGGCCCGTACGTCGGCCCAGGTCACCTCGGCGCCCAGGGCGGTGTAGTCCGCGAACAGTTGCCGGCCGAGATGGGTGGGGACCAGCAGGTCGTCGGTGACGTGGTAGAGGTAGAGCGGCGCGTCCGGTGCGTGACGGCCGTTCTTCTCCCGGTCGAGGAGCTCCCGCCATACGGGCTCGTCCCAGGGCTCCTCACGGATCGTGTGATGGCGCATGGGTTCGGGGAACTCGACGATCAGCCCGGTCACGTCCAGGGTCGCGGCCCGGTTGGCGGCCGCTCTCCCGCTCTCGCTGAGGATCTCGCCTAAGGCGGGGTCTCGGTGGGCGTGGGCCAGGCCGACGAGGACCGCGAGCCCGAGTCCGGAGAACGGTCCCCCGTCGATCGCCTTCACCGCCGCCCGCAGGTCGGGGAAGACCCCGCCCGCCGCCACGCCCCGCAGGTCCAGGTCAGGCGCGTAGGTGGGCTGCAGCTCCGCCGCCCAGGCCGCGTAGCGTCCGCCTTCCGAGTAACCCCAGACCAGCACGGGCCCGCCCGCGGCCAGGCTCCTGTCGAGCCCGGTGGCCGCGCGGACGATGTCGAGCATCGCGTGGGCGCCCGACCGGCCCGCGCCGTAGGTGTGCGGGCCCGGCATCCCGAGGCCTTCGCCGTCGGTGACGGCGACGGCCCAGCCTCGTGCCAGCGCGAGCTCGATCAGCGTGATCTCGATCTCGGTGCCCGACCGCATCAGGTAACTCGGCGCGGTGTCGCGGCCCAGGCCGTGCACGCCGACCCCGTAGCTGAGGATCGGCCGCGGGCCGGTGCCCGGCCAGGCGGTGGAGGGGACGAGGACCGTTCCCGAGACCGCGATCGGCCGGTCGCGCGAATCGGCCGAGGTGTAGACGACCTGCCAGGCGGTGACCTCCGCGTCGATCTTGACCTCGACCCGCCGGGAGCGCAGGAGCTCACCGAGATGGCCGAAGTGGTCGCCCGGCGCGTAGAACGAGTCGGCGCTGGGAGGAGGGACGGACATGACACGACCTTTCTGATCTGGGGGAGGGCGCAGGTGAGCGCTCTTTCATCTGAGAGGAAGACGCAGGTAGGCGCTCTTTCTGATCTGGGAGGGAGGCGCGGGTCAGCGCTTCCGGGTCGTCCATACGGCGACGACGGCGCGAGTACGGCGAGCCCGCCCAGGAGCAGCAGCCCGGCGTAGGCAAGGGTGTAGGCGTCGATCACCCAGGCCGGCCCGGCGTTCGACAGGGCGAATTCCCGCTGCATCGCGGGCAGGGTGAGATTGACGCCCGTCACATCCAGGACCGCCATCGACTGCGCCGCGCAGATGAGCGATATCGCGAACGCGCTCAGCCGTTTCCCGGACCTCCCGAGAACGTTTACCGCGGTCATCGCCGTCTCTCCTTCGCTGTGAGTGCCTCGGGGTTGAGCGGTGGGTGTCTTGAGGTTTGCAGTGGGTGCTCCGAAGTTGTGCGGTGGGTGTCTTGAGGTTCGCCACGGGCGCCTTGAGGTCGCGGGAACCGTTCACCATCCGCTTATCCACATCCACATCCACATCCGCCCATCCGCTCGACCACGGAAAGGCGACGCCGTATGGAACGCGCCGATCCACCCTTCAGGAGAAAGGCGGGCAAGCCGGACACCCCTAAGGTGTTCCATCCGGTTCCACCCCCCGTTCCATCCCGGGACCTCTCTCCTCCGCGCCCACTCCGGCGAGCCGCAGGGAGGGGGCGAGCGGGGAACGACCACCGGCGACACAAGGCATCGCGGACCCGGTGTCCGGGCGGGAGGCCACGCGACACCGTCCCCGGAAACACGAAAGGCCCCGGCCTGCCGAAGCAGGTCAGGGCCTTTCCGGGGTTCGTCTTCGAAAGGGTCTCGCTCAGAGCGGTGACACCGTGGGTGTGATCACCGCTTCACGGGAGGCTCGGCCGGGCTCCGGGTTCACCCGACGGCCTGCGGGGCGAGGTCGCGCATCGGCCCGTCGACACCGGTTGAGCACCGAGAGCCGCGACGCGCGGGCCGCGACCACCGTCGCCGACGGCCCGCGTCACCCGTTCGCGGCGTCCACCGCGTCCACGGTGTCTTCGTTGTTCTCCGTGGCGTCCCCGGCCTCCCAGCGCAGCAGGTCTCCGGGCTGGCACTCCAGCACCTCGCAGAGCGCGGCGAGCGTCGTGAAGCGCACCGCCTTGGCACGGCCGTTCTTGAGCACCGCCAGGTTGGCGGGCGTGATCCCGACACGGTCCGCGAGCTCGCCCACGGACATCTTCCGCTTGGCCAGCATCACGTCGATGTCGACGGTGATCGGCATCAGATCACCTCTTCCAGCTCGGCCCGCATCCGCGCCGCCTCGACGTCGCGCGCGACGGCCTGGGCGAGCAGCATCCGCAGCACGAGCACGATGAGCGCGACCCCCAGGATCGCCACGACGACCCCGCATATCAGGAGGACCACGCCCGGGGGGACGGGTTCCCCCGGCGCCAGGAGCACCGCGAACGCGAACACCAGGAGGGCCGCCGCCACGAGCGCGCCGATCACGACGTGCACGTACCGGAAGGCGGCGTGGGAGAACACGGTCCCGCGTCGCACCATCGTCACCAGCCGCCATACGCAGACCAGGACGACCTGGGCCGCCACGACCCCCAGGACCGTGAGCACGAGGAACGGGACGCGCAGGTACGCGAAGTCCGCGTTGAGCTCCTCCATATCGGCGGCGAGCAGCGGCACCATCACCGTCTGCACGAACACCGAGCCCGCGAGCAGCGCCACGAGCACAGCGCGCAGCGCGAGCACTGTCAACTTTCCCATCGTCTCCCCTTCGATCGACTAGCGATGAAAATATATCGATATTCGATAGGTACGACAAGAGGAGAGCTATTCCAGCAGGAGAAGACCGGCCGAGCCCCTCGGCTCCGGCCGGCCTTCACGTTGAACGGTGAACGGTGAACGGTGAACGGTGAGGCGGACGGCCCCGGCCATGACGGGAGTTCCCCATCCATCACCGGGAGCCGTTCGCCTCCGGAGGTCACGTACTCGCTCGCTCGCTCGCCAACCCCGCAGCGCCCAGAAACGGCCGGGGCCGTACGTCAGGAGTTCCGGAGCGCTGCGACCCGCAGGTCGTCGAGGATGGCCGGGCTCATGCATGCGGAGGCCGATCATGCCGGTCGCCAGCCGAAGGACACCGGCATGACGTCCAACGTGGTCGCTCCCAGAGCGCCTCTCGTCGCCTCGCACCCCCTCCCTTCCAGGCAGCCGGGAGATGTTCCAGGTGGCCGAGAATGTGAGGTGGCACCCGCAGGAGCGAGGCTTCGAGGCCCCGAAGAAAGGCCCGCACATGAAAATCGTGCTCGACGACCTCTCCGGTCCGGAGATCGCTGGATTTCTCGACGAGCATGTCCAGGAGATGCGATCCACCACGCCCCTGGAGAGCAAGCACGCCCTCGATCTGGACGGGCTTCGCAAGCCCGAGATCACGTTCTGGTCGGTCCTGGACGGTGACACCCTGGTGGGCTGCGGTGCGATCAAAAGGCTGGACGCGAGCCACGCCGAGGTGAAGTCGATGCGCACCGCACCGGCGCGCAAGCGGAGCGGAACCGCGTCCCTGCTGCTGGAGCACATCATCACCGAGGCGAGGCGCATGGGCTTCACCCGGCTGAGCCTCGAGACCGGCGCGACCGAGTTCTTCCTGCCCGCCCGGAAGTTGTACGAGAAGTTCGGGTTCGACTACTGCGAGCCGTTCGCGGACTACCGACCCGACCCGTACAGCGTGTTCATGACAAGGGCGCTTTGAAGGACCTTGATCTACGAGAAGCGGAGAGGAACCCGGTCACCGGCGTACGAGCGCACGCGAGGCCACTTCGGGACAGGCCGGGTGCATGTGGCGCGGCATCTAACCTTTTCCTGAAAAAAGCGACATGAAAATCCGTTCGGCCCACGAGGCCGAGCGGTCTATGGTGCCTGCCATGCAGATCGCCACGGTGAATCCTCAGCCACGTTCCTACAGCCAGGGCGTCGTGGTCACCGACGCCACGAGACTGCTGTTCGTCAGCGGCCAGGTTCCGGAGGACGGCGACGGGCACGTCCCGGAGGACTTCGACGACCAGTGCAGGCTGGCCTGGCGCAACGTACTGTCCGTGCTGGAAACAGCGGGCATGACCGTGCGCGATCTGGCGAAAGTCACCGTCTTCCTGTCCGACCGGCGCTATCGAGAGGCCAATGCCCGGATCCGCCACGAAGTCCTCGGCGGCCACAGTCCCGCCCTGACCGTCATCATCACCGGCATTTACCACGAAGCCTGGCTGCTGGAGATCGAAGCGGTCGCGGCGGCCTGAGCACGGGAAGCGGAACGGCGGCCCTCCCGTGTTGCGAGCGGGGCACGAGATGATCCCCGGGGTGCGAAATCTCCAGGGCGCGAGATCTCCTCGATCACGAGATCTCCTCGGGCGCCACATTTCCTCGGGCGCGAGACCTCCTCAAACACCAGGTCTCCCCAGGCGCCAGACCTCCTCAGGCACCGGATCCCCGAGCCGCGTCACGAAGGGAGCCAGGACGGCCACCAGGGCGGCTCGCAGTCGCCGGTGATCCCTTCGGTGGCGACGTCGTGAACGATCACGACTATCGGCCCGGCGATCGAGACCAGGACGGCCAGCGGCGTCAGAGTCGCCTTCAGCAAACCGTTGTCCGCGAGCCGCGGCAGGCGGGAAAGCAGAATGACCGGCAACGAGGCGAGCAGCGAGATGCCCGAAATGACGGGAAAGACAATGAACCGGCTCGTCGCCCAGATCAGACCGGCCAAACTCTCCGCGGCGCTCGAATCACCGAGACAGTAACCCTGCGCCCTGACCACCAGAACGATATCCAGGAAAGTTCCCAGCGTCGCACACGTCAACGCGACAATCGCCGATACCCCACAGCCCGTGGCCCAGAGTACATCACTCTCCCCTGAGGAATTTCGCTCGGTCACGGCGCCATCAAAACAGACGCCCATGCTCTTTGAGCGCAGGGAATGTGAGGATACGGTGCAGATCCCCCTCAGTCATCCCTCACGGATGTCCCGTGCGCCCGGCTGGGCACGATCCCGACGAGCCGACCTGTCGATCCCTGCCCAGGCTGCGGGAGACGACGTGATCCAACGCCAC
The DNA here is from genome assembly GCF_040295985.1 of Streptosporangium sp. NPDC002524. Taxonomy (NCBI): domain Bacteria; kingdom Bacillati; phylum Actinomycetota; class Actinomycetes; order Streptosporangiales; family Streptosporangiaceae; genus Streptosporangium; species Streptosporangium sp. NPDC002524. The sequence continues at coordinate 20,498 of NZ_JBEOWK010000044.1, read as the reverse complement.
CCCGAGACGAAGATCGGCACCCACGCACCGGATGACACCGGTCTTCGCCCATGAGCGATATCACGGCCCCCGAAGAAAAACGCGGCGCCGACACGAAGCCTCCGGAGAGTCAGAAGGCGATCGAGCCTGACAACACCGTTTTCGGCAGTCGGTGGCCATTATCAGGCCCGAAGCGGCAAATTTCCATTTACACAATTCCCAGAAAAATTATCCCTCGCGTATCCGCCGAGCCCAATGGCCGTCGCGTGAGAGAACTTCTCGGCGGATCTCTCGCCGATCTTGGATACCGTAATTCGGCTATGAATTACGGAAGGGTTCACGAAGCGGTCGCCAAGAGATGGAACGAGAACGCGCTGCCCAGCCTTTCCGGCCCGGTGAAGACACCCGCGTTGTCGGCCGCCTCCGCCGCCGACTCCGACCGAGAGAGCGACGGCCGTCTCCGCGCCGCCGCCGACCACGTACGGGACTGGATGGCCTGCCGGGCACCCGGTGTGAGGTCGTCCGGTTCGTCGTCACCGACGCGCTGGGAGCCGACTCCAACGTGCGCGTGCTCGGCGAATGGCCGAACATCGCGTTCGCCGGGCAGGTGACCGAGGCCGTCGCGCACATCCTCGACGCGCACGCCCGCGGCTGACCATTGGCACCGGGAAAGAAGGTGGCGGCAGTCTCAAGGCGCGTCCGGGGTCAGAGACGCGCGGGATCTCAGCGCTCCAGCGTCGATCCCGGCCGTCTAGCGCTGCTTGAGGCGGAGCGCCTCTTTGCGTACCTCGACCTGGAGGGCCCGCTCGCGCTCCAGCCACGCCGGGTTCTCCGCCTTCAGCGCCTCGATCTCAGCGGTGGTGAGCGGTTCGGTGATCCCGCCTCTGAGCAGGCCCGCGATGGAGACCTTGAGCTTCGCGGCGATGACCTGCTTGGAGTGCGGGCCATCGCGGCGCAGGTCAACGAGCCAGGCGGGCGGTGTCGACCGCAGTTCGTTCAGCTCTTCCCTGGAGACGACGCTCGCCTGGAACTCGGCGGGAGTCGCCGAAAGAGGGACACCCAGTTTCTTGGCCGCGGTCGCGGGCTTCATCGTCTGGGAGGTCTTCGGTTTGGGCGAGGTCATGGCGTCAAGGGTAGCCAGCCGGAACGGGTTCCCTCGCCATCGGTACCCTGGGGAAGTGACTGATGGAGAGACCGGCAGGACGTTTCGACTGGCCTACGTACCCGGGGTGACACCCGCGAAATGGGTCAACGTCTGGATCGAGAGAACGCCCGACGTGCCGGTCACCCTGGTCGCGGTCCCCGCCGCCGAGGCGGTGGCACTCCTGCGGAGCGGCGGCGCCGACGCCGGATTCGTCAGGCTGCCGGTCGACCGGGACGGGCTCAGCGTGATCCCTCTCTACGTGGAGACCACGGTGGTCATGGTGCCCAAGGACCACGCGGTGGCCGCCGCCGATGAGGTGACCATCGCCGACCTCGCCGACGACGAGGCGTTCCATCCCCTGGACGACATCGTCGAGTGGACGGTCCGGCCTGGGCTGCCCGCGTTCACCCGCCCGGCCACAACGGCGGAAGCGGTCGAGCTTGTGGCGTCCGGCGCCGGGATTCTCCCGGTTCCGCTGTCGCTGGCGCGTCTCCACCACCGCAGGGATCTCACGTACCGGCCGGTCTCGGACGCGCCGCAGTCCCAGGTCGCGCTGGCTTGGCCCACGGACGCGACCACTGACCTGGTGGAGGATTTCATCGGCATCGTCCGCGGCCGGACGGCGAACAGCTCACGGGGCCGTACCCCCGCCACCCCCGTGAAGAAACCGGCACAACGGCAGGCACAGAAGCCCGCACAGAACGGCTCCGGTCGCCGGGCCGTACCGTCCGGTCGCAAGAAGAAGGGCAACCGGCCCCGGTGACCCGCGGACGAAACCGCCCCTGACCCGGTCATACGTGGTCGTCTCTATCCTCCTGGAATCATCATGTAGCTTCTGCGCATGGGGCGGAGATTGTCCGGAGTGATCGGGAGATTTCCGGCGTTGGTCCTGGTGTGCCTGGTGGGCTGCACCTCCGCACCCGGGGCCGTGCGGCCTGCCACCACGGCCCCGCAGGTCACGGCGAGCCCCGCCCAAAGCCGCTACGGACCCTTCTCCGGCCAGCCGCTCGGCCCCGGTAGCGGGATCCGCCTCGTCGTCCGTGGCAACGATCCGGCCGATCCGGCCCCGGCGATACTGAACGTCGACACCGGTGCCCTGACGCCCGTCACGGGCCTGCCGGATCCGGACCCGCGCCTCACCTTCTCGACCTTCGTCCACGGCGGGCACGTCGTGATCACGGTGAGCGGACCGGCGGCCGACCAAGGACGGCTGTACCTGCTCAAGGACGACGAGGCACGCGAACTGGCCACCGGCTGGTACGCGTTCCCCGCCTTCGACGACTCCGGCTTCTGGATCACGGACCGGCCTGCCCCCGGCGGTCCGTGTACGGTGCGGAAGCAGGCCGAGGACGGGAGGCTCCTGCGCCGTCCCCGCTGGAGCCACTGCGGCGCGCTGCCGTTCCTCGACACGCCGTACGGCCTGCACATCAGGCACAGGGACGAGTCGATCCTCCTGACCCACGACAGTCTGCGGAAGACCGTCAGATACCCCCAGATCGTCGCGGCGACCTCCCGGGAATTGCTGGTGAGGCAGCCGGGCGGGAACCTCGCCCTGGTGGTCCCCGGCACCGAGAAGGAGCGGGCGATCAGCAGGCCGGCCGGAGCGGGCGAGATCAAGGACGGCGAGGCCGGCCCCGACGGCAGGTACATCGCCGTCCCGTTCCTCGCCCCCACCGCTGGGCCGCACGAACATCTCGACGTCTGGGTGCTGGACACGAGGACCCTGGAATGGGCACGCCTCCCGTCGATGCCCGTGCCCGTCGACGTCAAGACCCGCGTGATGCGCTGGACACCGGACGGCCGGCTGGTGCTCGCGGGTGCCTTTGTCACGACCACGGACGCCTATCCGCGGGAAAGCGACTACGCCGGCATGATCGCCACCTGGAGCCCCGGCGAGCAGGCGCTGTCCATCAGGCGACTCCCCGTGACCTGGCAGACCAGTCTGGCGATCATCCCGTAGGGAACGGAGCCGGTTCCGCACCGGGCGGCGTGCGCCTCCCGGCAACTCCGGCCGGGCGAGCCAGGCGAGCCGGGCGAAAAGCCCCGACAGCCGGAGCTGGGCCGACGGTTCGAAAGCGAAAAGCGTCTCGTAATTCGCGTGGCGCGGGATCCGGGCTCCTCCGCCCCGCCGGGCACAGCGAGTCCGGATTCTCATGAGGTGGGGCCGCTCACCGGCAGGGCCCGGGAGGACGGGAGGCCATCTCGCGATCCTCGCCGACCTCGCCGACCTCGACGGGCGGGACGGAGGAGGCGGGGACGGTTCCGCTCTGCGCGAAGCCCGCAGAACTCGAACGCGCCGTCTATCTATGGTGAGACATGGCCTCCTCTGTCCCGCCGCTGCGCCCGGCGATCGATCGGACCGCCCCCAAGCCGTCTCCGGCTCGCGAGCCGCTGTGGCGGCACGCGCTCGGTGAGTGTCTCAGAGGTCTTCGGCACGACCGGGGCGAGAAGTTGAGCGAGACGGCGCGTCGCGCCGGTGTCTCGCCGCAGTATCTCTCCGAGATGGAACGAGGCCTCAAGGAGCCGTCGAGCGAAATGATCGCCGCGGTCGCCGGCGCGCTGGACGTCACCCTGGTCGATCTGACCCTCGCCGTCGCCGACAGCCTGCGCTCCGCTCAGAGCGGCGCGTCGAGAGGTGCCACCTGCTCGACGGCGTACGCCCTGGCCGCGTAGCGTCGCCCGCCGGGATCGTCCGCGAGCCTACGAACGCTCCTCGATGATCTCGTCGATGAGCCCGTACCTCAGGGCCGCGGTCGCGGTGAACACGCGATCGTGGTCGGTGTCGGCGCGCAGGGTCTCGATGGTCTGGCCCGTGTGCCGTGACAGGATGCGCTCGATGTCCGCCCGGACACGTACGACCTCGTCGGCCTGCAGGATGAGGTCGGGGATCGTTCCGCGCCCCTGAGCCGCCGGCTGGTGCAGGATCACCCGTGCGTGCGGGAGAGCGGCCCGTTTTCCTTCGGCACCCGCGGCGAGCAGGACGGCACCCACCGCTATGGCCTGTCCGACGCAGGTCGTCTCCACCCGCGGGCGGATATAGCGCATGGTGTCGTAGATCGCGAGCATCGCGCTCGGATCTCCGCCCTCGCAGTTGATGTAGAACTGTATGTTGCCATCAGGATTGTCCGACTCCAGGAAAATGAACTGCGCGATGAGCGCGTTCGCGACGCCCGCGTCGATCGCGGTTCCCAGATAGACGATTCGCTCGGTGAGCAGGTGCGAGTAGACATCCATGATCCGCTCGCCACGGGAATCCCGGGCGATGACGTTGGGGATCGTATAGGTGGTCACTGGCCGGCTCCTTCGGTGACGCCGAATCCGAGCCGCGGACGATCGCGTGGCGCGATTTCGTGGAAGTTTTGGACGATCGCGTCTATGAAGCCGTATTCCAGTGCCTCCTGCGCCGTGTACCAGCGATCGTGCAGAGAATCCTCGAATATGCGCTCCACGGGCTGACCCGTGTCCTCGGCGATGAGACCGAGCACCGTGTCGCGAGTGTGCCGAAGGTCGCCGGCCTGCAGTTCGATGTCGACCGCGGTGCCGCCGATCCCGGCCGATCCCTGGTGCATCAGGACACGTGAGTGCGGCAGAGCGCGGCGTTTCCCCCTGGCCCCCGATGACAGCAGGAATTGCCCGGCACTGTAGGCGATGCCCAAAACGAGGGTCGACACGTCACAGGGAATGAGCCGAATGATGTCACGAATCGCGAGCATCGACGGCACCGAACCACCCGGGGAATGAATCCACAATGCGATATCGGCCGACGCGTCCTGCGTGGCGAGTGCCATCAATTGCGTGGCGAGCAATGTCCCGTTGTCGTCGTCGAGAGGACCGTCGAGAACGAGAACACGCTGCTCGTAAAGCTGATGTCTTACCCGCGCGTTGAAAAGTGGAGGTCTCGATTCTTCGCTCATGCGTCCATCATGTGCGGCGCCCCGGAGCGGCGTCGACACGATCCGCCTGGGGCAGATCTGCTCTGAGCAGCGTGAACCCGGTTTCCGGCCCGGTTCGCAGCATCACGGCCGGGAACAGGCCGAGGCGAGCGCCCCTCCTGCCGCTCGCGCCTTTCCCCGCGGACTCGCCCGGTTCGACGCCGGCCGTCGTTTGAGCAGGGACGGCGTGGTCGTCTCCTTGTCACGAATAACCAGCCCTGACCTGGGCGTGAGGTCCACGACCGACCACCGTTGTCCGGCCCCGTCCAAGGGCGTTGTCGCTCAGCTCATCACCCGCGGATTCAGAAGTTCTCGCGCCACAGATACCAGGGGCCGTAATAGTGCTCGACATCGGGCTCGTACCCCTCTTCCTCCGGCAGCGCCGGTTCGCTGTGCGGGCTCCACATAACGCCCTGCTGATGGATGCCGTCTCCCCCACCGGCCAGCGCGAAGCGCACCGTGTTCCCATGCCGCGCGGCCCAGGAGACATCGAACAGCCCCAGCGTTCCCGGCCCCATTCTCCAGTCGGCGCTTCCCGCCACCGCCGACCGCGCGACCGTCTCGAAGCTCTCTGCCGACAGAGCGAACCTGGACTTCTTCAGTTCTCCTACGGCGGGCAGCGCGAGCACCAGGATCCCGATGAGCGGTGGCGCCGCCCAGCGCGAAAGGTTCCGCCCGACACCCGGCCGGCTCGCCGGGTTGAAGAGCGCCACTGCGAGACGAACGAACCAGATCGCGCCGAGCACGAGGAAGACAAGGAGCGCGGGCAGCACCCAGAGAGGGCCGCTACCGGGAAAACTCGCCTGATACAGGAGCAGGAGGCCGATGACCGCCAGCGACCCGATCAAAGGGAGCCCCGGCGCACCGGCCGAACTCCTCGGAGACCGCTCTTTCAACGTCATGGCAATTCCAACCAGGGTCGGCCAGGGCATCTCATGATCCACGCGAATCCTATCCACGGTTCCCGGCAGGCACAGTGCACGGAAGCCGAACCGCCGATCACGGTTCAGAAAACGAACTTTGAAACGTTCTGGACGTCTCTGGAACGCGATGAGTTCGTCACTCGAACGGAATGACGCTTACTCCATGTCGACCCCCCTAATTCTGGAGGACCTCCGGGCGGCTTTTCCCGGGTGGCGCACTTGACATAGTTATGCGGGTTGTCTGTGAGTCACCCGGAGCGGTCGGCACCTACCGGTGAAGAGGTGAATCGCGGCCTCCATCAGACGATCGACGCCGAACTCGCCCAGCGGCTCCGCGACCAGGAGGGGCTGGAGTCATGAGCACCCTCGACAGGAAAGAGCCGGCCCAACGGTGCCCGGCCGCCCCGGCCGCTGAGCGCCTGTGGTTCGGCCTCGAACACTGCGGCGTCACGGCCGACATCCGCCAGGGCTACGGCGTCGCCCTGCTTTTCGTCTGGACCGATCTCGTGGCCTGGACGGACAGGCTCGCCTACCGCTGATGGACGGAGAAGATCTCGGCGAAGACGGGCCGCCCGCGGGGGTCTGATGCCTCCGGCGAACATGTCCGCCGCCCGCGACCGCGGTTTCTGCCGTTGTTTCCGGACCCGCGCAGACAGCCCTCCGCTTCTGTCTGAATACCTCACACATCCAGGTTTCCACCCGCGAAAACAATCGTGATCACGGGGATCGAGCCTGTCACGCCTGTATTTCTTGATCGGTAGTGGAGTAGGCGATGAGCAGATGTCGTAGTTCTGATGGCGGGCGCCGATCTGGGCGGCTCCTGGGATCGCGTCGTCGATCTTCTGCTGTGGCTTCCGCTGATTGTCAATGTTTCTCGCAGAGCTTTTCACGGCTCGTGTACCCTGGGTGAGTCCCGGCCTCTTCCTTATCAAGGACCCGGAGGTGGTTGTCATTTGGGTGAGTTAGTGCCAACCGTTATCGGTCTTGTTGGTGTCGTGATCGGGGTGCTTGTCGGCGCCTGGCGGCAATCACGACTTGAGCAGGGCAACTGGCTGCGCGACGACCTGAGGCTTTGGCAGCGGGACCGCAGGGAGTCGTACCTCAAGCTCGTCCATGCCGACGATGAACTGTACCGTTGTGTGATCCGGGACTTGCCTGACCCGCCACCTGGGCAGCCAGTGACCGATGCTCGAACAGCGGGTCCTGGTGAAGTAATTCCGCCACTCGCCACGGACGAACGCGCCGAGCTGCTCCAGGCATTTGACCGCCTCTGGCGTGCGAAGCGCGAAATCGAGCTTCACCATTTGACGGACGACGCACTCTTGGTGGCAACCAACAGGCTCACACTCAAGGACGCCGAACTGGTGAGCCTTACGCTGTTCGACTTGGCTCGCCGCCCTGAAGACGCGCAAGAAACAACAGTACAAATCCAAGACGCACTGAAGGAACGGCGTGACTTGATCGACAAATTCATACAGGAAGCACGGACGGCTCTGAACGTCCCGCGTAACCGGAGTGCTTGATTCGATTTCGGGCCTGTTCGCTTGTCCGTGTCTCGCCAAGGTCGCAGAGGTAGGCGTGATCTCCGCCATCGTGCAATGCCACGCCGCTTGTCGACGTGGGGCGCGCCGCTACCGGCGGACCGGCCCGGCTCGGGAGGCCGCGCCGCCGGCGACGGTGACGTGTTCCCATCCCTGCTTGGCGGGATCATAGGTAGGGCTGAGCAGGTCTTCGCGCTCTGAGCCGCCCATGAGAATGAGGCGGCGGCGGTCAGGGGTGGGGCGGACGAAGGTGCCTCGACCACGGGTGACGGCGAGCAGGCCTTCCCCGACGAACCGAGCGATGGCCTTGCGGATCGCCGGGCGTGAGATGGCGCACTCGCTGGCGAGGGACGCTTCGCCCGAAGTGCCCGTCCTGTCGAAAGTCGCTCACCCGATCAGCCGCTCAGTCGTCACCCGATCAGGTGTAGCAGTCGTCGGTCAATCATGCGGCAGAGCCAGTTCGAACCCTGTCCCCGGCCTACTGCCAGTAGCTCTTGACCACTGAAGCGGACCGGGGGACGGCCTCATCGGGGTCTCCGCCGAAGTCCCGCTTCGCGCGACGTTGGCGGAGAAGGTCCCAGCACTGATCGAGTTCAGCCTCGACCGCGTGCAGCTCATGGTGTTCGGTCCGTTCGTCCAGGGAGCCGTCCGCCCGATCACTGCGCAACTTGTGCTCACGATCGACCAGTGCGGTGATCCGGTCCAGGATGTTGTCGTCGTTCATCGGCTCTCCTCCGATTGTCGCGGCTGGGATAGACGTGTCCCGGGGTCCGACAGGAATGATGCGACCTGGACACGAAGAAGGTCGTTCTCGGCCTCCAGGGCGTCAATGCGGTGCCGGAGCGGTTGCAGCAAGGGCGCCACTTCCTCGGCCGTGTAGCGCGGAGTGATGTGCTGAGGGCAGTTCCAGTCGAACGCCTTGACCTCGACGCGCACCTCACGTTCGACGATCGCCCGGTACCCCGGGACCGCGGACGCACCTGACGACGGTCCTCGGTGGCGTACGTCGTCGATGGTCGCGACTCCGAAGATCTTGAGGCGCAGCCGGCGGGCGTAGTCCATGAAGATGATGGATACGCGCGGGTCGTGCGCCACGTTGCCGGTGCTGATGTACTGACGATTGCCCCGAAAGTCGGCCCAGGCCAGGGTGTGCTCGTCGGGGGTCGTCACGAATCCCGGTGGGCCGCCACGGAACTGGACGTACGGCCAGCCGCCGGTGGCGACCGTCGCCAGATAGAAGCCGTCCCGCCCGGCGATGAAGTCTCGTTCGGTGCGGCCCAGGGGATCCTTGATCTGATCGAGTCCATCGGTCTCCGCGGCCTCGGTGTCCGGAGCCGAGCCCGTCCCGTCCGCCGCCCCGATGCTCGAAGGCCTCGGGCCGGCGAGACGCCGGTCCGTGCGGTGGACGGCGGTCCGGCTTCCGTACCGGTCCTGCGCGTCCAGGACCGGGTCGGTGAACGCGATCGAATGGTAGTTGCGGCTCATCTGTCCCCCTCGTCGGAGCGAGCCTCATGCCCGCGGTCTGCTTGATCTGTTGCGATGTGGGAAAGGCCGCGACCGGGCGGCCAGGTCACCGAAGCTACGTGGGTGCGGTGGAGGAAGAGTGAAGACCCTGTGCACCGTTGCGCCGAGCCGGCGGCACCGGCTGCCGGGATGAGACATCCCATGACCACTCAGGGGCGTCTTCGTTCGAACAGCCTCGGACGAGCCGGGCGAGGTCCGGCAGGTTCTCGGCCGCGCACGTCACCGGGCCGGGCGGCGCCGGGGCGGGCGGCCCCGGGCACCCAGAACGCGGCGCCCACCAGGGAGGGGTGGGCCCGAAGGGCGGGGCGGTAAGGGGCGCGGCGG
>NZ_JBEOWK010000044.1:0-11121 GCF_040295985.1 Streptosporangium sp. NPDC002524 | reverse complement strand
TGGGGGCGTTTTTTTACCCCCCCGCGGGGGCCGCGGGGGGGGGGGGGGGGGTGGGCCCCGCCCGCCCCCCCCCGGGGCCCGCCGGGGCGGGGGGCGCCGGCCCCGGCGACTCGAGATCGCGTCGCCTACCTGGTCGGCGTCGACCGATCGGCCTCGACGATCAGTGCCTCGACGTTGCGCGGGTTGGTGATCATCGGGAGGTGCCCCGCCTTGACTCTGGTGATCTTGGCCCCCGCCTTCTTGGCCATCGCGCTCTGCAGGGCGACGGGGACGATGTGGTCCTGGGTCCCGAGCAGGTAGAAGCTCGGCAGCGACTTCCAGGTCGGCGCGCCGGACTCGGCCGTGAGCGCGCTGAGGGTGACGGGCCGCTGGGCCGCGGCCATCGCAGCCGCGGCCCGTGCCGGGATCCCGTTCGCGATGGCGTCCGGGAAGGCATCCTGCTTCAGGTAGAGGTCGTAGTCGCCGTCCGAAGCGCCCGGGTACCGCACGGAGTCGAAGAGATCGGCCGGGTCGAGCTCGTGGTTCGGGTCCAGCAACCCAAGGATGCTGTCACCCTCGTCGGGAACGAACGCGTTGACGTAGACGAGGGCCTCGACGTCCTTGTCCGATCTCGCGGCGTTCGTGATGACGGCTCCTCCGTACGAGTGTCCGACCAGGATGATCGGACCGGTGGTCCGGTCACGGAGGAATGCGGCGAGGTACTCCGAGTCCTCGCGCAGCCCGCGCAGCGGAGTCGGCGGCGCGAGGACCTGGTAGCCCTGGGCTCGCAGGTCAGCAGTGACCTGCGCCCATCCCGAGGAGTCCGCCCAGGCCCCGTGGACGAGCACCACCGTGGGCTTGGGCTCCGGCTTACTCGAAGGCTCCGGCTTACTCGAAGGCGCCGCCGTACTCGTCACCGACTGTCGGCCGCCCGCGTTGCCGATCACCTGAGTCGCGGAGACACCGGTCAGGGGCAGCATCCCGATGAGGGTGAGAACGCCGACCGCGTGCAGCCGTCGTGCCTGGAAGATCTTCATTGTGACTCCTGATGAGTTGATGGGATCAAGCGATATGTCTGGGAAGCCGGAGCGAAGAGACTGACGTTCTCGTGCATGACCGGTTGAGTGGGAGGTCTCTCCTCCTTGCCGGACGCGGGCGATCGCGCTCCCCGGGTGTCGCGAGGTCCGGGTGCCGCCGGTGCTCTCGGAGCGGAGGAAGGCGCCGGGGGAAGAGCAGCCGTCCGAGTCGTCACGGCGGACGGGCACGACGCGCGTCCGTCGACCGATGCCGGACGTCGCGACGCGGTCGCGGGCTCGTGGCATGCCGACACCGTTCCGTCGACCGATGCCGGACGTCGCGACGCGGTCGCGGCTTCGTGGCATGCCGACACCGTCAGTCCGGCCACCACCACCGCGCGGTGAGGCCGGTCGGGTTCGCGCGCCCGTTGATGTCCTGGGTGGCAGGTCTACGCGGTCAGGCCGGTCCGTGCGCTTGAGGGAGCGCCGGCCTGTCGGAGGAGGTGATCGAAAGGTGTCGCCGCGGCGAGGTCCGCGTCGGCATGCCGGCGCCCGGCGACCACGCCCGACGATCCGCCGGTCCTGCCCATCAGGACGGCGAGCTCGCCGGCCGCGCGGAGCACGCGGGAGCCGAGGTCGGTACCGGCGAAGTCGGAGGTCGCGGCGAAGACACCGGTCGGCACCGTGACGGCGTGCAGGTAGGCGAACAGCGGCCGCAGGGCGTGCTCGATCACCAGCGAGTGCCGGGCCGTACCGGCCGTGGCGGCCAGCAGCACCGGCGTCCCGTCGAGGGCGACGGTCTCCAGAACGTCGAAGAAGGTCTTGAACAGGCCCGAGTGCGACGCCGAGAACACCGGCGTGACGACGATCAGTCCGTCGGCCTCCCGGACCACCTGCTCCGCCGCCGCCGGCTCCGGCGCCGGGAACCCGGTCAGGAGCTGATCGGTCAGCTGGTGCGCGAGGCCGCGGAGCTCGACGTGGGTGACGTCGAGCCCCTCGAACGTCTCAGCGGTCGCCGTGGCCAGCCGGTCGGCCGGCAACCGCGTCGAGGACGGGTTCGAGAGCCCGGCCGAGATGACGACGAGCGACGTCACACCGAGACCTCGTCGCGGTCCGTCGTGCCGGTCACGTCGTCGGCGGCGTGGAGGGTCGTGCCGTGCGGGCCGCCCGCGGCCGCCACGAGGGAGGCGTGGGTCGGCGCGTCGGGCACGTGCGCCGGCCGGCACTCGGCGAAGCCGGCGCGCAGGTCCGGCAGCAGTTCGCCGAGCAGGTCCAGCTGCTCGAGCACCGTCTTCAGCGGCAGGCCGGCATGGTCGACGAGGAACAGCTGGCGCTGGTAGTCGCCGACGTACTCCCGGAAGGCCAGCGTGCGTTCGAGCACCTCCTGCGGTGAGCCCACGGTCAGCGGGGTCTGCGCGGCGAAGTCCTCCAGTGAGGGCCCGTGGCCGTAGACCGGGGCGTTGTCGAAGTACCGGCGGAACTCGGCCACGGCGTCCTGGCTGTTCCTCCGCATGAAGAACTGGCCGCCGAGACCGACGATCGCCTGGTCGGCGGTGCCGTGGCCGTAGTGCTCGAAGCGGCGCCGGTAGAGCGCGACCATCTGCCGGGTGTGCGAGGCCGGCCAGAAGATGTGGTTGGAGAAGAAGCCGTCGCCGTGGTAAGCCGCCTGCTCCGCGACCTCTGGGCTGCGGATCGAGCCGTGCCACACGAACGGCGGCACACCGTCGAGCGGCCGCGGGGTGGCGGTGAAGCTCTGCAGCGGCGTCCGGAACCGGCCCTGCCAGTCCACGACGTCCTCTCGCCACAGCCGGCGCAGCAACGCGTAGTTCTCGACGGCCAGGTTGATCCCCTCGCGGATGTCCTTGCCGAACCACGGGTAGACCGGGCCGGTGTTGCCGCGGCCCAGCATCAGGTCCATCCGGCCGTCGGTGAGGTGCTGGAGGGTGCCGTAGTCCTCGGCGATCCGGACCGGGTCGGTCGTCGTGATCAGCGTCGTGGACGTCGAGAGGATGATCCGCTCGGTCTGCGCGGCGATGTAGGCCATCGTCGTGGTCGGGGAGGACGCGACGAACGGCGGGTTGTGGTGCTGGCCGACCGCGAAGACGCCGAGGCCGACCTCCTCGGCCTTCTTCGCGATCTCCACCTGCGCCTTGATGCGCTCGTGCTCGGACGGGGTGCGCCCGGTGGTGGGGTCCGTCGTCACGTCACCGACGGAGAAGATCCCAAACTGCATGACCTGCCTGTCCTCTCATCTCGATGTCCAAGGAAGTGCTGGTGACGGGCGTCTCGGCGGCGACATCGGGAACGTCGCCGCCGACCCTCGATCCGGGTCCGGGTGGGGGTCGACGTCGTTCGGCCGGGAGACGACGGCATGCGCGGCATCCAGCCGACCGTCGTCGACGTCGACGACGAGGGAGCGGGTGCGGCCGCGACCCGCCCGTGCTCGCCGAGGAGCCGTACCCGCCGGGCCATCGCCTCGTCGTGGAGCCCCTGTCGTGGAGTCCCTGTCGTGGATCGGCGTGACGGGCCGGGCCTGCGACGCCGCCCTCGGCTCCTCCCGATGGGTCACGCCCGATCGGGTGCCTGCGTCGTCACACGGTCACGGAGGCGAGTGCCTCGCGGATCACCCGGACGACCTCCGCCGGGTGGGCGTGCATCACCAGGTGCGAGGAGACGACCTCGGTGACCTTGGCCTGGGCGCGCGCGTAGCCGAACCGCTGGACCTCGGGGTTGATGGCCTGGTCGGAGGACGCGACGATCCCCCACGCGGGCAGGTCCTTCCAGGCGGCCGTGCTCGCCGGCTCGCCGAAGGCGGCCCCGGCGAGCGGTCGCTGTGAGACGGCCAGGGTGCGCGTGAGTACGGTGTCCACATCCGCGGCGAAGATCTCCGGGAAGCTGGAGACATCCACCGACACATCGATGCCCGGCTCGTCGGAGCCCTCGACGGGGAAGGGCGTGTAAACGAGGGCCCCGGCCAGCGGCGAGTCGGGGAAGCGGCCCTGCAGCTGCCCGAGGCTCTCGCCCTCGTCGAGGACGTAGGCGGCCAGGTACACCAACCCCACCACGTTGTCCTCACGACCGGCGACGGTGATCACCGCGCCGCCGTAGGAGTGACCGACAAGGAGGACGGGGCCCTCGATCTGCCGGACGACGGAGGCGACGTACGCCGCGTCACCGGCGAGGCTGCGGTTGGGTACGGCGGGAACCAGCACCCGGGTGCCGTCGGCGAGCAGTTCGGTGACGACGCGGGCGTAGCTGGACGCGTCGGCGAAAGCTCCGTGGACCAGGACCACGGTGGGCGTGTTGGACATGACTTCTCCTTCGGCGAACCGCCGGTGGCGGCAGTGGGAACGCACCGTCCGGCGCGTCCGTCAGATGTCGGTCGCTCCTCGGGAGCTCCTGCCATCGCTTCCAACGGTAGGGAGGCGCGGTGGACGACTAGTGACCGATTTGTGGATCGCGCGGCTGGAGTGGGCGCGTCAGAGGTGTTTGTCGAGAAATGCCCGGATGAGCGGCACGACATCGTCGAGAGCGCTCTCGAGCAGGAAGTGGCCGCCGGCCACCAAGCGGACCTCGGCGTCCGGCAGGTCGGTGGCGAAGGCGAGCGCCCCGGCGGGCCCGAAGATCGGGTCGCCCTTCCCCCAGACGGCGAGCAGCGGAACCTGCCGCTCACGGAAGTACCGGTGCACCTCGGGGTACAACGTCAGGTTGGTGGCGTAGTCCAGGAACAGCGCGAGCTGCACCTGGTCGTTGCCGGGCCGCGACAGCAGGTCGTGGTCGTGAGTCCAGGTGGCGGGGTCCACCAAGGTCTCGTCCGTCACGCCCGCGAGGTACCGCCAGCGGGTCAGCTCAAGGGTGAGCGCCTGACGAACCCCGGCCTCGGTCTCGGGGGTCTGCTCCCTCCAGTAGTCGCACACCGTGACGAAGAACTCCGGTTGCAATCCCTCGGCGTACGCGTTGCCGTTCTGGGTGATGATCGCCGTGACCGCATCCGGTGCCCTCAGGGCAAGCCGCCACCCGATCGGCGCGCCGTGGTCGTGGACGAACAGGCAGTACCGCTCGATGCCGAGCTGCGCGAGAAGAGCTCCCGTGACATCGGTGAGCGAGTCGAAGGAATACGTGAACTCGTCAACCGCCGGTGCGTCGGAGAGTCCGAAACCGACATGGTCGGGTGCCACGAGGTGCCAACGATCCGCCAGCCGTGGAAGGAGGTACCGGAACATCAGAGAGCTGGCGGGGAAGCCGTGAAGAAGCACCAGGGTGGGCCGGTCTCTCGGCCCGGCCTCTCGGTAGAAGATCTGGTAGCCGTCGACCATGGCGTACCGGTGATGGATCGTGACCATGTTGTGTGCCGCCTTCGCCCGGTGTTCCCGTTGTATAGGGGTGCTCACCGAAACGTATTGACGCGCTGTGGACGAATTGTGAAGCCGCGACGGAGTGACGCGCCCGCCCCCGTCAGTCCTTCCCCCGTCAGTCCTTGAGGATCGCGGCCGCGACCCGATCCACGAGCCACCGCGTCCCCCGCTCGACGCCCCACCCGAACGTCTCCACGGCGAGGACCAGCTGAGGGTTGCGGAAGTGGAAGAAGATGATCTTCGCTGCGTCCTCGACCGAGAGCCCCTCGGCCAAATCGCCGTTGCCGGCGATGCCCTCGACGATCATCTCCAGCGCCTCGATGTGGCGTTGGTCGGCGACGTCGAGGAATGTCTGGGCGGCCGGGGAGCTGGGTGCGGCGCGCTCGACGATGCGCATGATGTCGCCGGCCTCCGCGGCGTGCGCGACGTAGCCCGCGGCCAGGACCTCCAGCTTGGTCCGGCCCGTGGGCGCGGCCGCCGCGTCGCTGATGATCCGTCCCACCGTCGGGCTCGTCGTCCAGATGTCCATCAAGGTCCGGAGCAGACCGTCCTTGCCTCCGCACTGGGCGTAGACGGTGGCAGGGGAGACACGCGCCTCGCGTGCGATCTTGTCGACCGTGGTCTGCGCGTAGCCGGGCACGGCGTACAGCTTCCGCGCGGCCTTGATGACCTCTTGCCTGGTCATCTCGGCGTACTCGTCACGACGGCTCGGCGCTTGGTCTGGCAACGTCTCGCTCCCCATCCCAGTAGTGACCGGTGTCTCCGGCCCAGGTGCGTCCGAATGCTCTCACGGGAATCCAGGCGGCACCGATCGCGCACTCGAACGCGTCGCGCCCCAGGACGGCCGGGACGCGGATCCGGCTCGTGTCCGGCTCGTGTCCGGCTCGTGTCCGGCTCGTGTCCGGCTCGCGTCCGGCTCGCGCGCGTCGCCGGGGCCGGGCCCTGGCCGAGAAGCGCGAATACGTGTCGGTGAACCCGATCAACCGCGCGACCGGTCATACGTCCCCGTCCGTCACCGCGCCTCCCCTGGCTGGAAGTTCGATTCTGGCTAGAGTGGCACTCCAGCGTTTAGAGTGTGCGTACACTCACACTAGTACAACTCCGAACCGGCGCACAGCGAACGGCAGGATCGGGGCCGGGCACCGAAAGGGTCGGACATGACAGCAACGCCCGTCATTCCCGAAAGCGTCGACGCGATGAGGGGACTTCCACTCCAGGGCCCCCTGCGCCTGCAGGTTCTCGGCCCGTTGCGGGTATGGCGGGGCGAGAGCGAGCTCGAGGCCGGGCCACGCCAGCAGGCGTACCTGCTGGCGCTGCTCCTCGCCCGCGGAGGCCGGCCGACCGGCACCGGCGAGCTGATCGACCTGATCTGGGGTGAGGACGCGCCCGCCAGCGCCCTGAACGTGATCCACAAGTATGTCGGCTCGCTACGACGCCTGCTGGAGCCCGACCTGCCCCCTCGGGGAACGGGCTCCTACCTGCTGAAGCGGGGCAACGGCTACCTGTGCGCGGCCGGAGCGGACCTTCTCGACCTCACGAGGTTCCGGCAGCAGTCCGGCGCCGCCCGGGCAGCGCGGGCGGAGGGGCAGGACGCGGCGGCACTGGATCACTACCTCTACGCACTCCGTCTGTGGAGTGGACCGGCCGGCGACGGGTGGGCGCACGGACCCGCGGCCGCACCGATCTTCGCCGGCCTCAACGACGAGTACTTCCAGGCCTGCGTCGAGGCGGCCTCCGTCGCACTGACGCTCGGACAGCCCACGCGAGTGCTGCCGGCCCTGCACCTGGCCGCCGCGATGGCCCCCCTGCACGAACCGGTGCAGGCCAGTCTCATCACCCTGCTGGGCGGCGCGGGTCAGCAGGCGAAAGCCTTGGCCGTGTTCAACGCGGTGCGCGGACGCCTCGCCGAGGACCTCGGAATCGACCCCGGGAAGGTCCTCAAGGCCGCCCACCAGCGGGTGCTCACCCAGACCCCCGCGACCCCCCGGGCGTCGGCCGCCCAGGCCCCGGTCACCGAGCCCTCGGGCGCGCCGGCACCGTCTCCGCCGCCGGCCTCGCCGACGCCCCCGTCTGGCGACGTCAACCGGCTGGTCGGCCGGTCGGACGAGATCGCGGTGCTGCGACGTGCTGTCGAGCCGGCCCTGGAGAACGGCACGGCGGTCGTGCTGCTCGAAGGTGAGCCCGGGGCCGGGAAGAGCCGGCTCATGGAGGAGATCGCCGGCCACGCCGAGGATCGTGGCGCCCTCGTGGTGTGGGGTCACTGCCTCGAGGGCGAGGGCACGCCGACGATGTGGCCGTGGGTCGAGACGGTGTCCGGCCTGCTCGACGTCATGCCGGAGGCACGGCGTGAGCGGTGGTTGGCTCGCGATCTCGGTCACCTCGTCGGCTCCCGCGTGGAGATGTCGGAGGCGCCGGCGATCCCGGACGGCAACGCCCGGTTCCGCCTGCTGGAGCAGGTCGTCGGCCTGATCGCCGAGGTGGCCGGCGAGCGGCCGGTCGTGATGATGATCGACGATCTGCAGTGGGCCGACACGAGCTCGCTACAGCTCCTGGATCATGTCATCTCCCGCCTTCCCGCCGGCACGGCTGTCGTCGGCGCGCTTCGCAACCGGGGCCCTTCGCCCGGCTTGGAGCTGGTCCGGACGCTCGCCGCCGCCAGTCGCGCGCCCGGTCACCGGCGGCTCCTGGTCGGCCCCATGAGCCCGGCCGAGGTGGCCGAGCTCATTCACCTCGAGACCGGCGTCCGGCTCGCCCCCGACGTGGCCACCTCGGTGCACACCCGCACGGCCGGCAACCCGTTCTTCGTCCAGGAGCTGGGCCGGCTGTGGGGCGCCGGCAGCGAGCTCACCACGGAGACGGTGCTGCGCAGCACCGTCCCGATGACGGTGCGCGACGTCGTACGCGACCGCCTCGCCGTGCTCGACGGCGACGCGCGGGAACTGCTGGAGATCGCGTCACTTGTCGGCCAGAGCGTCGAGCTCGCCCTGCTCGCCCGGATGGCGTCCCTCGACGTGGGTTCCTGCCTCGATCGCCTGGAACCCGTCCGCGGCCTCGGTCTGGTCGGCCCGACGCCCGGCGACCCGTTCTCCTACCGCTTCACCCACGACCTGGTGCGCCAGGCCGTGTCAGAGGCGATCCCGCCAGGTCGCGCGACCGCGCTGCACGGCTCCATCGCGGACGCCATCGAGGAGGTCGGGCTGAGCGACGAGTCCGTCGCCGAGCGGATGGCACACCACCTGTGGTCCGCGGGGCCCGTGGCAGACCCGGCCCGTACCGTTGCGGCCCTGGTCCGCGCCGGCGCCCGAGCCAAGGCGAAGACGGCGTTGGCGGCGGCCGAGCGCCACCTCGGGTCGGCGGTGGAGCTGGCACGCAGGGCGTCACTTCTCGAACTGGAGCTCAGGGCGCTCTCGCAGCTGATCGCGGTCGTCGGGATGCGTTCGATGTACGGCACGGCCTCCGTCAGCCTGCTGGAGCGAGCGGAGCAGATCGCGCAGCGCCTCGGGCGCGATCGCGAGGCGGCCGGGTTCCTGTTCTCCCGCTGGACCGCGCACGGCCAGGCCCTCGACCTGGACCGCAGCAGTCCTCTCGCCCGCCGGCTCGAGGAGTTGGGCAGGACCTCCGAGGACCCGGTCGTCCGGTGCTACGGCGGGGCCGCGGCGGGCATCCACGAGTGGTGCCTGGGAAACATCGGTGAGTCCTTCCAGCGGCTGAGCGCGCTGAGCCCCGGCCTCCTCTCCGACCACGACGAGGAACACCGCGATTCCGTGCGGGACGGCGTGCAGCTGATGGCCGCCGGGATGTTCGCCGAGATCGCGGGCTACCACGGACAGACGGCCCAGGCGCGCGAGGTGCTCGACACCCTGGCGAAGGCGGCGGGTGACGACCCGTACGCGGTCACCGCCGCGACCTCCTTCGAGGCCCGGACCGCCTCGGTGGTCGGCGACCCCGACTGGGCTCTGCGTGCGGCGGAGCGCGGGATCGCCGCCGACCCGCACTTCTCCTTCGCCTCCCTCGGCACCTACCTGCGCCTGGCCCGGTGCTGGGCGCTGGCGACGACCGGACAGGACCCCGCGGCCGCCGCGGACGAAGCCGAACGACTCATTCGCACCAACCTCGTCAGCCCCGCCCGTACCTGCGTCTCGACCTGGTACGCCCTGCTGGGTGAGATGCGCATCGCCGCGGGCTCGCTGGACAAGGCCGCGGCAGCGCTCGACAGCGCCGAGGAGTATCTCGAGCGCTACGGCCAGCGTTCCGCGGAGGCGCTGCTCGTCCTCGTCCGCGCGCGATTGGAGCACGCCGCCGGCGACGACCGCGCCGCCGTACGCCTTGCCGACCAGGCCCGCACCGTGGCGCTCCGGCAGGGGGCACATCTCTTCGTGCGACGAGCCGACCGGCTCCTCGCCGAACTGGGCGGCGAGACGCCCATGGACACGGCGGTCCAGGATCTCCACCCTTCGTCCACCGGGCACCCATAGGTTCTCGACCTGAGCGCGGCGGGGCAGCCGGGGAGACGGCGGCCTACACCGGTCCGGTCAGTCTCGGCATGCCCCAAGCCCGGGACCGCACATGATTCACGATCAGTACGGCACGATCACACCGAGTTCGCGGAGCCGGGCGACTGCCATCGACAGACACAGCGCAGCGCTGGCGCCGTCGGCACGTATCCCCGCCTCCAGCGGACCGCCGCTCGCCGCGAAGGTCCATAAGGAGAGAAGAACACGGGAACAACGGTATCCATCATGGACACGATCACCCAGTATGGCGACCACGAGGCATATCGAGCACCATGGCCGAGTCGCCGAAGTCGGCCACGATCTTCAGCTGACCTCCGAGCGCCGTCACGTAAGCGGCCAGGGTGGCCACTTCGCTGATCACTCCGCTCTCGATCTGTGAGACGCGGGCCTGTGACACGCCCATCGCCTGAGCGACATCCTCCTGTCGCAGGCCAAGCTTGCGTCTGGCTTCAGCGAGTTGGTAGGCGCGCTGGCGAGCTACGAGCCCATCTCGGAGTTGGGCAACCTCCTGCTCATCGCTGGGCTGAACAAGTTCGGCACGTAGTTCCTCCCACGTCACCGCCTGATCGCTCATCGCTCCCTCTCCTTGAGGTACCGGGCAAAACGCACCTCTGCCGTTTTGATCGCCACGTCATACCACCCGCTCCAGTCGCCGGATTTGTCTCCGGCGACCAAGAACACAGCTTGGCGCCAAGGGTCGAAGACGAAGAGCATTCGTACCTCGCTCCGCCCGCTGGATCCAGGCCTCAGCTCCTTAAGGTTACGGATGGTCGATCCATGAAGCGTGTCCACCAAGGGCCGCCCCAGCCCGGGACCTTCCTCGGCAACCCGATCCAAGGCCGCAGCGATCAGCAAGAGTGTCTGCCGATCCACCTTCCGTAGCTCGTGAAGCCAGTCACGGACCTCTGGAACGATCACTATCTGCCAGTTCACTCCATCATAATAAATTTCTTATGTTGATCCAAGAGGAACTTTGGCAACTCAGCGTATCGCCAACGTCACAAATCTTGAGGCATGGACCATGAGTGATCAGGGGAAGAACCCGCCCGGAGTCGCCCACGTGGCCGGCTGACCTCAAGCGGCGACGCGATCGGAGTACTTTTCTCATTCGATCACGATGCTTGCGGGCGCGCCTTCGCCGTGTTCGCTCAGCCCGGTCTGGCCTAGGCCGTGTCTTCAAAGTGATCTAGGTTCTGCGGGATCATTGGCGGGTGATTCGTCGTCATGAGCTGACCGATCAGGAGTGGAACGCGCTCA
>NZ_JBEOWK010000043.1:0-55510 GCF_040295985.1 Streptosporangium sp. NPDC002524 | reverse complement strand
GGGCGGCTCCGGCGAGGAGGGTGCGCGTCGTGCTCATCGTGATGCTCCTGTGCGGTGGTGGAGGGGTGTTGCCGTTCGGACACCACGCACACTAGGAACCGCCAACCCATCCTTCTGCGCAGGAATGCACACTCACCCCCCAACGTGCACTATTACGGATTCTCGGTGAGATCCACGCGCCAGTCGTTGCACCGGATGGGGTTGCCCGGCGGATACTCGAAGTCGCACTCGGCGACGAACCGGAACCCGGCCTTGCGGCAGATCGCGTTCGACGCGGGGTGGTCGACGGAGGGGTACGCGTGGAGGTAGCGGTGCCTGCGCTCCGCCCTCGCCCTGGCGATGACGTCGAGGGCCGCCGCGACCGCTATGCCCCGGCCCTGAAACTCCGGCAGGACGCCCCAGCCGGTCTCGTACACGGTCTCGTCCCGCCAGTCGCGTTCCCAGTAGCCGATGGTGCCCACCTGCTGGAGCCCGGGGAGCAGGACGACGCTGAACATGTGGCCGGTCCCCTTCCCGGCGATGTCGACATACCTCCGGTGCCGGTCGAGGATCTTCTCCTCGGTCTCCGGGCCTCCCAGGTGTTCGGTCATCTCCGGCGCGTTGACGCGACGCAGCAGGCCGAGATCGGTCTCCGCCCACGGATCGAGCCGCACCAGCGGCGAGTTCCCCCGTCCTGGCAGCTCTGAAGGCTCTGACGGCTCTGATCGCTCCGGCATCTCTCTCACTCCACCTTCGGCCGCTCGTGTTCGGAAGCACGCGGATTCTGCCAGAACGCACCGACAATCGGTCCCCGGCCGGAGGGGAGGGCGGGGCCGGGCCGTTCATCGGTTCCTCCCCGGAACCCATGAACGGCCCGTTACCGGGCACAGGGTTGTGATGCCGTGTCCGGTCCGGCCGGTCGTTGACAACCGGCCGGGTGGTTGGCGACGGTGAACTACCGCGATCGGGCCGTGACGAGATCGGGCCATGACGGGAGGGGCGAGAGCTTGGGCGACGTCGAGCGAGAAGACCCGGCATCCACCCCCAGGCAGGTCAGGGCCCTCTTCCAGCGGGCGGGCCGCCTCCGGTCCCACGCGCGCACGCTGCTCGCCGACGACACGCGGGCGCGCTCCGAGGCCCGGCGGGCGCTGTCCTCCGTACGCACGCGCCTGGCACGCGAGGAGCTGGGCTCGATCCCCCTGACGCGCCTGAAGGACGTCACCGTGGGGCGCCTGCGGATCAAGGCCCTCGAACAGGCCGGATACAAGACGATCCTCGACATCCTGGACAGCACGCCGTACGAGCTCCAGCTGCTCCCCGGCGTCGGGGTGTGGAACGCGAGGCAGGCGCACGCCGCCGCCGGGCAGATCGCCACGGCGGTGGAGGAGACGGTGGCGCTGCGGATCGACGTCGACCGGCAGGACGACGAGACCACGGCCCTGCTGGTCGCGCTGAACCGGCTGGTGAACGCCGGCCCCGACCTGCCGCGCGCGAGCGGCGCCGCGCGCAGGATCGAGGAGCGGCTGGCCTCGCTCCTGCCCGCCGCGCAACCCGCGCGCGGGTGGTTGCGGATGCTGCTCGCGGGCCAGAGAGGCCGCCGCCGCGCGCAGGAGGCCGTCACGCGGATCGAGGACGTGATCGAGGAGGCGAACGCGTCCGGCACGGCGCTGCTCTTCGGCCAGGCCTCCGTGGACCTGCTGCGCCCGCCGGTCTCCGGCATCGAGGCGTGGGTCGACTTCGAGCTCCGCGCGTCCGAGTACTACAACCTGCTCGCCGAGATCGCGGCCACCGAACCCGACCGCGTCGCCTCCGAGGGCTTCCTGCCCGACGACATCTCCTCGCGGGTCAAGGCCCAGGACCTCGACGACACCCACCGCCGGGTCTCCCTGCGCGGCTACCAGTCGTTCGGCGCCCGTTTCGCCCTCGCCCAGCGCCGGGTGATCCTGGGTGACGAGATGGGCCTGGGCAAGACCGTCGAGGCCATCGCCGCGCTCGCGCACCTGTGGGCGCGCGGCGAGAGGCACTTCCTGGTGGCCTGCCCGGCCAGCGTCCAGATCAACTGGGTACGCGAGGTCGAGACCCGCAGCACGCTGCGCGCGTACTCCCTGCGCGGCGGCGACCGGGGCGCGGCCCTGGCGGAGTGGATCCGCACCGGCGGCGTCGCCGTGACCACCATCGACACCCTGCACCGGCTGGAGATCCCCGGCGACGTCACGCTCGGGATGCTCGTGGTCGACGAGGCGCACTACGTCAAGAACCCGGCCGCCCGGCGTTCCCAGGCCGTCGCCCGGTGGTGCGGCCGTACCGACCGGGTGCTCTTCATGACCGGGACCCCGATGGAGAACCGCGTCGAGGAGTTCCGCAACCTGATCGGCTACCTCAGGCCCGACCTGCTCCCGGGCATCCGGAACGGCGACACGGCGGCGCCGGCGACGGTGGCGGGGGTCGGAGCGGGGGCGGGGGCCGCGAGAGCGCAGTCCTTCCGCAGGGCCGTGGCGCCGGTCTACCTGCGCCGCAACCAGGAGGACGTGCTCACCGAGCTGCCCGACCTCGTCCACGTGGACGAGTGGGAGGAGTTCAGCGCGGCGGACCTCGCCGCCTACCGGAAGGCCGTGGCGAGCGGGAACTTCATGGCGATGCGCCGCGCCGCCTACGCCGTTCCGGAGACGTCGGCCAAGCTCCAGCGGCTGCTGGAACTCGTCGACGAGGCGGCGGGCAACGACCTCAAGGTCGTGGTCTTCTCCTACTTCCGCGACGTGATGACCGCCGTCCACAGGGCTCTCGGGGGCACCGGCGAGCCCGGTCACCCGGGTGACCCCGGCGGCCGGGTCCACGGGCCGATCTCGGGCGACCTCGGCACCGCGCGCCGCCAGCAGGTCATCGACGAGTTCACGGCGGCCCCCGGCCACGCCGTGCTGCTCAGCCAGATCCAGGCCGGTGGGATCGGCGTCAACCTGCAGGCCGCCTCCGTGGTGATCATCTGCGAGCCCCAGGTCAAACCGACCATGGAGAGCCAGGCCGTGGCCCGCGCCCACCGCATGGGACAGGTCCGCAAGGTCCAGGTGCACCGCATCCTGACGGCCGACAGCGTCGACCAGCGCATGCTCGACATCCTGCGCGGCAAGGTCGGGCTCTTCGACACCTACGCCCGCCGCAGCGACCTGGCCGAGTCCACCCCCGACGCGGTCGACATCTCCGAACAGTCCCTGGCCCGCCAGATCGTCGAGGAGGAACAGCGGCGCCTCGCGACGTCACGGCCGACGCGCGCTTGAGAGGGATCGTTCCCCTGTCATGACCTTGAGGGGCTCGTTCTCATGCCTGACCTCGAAGGGGCTCGTTCCCCTGACCTTTTAGGGGGACGTTTCCCCGCCCGACACCGGAACGGCCCGGCCCTCGCGGCACGAAAGAGAACCGTACGGTACGAAACAGGAATCGTGCGTTTCCAAACGATTTCTGCCTCGAACATCCGCGATCGCGACGAGGCAGGCACCGCCCCCGTCCAGGACGGTGACGATCTCACCCGGGACGTCGAACCGTCCCAGGGTCGAACCATCTTGGGGCGAACCGTCCCAGGTGTCGAACCGTCGCAGGTGTCGAACCGCCCCAGACGTCGAACCGCCCCAGACGTCGAACCGTCGCAGGTGTCGAACCGGCCTCGACCTCGAACCGTCCCAGACCTCGAACCGTCTCAGGAACTGACGAAAGCCAGCAGGTCCGCGTTGAACTCGTCCCTGTAGGCGCCCACCAGACCATGCGGCCTGCCCGGGTAGACCTTCAGGGTGGCGTCCTTGACCAGCTCGGCCGACTTCAGGCCGGAGGCCCCGATGGGCACGATCTGGTCGGCGTCGCCGTGCGCGATGAGGGTCGGGACGTCGAAGCGCCGGAGGTCCTCGGTGAAGTCGGTCTCGGAGAAGGCCTTGACGCAGTCGTACGCCCCCTTGAGGCCCACCTGCATGCTCCACAGCCAGAAGGTCTCCCTCGCGCCCTCCGACACCTCCGCGCCGGGCCGGTTGAAGCCGTAGAAGGGCATGCTGAGGTCCTTGTAGAACTGCGAGCGGTCGCCCTCGACCCCCGCGCGGATGCCGTCGAACACGTCGATCGGCAGGCCCTCGGGATTGGCGTCGGTCCTCAGCATGATCGGCGGGACCGCGCCCAGCAGGACGGCCTTGGCGACGCGGGAGGTGCCGTGCCGGCCGATGTAGCGGGTCACCTCGCCACCGCCGGTGGAGTGACCGACCAGGATCACGTCACGCAGGTCGAGGGTCTCGATCAGCCGGGCCAGGTCGTCGGCGTAGGTGTCCATGTCGTTGCCGTTCCAGGGCTGGCCGGAACGGCCGTGCCCCCGGCGGTCGTGCGCGACGGCCCGGAAGCCGTTGTCCGTGACCAGCTTCATCTGGTCGTCCCAGGCGTCGGCGTTGAGCGGCCAGCCGTGGCTGAAGACGACCGGCTGCCCGCCGCCCCAGTCCTTGTAGAAGATCTCGGTACCGTCGGCGGTGGTGACGAAGGCCATTGTCATTTCCCCCAGGTGGTGTGTGAGCTGGACATACCCCGACGTTAGGTCAGCGGGTGACACCCACCACCGGGCAGACGACCGCATCGCACGAACTTCATACTGCGTTGACGAAACCATGGCCTTATGAGGGGATTTGGCAGCGTTCGAGACTTTCACCCGGAGTCGCGAGGGTCTCACGCGGAGCCGGGCGCCCGGGAGGTACGCGGATTCGCGTACGCCGAAGCCTCGGATGAGCGGATGTCGCGTCACGCCCGCGCGCCCAGACTCTGCGCATGCCCACCATGCTCATCCGTGCCTTCCGCGTGCCCGACCTCCGCCGGAAACTGCTCTTCACGCTGGCGATGATCACGCTGTTCAGGTTCGGGCAGATACTGCCCGCGCCCGGCGTGAACGTGGCCGCGGTGCGGGAGTGCCTGAACGGGGGGACCCGCGGCGGGCTGGTCGACATGCTGCAGCTGTTCAGCGGCGGGGCGATGCTGAAGCTGTCGGTGTTCGCCCTCGGGATCATGCCGTACATCACCGCGGGGATCGTGGTCCAGCTGCTCACCGTGATGATCCCGCGCCTGGAGGCGCTCAGGAAGGAGGGGCGGCAGGGGCAGGCGAAGATCACGCAGTACACGAGGTACCTGACGGTGGCACTGGCCGTCCTCAACGCCACCACCGTCGTGGCGATGGCCCGCGCGGGCCAGATCTTCCCCAACTGCGACCGGCGGGTGCTGTACGACCAGAGCCTCATGACGATCGTGGTGGTCGTGGTCACCCTGGTGGCCGGGACGTGCGTGGTGATGTGGCTGGGGGAGCTGATCACCGACCGGGGGATCGGGAACGGCATGTCCATCCTGATCTTCACCCAGGTGATCGCGGTGTTCCCCTCCTACATGTCGAACATCTTCCGGCTCAGCCCGTTCGCCCTGGCGACGATGCTGGTCTCGGGCGTCTTCCTGGTGGCCGCGGTCGTGTTCGTCGAACAGGCGCAGCGACGGATCCCGGTGCAGTACGCCAAGCGGATGGTCGGGCGCAGGATGTACGGCGGAACCTCGACCTACCTCCCCCTGAAGGTCAACCAGGCCGGGATCGTCCCCGTCATCTTCACCTCCTCCCTGCTCTTCCTGCCGCAGCTGGCGATGCAGCTGACGGGCGGCACCGGGCCGGTGTCCGCGTGGATCGCGCGCTATCTCGTCTCGGGCGACCATCCGGTCTACATCACGGCGTACCTCCTGCTGATCGTGGCCTTCACCTACTTCTACGTGTCGATCACCTTCGACCCGGACGAGGTGGCCGACAACATGCGGCGGTTCAACGGGTTCGTCCCCGGCATCCGGCCGGGACGGCCCACCGCGGAGTATCTGCGGTTCGTGCTCTCGCGGCTGACGGCACCGGGAGCGGCCTACCTCGCCACCCTGTCGCTCATCCCGATCATCGCGTTCATGCTGCTGCGCGACCCGGCGACCCAGCAGAACTTCCCGTTCGGCGGGACGAGCGTCCTCATCATGGTCGGGGTGGGGCTCGACACGGTGAAGCAGATCGAGGCGCAGCTGGACCAGCGTGACTACAGGGGCTTCCTCAGGGGATCGTCACCCCGGACCTGAGCGCGAAGACGACCAGCTGGGCCCGGTCGCGGGCGTGCAGCTTCACCATGGCGCGGCTGACGTGGGTGCGGACCGTGTCGGGGCTGATGACCAGCTCCGCGGCGATCTCGTCGTTCGACCTGCCGGTGGCCACCCAGGCGACCATCTCCCGTTCCCTGGGGGTGAGGGTGTCGAGGCCCTCCACCGGGGTGACGTCGTGGCGGCCGAACAGCCCGATCACCTTCCTGGTGACGGACGGGGAGAGCAGGGCCTCGCCCGAGGCGACGACCCTGATCGCGCGGGTGAGCTCCTCGGGAGCGCTGTCCTTGAGGACGAACCCGCTGGCCCCGGCCTGGAGCGCGGCGAAGACGTACCGGTCGACCTCGAAGGTGGTGACGACGACCACCCGGGTGGCGTGGAGCGCGGGATCGGCGGCGATGGCCCGCAGCGTGTCGATACCGTCCATGCCGGGCATGCGGATGTCGAGCAGCAGGACGTCGGGGCGGGTCTCGCGCAGCAGCCTCAGCGCCGCGACACCGTCGGCGGCCTCACCGGCGAACTCCAGATCGGGCTCGCGGTCGATGAGCGCCCGCAGCCCCATGCGTACGACGGCCTGGTCGTCGGCGAGCGCCACCCGGATCGGACCCGCCGGAGACGTCACACGGTCTCCAGGGGGAAACGCGCCACGACGCGGAACCCGCCGCCCTCGCGGGGGCCCGCGCCGAAGGTGCCACCCGCCTCCGCCACCCGTACCCGCATCCCGGCCAGCCCGCGCCCCTCGGCGGCCGTCGCCGGAGGACCGCTCCCCCTGTCGGCGACCTCCAGGACGAACGCGTGCGGGTCTCCGGTGACGCGCACCAGCGCCCTGGTCGGACCGGCGTGACGCAGGACGTTGGTCAGCGACTCGCGTACGACGCGGTAGACCACGCCTTCGAGATGCGCGGGAACATCCGGCGCGGCCGGTTCGACGTCGACGGGCACCCCCGCCGCGCGCACCCCGTCGATCAGCCGGGGCAGGTCGTGGTCGGCGAGGGACTCGGGGGCGACCCCGGGGTCGTTCTCGTTCTCGATCTCAGGGCCGGTCTCGGGGTCAGTCTCGGGCTCGGGGGCGGTCTCGATCTCGGGGCCGGTCTCGGGGGCGATGAGGTCGAGCGCGGAGCGGAGCTGGTCGAGCGCCAGCACGCTGGTCGAGCGGATCGCCTCCAGTGACTCGCGGACCTGGTCGGGCCGCTCGTCGAACACGAGCAGGGCGATCCCGGCCTGCATGGCGATGGTCGCGAGGCCGTGCCCCGCGACGTCGTGCACCTCCCCCGCGATGCGCGCCCGCTCCAGAGCGATCAGCTCCCGCGCCGACTCACTCGACGTGCCCGCCTCGCTCGACGTATCCGGCTCGCCAGACTTATCCGCCTTGTTCGGCTCAGCTGTCTTATCCAGCTTGGCTGGCTTGCCCGGCTTCACGAGCAGCGCGGGACGGACCGGTGCCGCGTTCAGACCCCAGCTCGCCGGGACGTCCGTACCCGAGACCCCGCCGCCCGAAAGCTCCGCGCCAAAGACCCGCGCCGTGGAGACCGGGGGAGCAGGGGGAAGACCGGCGCCCGAGACCGTGGCACCCGCGTGCCCGTCCTGGGGCTGGGTGGTCGCGCTGCGAGCGTGGACGAGACCGCTGGACGGCCACGGGATGGCGAGCCAGCCCACCCACGCCAGCATGAGGATGACCGGCAGGTCACGCAGGCGGCCCAGGCGTCCCAGGCGGGAAAGCGCCATCGCGGCCGCCGCGATGGAGTCGCGCGGACGGCCGTCCGGATGCCTGGACTCGGTCACCGTCCCCCATCAGAACAGACTCGTGTGCACCGATCCTAGCCAGTGCGCGGCGCCCCCGCCCGAGCCCGGAAACCCCGGGATCCCCGAACCCCCGGAACCTTCGAACCCGAAGAACCCGAGGAACCCGGGAGGCACGAGGAAGCACGAGGAAGCACAAGGAGGCACGGGGAAGCACGAAGAAGCGCGGGGAGCGCCCCGAACCCACGGAACGCCCCGGTCGCGCCTACGGGCGGTCGCGCAGGGATTCCAGGATGCGTGACAGCGCCTCGGTGACCGCGGGAAGGTCGTCGGGGTTCGTGGAGCGGGCCAGCCACAGGGCCGCCTCGTTCATCGCGCCGGACAGGAGGTGGGCGAGCGGCTCCACGGGCCGGCGCGCGACGATCCCCGCCTCGACCAGCGTGGTGAGCGCCTCGGTGAGGTGCCGCGCCGAGGACGCCTCGTCCATGGCCCGCCACTCGTTCCAGCCGAGCACGGCGGGGCCGTCAACGAGCATGATCCGCTGCACGTCGGGGTCGCGGCTCACCGCGAGGAAGGCCCGGCATCCCGCGACCAGCTGCTCCCACGGGTCGTCGTGCGCGTCCGCCGCCGCCGCGACCCGCTCGCCGACCTCCTGCTGCACCTGCTCGACGACCACGTGGAAGAGGGCGGCCTTGCTCTCGAAGTGGTGGTAGAGCGCGCCCTTCGTGACGGCCGCCGCCCCGACGATCTGCGCCAGGCTCACCGCGGCGTACCCGTGCCGCGCGAACAGCGTCCTGGCCTCGGTCACCAGGGCCCGCCTGGTCTCCAGCCGTTGCCGTGCCCGGTCCACCGCGGCCTCCCTTGTTGGCATACCGATGGTATGTTAGCTTCACATACCGACGGTATGTGAATTGGCCGAAGGGAGAGGGCATGACCCTCACGAGCTTCTACCCGGTCGTCTGCACCGATCGGATCGCCGAGTCCCACGACTTCTACCGGCGGTTCTTCGGCTTCGAGACGACGTTCGAGGCGGACTGGTACGTGAGCCTGAGACGGCCGGAGCCGCCGCACTACGAGCTGGCGCTCGTCGACAGCGGCCATCCGACGGTGCCGGAGAAATACCGTTCGGCGGTGCGGGGGCTGATCCTCAACTTCGAGGTGGCCGACGTCGACGCCGAGCACGACAGGCTCGTACGGGGAGCGGGCCTGCCGGTCGAGCTGACACTGCGCACCGAGGAGTTCGGGCAGCGGCACTTCATCGTCGCCGCGCCCGACGGCGTGCTCGTCGACGTGATCACCCCGACCCAGCCGTCCGCGGCCTACGCGGACCAGTACGCCGCCCCCTGACCGGGCGGCAGGGCGGGTCCTAGGATCCGCCCGGCGCGGACTCCCTCACCGGAGACCTGGCCAGCCGCCTGCCGAGACGTTGCGCGGGGGCCTCGAGCAGGCGGTGGGTCAGATAGCAGAGCGGCACCAGGGCGAGGAAGAACAGCGGGAGGTTCGGGCTGATCCGCAGCAGGAGCGGGTGCAGCAGATAGAGGGAGAAGCTGATCACCCCGAGGTGGGCGAGCCACCGGGGGAACGACCTGCGCCGCAGCGCGAACCCGGCCGCGAAGAAACCCGCGGCCAGCAGGATCGCCGGAGCCCAGCCGGGGTCGTCCTTGGCGAGGACCCCGCAGGCCAGGACCGTCAGCACGGCGGCGACGGCGGTACGCCACCGGATGGTCCCCTGCTCGGCGCGGTACACGGCCGTACCGGCGAACATCATGGCCAGGATGATCAGGCCCTGCCAGGCGCCGATCCGGCTGCCCAGGACCACCAGCGCGAGCCCGAGGAGCCCGCCCGCCACCGCGGCGGCCGTACGCGTCCCGCCTCCCGCGCGCGCCGACACCACGACGACCGCGACCACCGCGACCCCGAGCAGCGCCGCGACCAGGTCCGCGCGGCCACCGATGACCGGCCCCGGCAGCAGGAGGCCCAGGAGTACGGCCGACAGCGCCAGGACGATCGCGGCCGCGGCCGACCGGTGCGCCCGCCCCGTGGCGAACAGCCCGACCGCCATCAGATAGAACGCCAGCTCGTACGAGAGCGTCCACATCACGTCGATGACGGCGGGAACACCGAGCAACTCCTGCAGCATCGTCACGTTCCCCAGGACGACCAGGGGCAGGGGCCGCACGCTCAGGCCCGGGTGGAGGGCGAACGCTCCCGCGTACGCGAGAAGGAGCGCGAGGCCGAGCGCGGCGAGCAGGAGGGGGAGGAGCCGGAAGGCGCGGCCGATCCAGAAGGCCCGCAGGTCACCGCGCCGCTCCAGGGAGGCGGGGATGATATAGCCGCTGACCAGGAAGAACACGAAGACGCCCCAGGTGCCGACGTCGATCCTGCCGTCCACCTCGGCCCAGAGGTCCGGGACGAAGGTCCAGCCGGAGTGGTGCAGCGCGACGGCGAGCGCGGCGGGTCCGCGCAGGGCGTCCAACCAGGCCAGCCGCGAGGGGATCGGGGCCATTCGCCCGACTTTAGGCGATGGTCATCGTTTCCCGGACATCACCCGGCCCGCGACATCACCCGGCCCGCGACGTCACCGGAACCCAGGACCCCGGGACCCCGGGACCCCGGGAACCCGGGAACCCTGGCCCCGCCACCGAACCCACCCGTCACCGGAACCCCGGGCCCCTGACCCCCATCACCGGAACCGGGGAAAGGACCGGCCGGGCGGCGTCCTCAGCGAACCGGGTCGGAGGGATTGGCCCTGGCGACGAAGAGCGGGTCGACCGGAGTGAAGGGGAACCGGGGGAGGTCGCGCTCGGACATGCCGAAGCTCGCGGCGAGGACCTCACGGGAGAACGCCGACGCGGTGGCCCGGTAGCCGATGTCGGCGGGCATGGCCTGGTCGAAGAAGATGAGGAAGTGGATGTCGTCCTCCCCGACGACCTCGATGTGGTGCGGGAAGGCGCGTGGCACGAAGTAGACGTCACCGGGGCCGAGCAGATACTCGTCGAGGGTGCCGTCGGGGTCCAGCACCCGCATGCGGGCGTGCCCCTTCTCGACGTACCCCATCTCGCCGGTGACGGGATGCCAGTGCGGTTCGCGCATCCCGCTCTCCTTGACGCGCAGGGAGTACATGGAGATGTCCTCCAGCGCGGCCCAGTAATGCTTGCGCGCGAGGCGGGCGTCGCCGTAGGCGTACGACAGCGGCGGGTGCTGGCCCTCGACGTCGAACAGGTGGGCGTTGGGCAGCCCGGCCGTGGACGGGACGTCGGCGGCCCCGGCGCGGCGGACGATCTGCTGGGCAGGGGCCCGATCGAAGGCGGCGAACGCCGAGGCGGGCAGGTCGTAGGTGTTCCCGAGCACCGCGTCGGTCATGGCACTGAAACTGTCGCGCAGCGAGAAGTGCTGGGGCCGTTCGTCACGCAGCGCCAGAATGAACTCGGCGCGGTCGTCGCCGACGTTCTCCAGGTGGTAAACCGCGCCCGACTCGACGTGGTACATCTGACCTGCGGCGACGACGAACGAGGAGAAGACGTCGGCGTTCCCCAGGATCGACACCAGGACCGTGCCGGAAAGGCAGTAGCCGATCTGGTTGGCGTTGACGTTCCACTGCGGCTCCCGGATCGCCCCGGGTTCGAGCGCCACGTGCTTGATCGAGAGCCCGCTGAGGATCGGCAGGGCGGTGGCGTCGACCAGGGTCACCGACCCGAGCTCACTCTCGAACGCGGGCGACGCGTTCGCCAGGGATGTGACGTGGCGTGAGGTGCTGCTCATGACGTCCCCTTCGTTGCCCTTCGCTGTCGCGGCCCACACGATCGCGATCGAAGAACGCACGCCGCCTTCACAGCCTGGATCTGCCGGTGGTGTACGCCTGTTTCCGCAGGTTAAGCAGCAGAAGCCCGCTGCGGCGGGTCCTGTCGCGGCGTGTCGCCGACATCACGCACATATGACTTTCGACGGGTACGCCGAGAACCGGCGAGTGACTCGTACGACCGCGCGCGTGCCCGCCTCGGAAAAGAGAATCGGGCCATGACTTTCACAACACCGCCAAGAACCGCCGCCTGGCGGCATCTCGACGCGCGGGACGGGTTCGAGGTGACCTACTTCCGGCCTTCGGACGACGGCCTTCGCATCGAGGGATGCACGACGGCGGTCGAGGAGGGCGAGACCTGGATCGTCGGCTACGTCATCGAACTGGACGCCTCCTGGACCACGCGAAGCGCGCGGATCACGGGGCGCTCGGCCTCGGGGACCCGGCACACCCTGCTGGAGGCCGACGGCTCCGGCCACTGGCGCGTCGACGGCACACCCGCTCCTCACCTGGACGGTTGCCTGGACGTCGACCTGGAGTCCTCGGCGATGACCAACGCCTTCCCCGCGCATCGGATGGGCCTGCGCGTGGGCGAGAGGTCGGCCGCCCCCGCCGCCTACGTACGCGCCACCGATCTCTCCGTCGAACGACTTGAGCAGGACTACGTCCGCGTCGCCGACGAGGGCTCGCGGCAGCGCTACGACTACAGCGCCCCGGTCTTCGACTTCGCGTGCCGCCTGGTCTACGACGAGTCGGGTCTCGTGCTCGACTATCCCGAGATCGCCGTACGCGCGGCGTGACCTCCCCACGCGTGGCGGCCCGGGAGGAGGGCGATCTCGGGCCGCCGTGCCGTTTCAGCCGCCAGGCGGGTGACCCGCGCTCAGGCCGAGCGAAATCTGCACCTGGCGGACCAGTACCGTGACCAGTCGCTCAGGTGAGGCTCGAATGAGCATGCATCTGATGCCCGCCTTCACCTCCCGGTCGGTGAGCGGCCGACGCCGAAGGGCGGTCCAGCGGCGCAGGTGAGGGTCGTGGACAATGTGCCACTCGGGGAAGGTCTGCTCAAGCGCGGCGCGCTGACGCTCCTCGGGTGCACTCACGATGACGGCGATCTCGGCCGCTCTCATGGCGATCATCCCGGCACGCTCCGGTACGGATGAGATGGGCGGCGGTGGACGGGGTGCAGGTTTTCGCGGCACTGCCCGAAGGCGTGGGATCGACACCCGATCACGGCGTCACCCGCGTCACCCGCGTCGACCGCCCGGCCGCCTCACGTGCGATGGCTTCGTGCCGATCGACCTCGGCCCGCAGATCGTCGAGGGTGTCGGCGTCGACCGTACGATCCGCGCCCGCGTCCGACTCTGCGTCGGTGAACGGCAGGACGCGGGAGGCCCACAGCCGTCCCCTGTCGCTGAGAATCACCCGCCACCCGGGAATGACCGGTTTGGGCGTTGTAGATCTAACATCTTCCATGGATCGGACCTCCGCAGTCCGCTCTGGGACCCGTCCGGACGTGTGCAGCGTCGGACGGGTCCGCCTTATGAGGTGGGGAAGAAGAATCTGGTCCGCGCCGTACGGCTCGGGCGGCCGGGGCGTCGGCGGTGTGGCATTGACCTCGCCAGGACGGCAGGTGACCGGGCGCGCACCACTGGAAGCGGGACGTCGGCGGTCGTCGCGCCGGGGCGGTGCGAGGGCAGCGGGCCGCGATCCCCGAGGCCGGGAAGGCCGAGGCATCCGCCGGGGCAGCGGTGTCGGCATGTCGGGAACAAGGGTCGGCTCGGCACGCCGCTGGGCGGGCACCAGCGGGATCACCTCGGCGGGAGCCACAGCGACGGGCGGCTCGAAACCGGGAAGGTGACCCGGCCCGGTACGACGCCGAGTCTCCAGGCGCGTGGCGATCAGCTCGCCCGACGGCTGCGCGTACTCGTGATCGGCGAAGTGACCTGGGCAGCCGTGCGCGTAGGGCGCGTGCCCGCAGAGGGCACAGCCCATCGGCATCGGCGGGCTGTCGGCGAAGCAGCCGCAGTCGTCGATTATTTTCCCCGCAGTCGGCCGGTCGAGGAGCAAGGCATTAGGTTCGGTCATGGGTCAGGACTCACTTCCTGATCAAGGGCTCGTCGGCGGTGGCCCACACCGCTGACGAGCCCGTTGCTTTTGTCGGAGTCACTTGCGGTAACGCTGCTCACGACTTCACTTATCAGACATTTTGAACTTCCCAAGTGAGCGTGACACAACTCATAATGACGTGAGAATCTCACGACGACAATCCCATCTCACACATTGGCTGAACGGTCCAGGGAAGGCGATCGAGATGCGGCAGACTGTCCGCATGAAGTACTCCACAGTTCGCCTACGTCGCCTGTCGCGTGAACTGCGCACTCTCCGTGCGACCACTGGGCTGACAACGGAGGCTGCCGCCGAACAACTCGGCTGGTCCAGATCGAAGCTCAATCGCTTCGAGACCGGCAAGATCGCTCCGGCGCCCGAGGACGTGGCGGCCATCTGCCATCTGTACTGCATGGATCAAACCACTACCGAAGCCGTGGTGCAGCTCGCTCGTGAGGTGACCCGGCGCGGCTGGTGGACGGCCTACTCAGACGTGTTCACCGGCAGCTATGTGGAGTTCGAGGCAGAGGCGACCATCATCCGTAAGTGGGAACCGCTTCTGGTTCCGGGTCTGCTCCAGAGCCAGGACTATGCCCGCGAGATCATCAGCGCCGCATGGCCTGATCTGACCAAGGCCGAACTGGACCGGCGCGTGGACGCTCGTATGGCACGGAAGATCAACCTTCTTGGATCCAAGGCGCCGACACTGCACGTCCTCATGGATGAGGGAGCCTTGAGGCGGCCTGTCGGTGCGCCCGAGATCATGACCGACCAGCTCGGTGACATTCTCCAGGTCATGGACTGGCCGAACATCACCATCCAGGTCCTGCCACTCACGACCGGCGCGCATACCGGGCTGGAAGGAGCCTTCTCCGTGCTCGGCTTCGATGGTGAGGATCCCGACATCGGGTATGCCGAATGCCCTGCGGGCGAGGTTTACGTTGAGGCGGCCGATCAGGTGCGCAACCTTATGCTGATGTTCGAGCGCCTCGCCGGCGCATGCCTGTCCCCTAAAGAATCCGCAGCACTCATAGCCGCGGCGAGGAGCAAAGCATGATCTCCCCCGACCTGTTTGGCGCCGACTTCCGCAAGTCCAGCTTCAGCGGTGGCAACAACGACTGCGTCGAGGTGGCGACGAACCTGCCGGGGCTCGTCGCCGTCCGCGACAGCAAGGACCCCTCCGGTCCCGCACTGACCTTCACCCCGGAGGTCTGGCGAGACTTCCTGGCGGGCGTCCGCGACGGCGACTTCTGATCCGGGTCGTACGGCGGACGCGACCGGACCCGGGTCGTACGGTGGGTGAAGTCAGGACTTCCGTCGGGGTCCGTGGGGTGGTTCTCCGGCCTCCAGGCGTTCGACGTAGACGGCGATTCTGCGTTCCCTGGTCTCGGGCTTCTTCGCCTTCTGGATGGTGAGCAGGATCTGGTAGCTGTTGCTCTTGCTGAGGGCGGCGAAGGCGGCTGACGCGGTGGGGGAGGCGTCGAGGGCCGCGCGCAGGTCGGGGGGGACCTCCGCGGTGCTCGGCGGGGCGTAGGCCGCGTCCCAGCGGCCGTCGGACTTGGCCAGCTCGATCTGTTCGAGCCCGGCCGGGCGCATCCGGCCGGTGGCGATGAGCTTCTCGACCTTGGCGCAATTGATCTGCGACCAGGGGCTGCGGGCCCGGCGCGGGGAGAAGCGCTGGGCCCACCAGCCCTCCGGCGAATTTCCCGAGAAGGCCTTGCCGTCGATCCAGCCGTAGCACAGGGCGACGTCCAGGGCCTGGGACCTGGTGACCGAGGGCACCTCCGTCCCCTTCTTCGGCAGGGCGACCCAGACCTCGTCGGTGGTCTGATGGTTCGCCTCCAGCCAGGTGTCGAACTCGTCGACCGAGGTGAAGTGCAGGTTCTCGTCCGTCATCGAATACCTCCAGCGTGGAGACCTCCGGCCCCGGCCGAGGCGGGGACGCCGGCGTCTCACCGGCTCCCCCGCCTCGGCCGGGGCCGCTCATCCGAGGTCACGTGTCTTGTCCGAGGTCACGTGTCGCGTTTCGCCTGTTCGTCTGTTCGTCTGTACGTGCGTCACCGGTGACCGTCGTTACCCTCTTCATGCCTCCCGAGACGCGTGCTGCGGCACCTTCTCCTCCGCCTCCTCCACCTCCTCCGCGACCTCGGCAGGCCGGGCCTCCTCTTCGGCGGCGGCCTTGATGCGCTCCAGGGTCTTGTGTATGCCGTCGCGCAGCTCCTCGGTGTGCTCCCTGTAGCCGCCGAGCGCCAGCTTGGCGAAAGAAGCGGTGCGCTTGCGCTGCCCGGGGGTCTGCCCGGAGACGTCCCACCGTTCGGTGAGAAGGGTGCCCCCGCCCTCCGGCTCCAGCCGGTAGCTCCAGCGCACGCCGTTGGTCCTGGTGCGGAACGCGAAGGACCTGCCCAGCTCCGCCTCCTCGACCTCGTTGGTGGTGAACCACACGACCCAGCCTCGGCGGTTCACCCCGACGAAGCGCGCCCCGACCCCGCGCCTGCTACCGATCCAGACGCATCGGCGGCATTCGGGACTCCACTGCCCCATCCGCTTCACGTCGCTGACGAGGTCCCACACCACCTGGGGGTCGGCGTCGATCCAGGTCGACACCTCCTCCGGCTTGTAGCCGTCGGGGCGCTCGTCCTCGGCGGCCTTGGCCTCGGCCTTGGACGCCGCCAGCGCGAGCCGGGCTCCGTCGCGCCGCGCGCGGTCCAGCTCGGCCAGGTAGGGATAGTGGTCCACCTGCATGGTGTGGCGCTTGGAGGTCACGTAGCGCTTCGAAAGCCTCGCCTTGTAGCAGGCGATCTCCCGGTGCATCTGCTCCGGCGGGGGCAGCGCGGCCTTGCCCTCCAGCAGGTCGGCCACCCAGTGGGACTGGGCCTCGGACAGCACCGTGGTCGCCCCGAGGGGCTGGAAGAGCCCGACGAAGTACAGGCCGGCGTGGTTGGGGTCGACCACCCGGTGGAACAGCGAGACGTCGTTGTCGGTCGGGGCGATCACCCTCTTGTCCAGAAAAGGGAAGCTGATCTTGTAGCCGGTGCCGTAGATGACCGCGTCGATGACCTCGCTGCTGCCGTCGGTGAAGTGCACCGTGTCGCCGTCGAAGCGGGTGATGTTCGGCTTGACGGTGATGTCGCCGTGGCCGAGGCGGGCCAGCAGGGTCTCGGAGACCGTCGGGTGGGAGTTGAACAGCTTGTGGCCCGGCGCCGGCAGCCCGTAGTCGGTGACCTTGCCCACCGTCAGGCGCAGCAGGCCGGACATGACCCACCGCTGCGCCTGCCGCGGCAGCACCCTCGTCAGAAAAGGGCTGATGAGGTCGTCGCTGGGCTTGCCGAACATGAACTTGGGAAAGACGTACCCCCCGCGGCGCATGGCCAGGAACGTACGGTCGGAGACGGCGGAGGTCTCCACCGCGATGTCCGACGCCGAGTTGCCGAGGCCGAGCACGAGCACCCGCTTGCCCACGTACTCCGCGGGGACCTTGTAGTAGTGCGAGTGGGTCTGGGTGCCGGTGAAGGTGTCCACGCCGGGAAAGGGCGGCTCGGGGTAGCGGGGGACCGAGTGGTGGCCGTTGGCCACCACCACCGCCCGGTAGTGGCGGCTGGTCTCGGCACCGGTGTCGCGGTGGCGCACGGTCACGGTCCAGCCCTCGCCGTCGGCCGGCTCCACACGGGTGACCTCGGTACGGAAGACGATCGCGTCACGAAAGCCGAAGTGGTCGACGAAGTCGTCAAAATAGCGTGCCATCTGGAAGTGGGTGGGATAGGCCGGATAGTCGTCCGGCATGGGATAACTACGGTATTCCGTGAGCTTCCGAGAGGTGTTGATGTGCAGCGACCGGTAGCCCGAGGAAAGACCGTTGTCGTTGAGATATCGCCAGTTGCCGCCAACCTGGGAGCCGGCTTCATAACAGTCGAAGGTGATCCCCCGCTCGTGCAGAACCTGACAGGTCGCAATCCCCGACGAGCCCGCGCCGATAATGCAGACGTCCTCCATAATT
Source organism: Streptosporangium sp. NPDC002524 (assembly GCF_040295985.1). Lineage (NCBI taxonomy): Bacteria > Bacillati > Actinomycetota > Actinomycetes > Streptosporangiales > Streptosporangiaceae > Streptosporangium > Streptosporangium sp. NPDC002524. The sequence continues at coordinate 37,772 of NZ_JBEOWK010000043.1, read as the reverse complement.
ACTACCTCCTCATGATCGGTTTCCGACGCCGGTGGACGGGAGGAGAGGGGGCACGTCTCGGACCTCCTGCTTCCCCTTCGTGCCATCCGACTACGTTTACCTGCCATTAAGTTACGTTGGTAACACCTTTAGGGACAACGAGTGCACTATAAGCATTCCTTATTGCGCCCGTTAAGAATTTCTTATTGAAATCGGAAACTCCCTGCTCATCCTGGGTAGTGAATCCGGATCGGTACCGGCCTTAATCGGTACGAGAGCCACCGCTTATTGGAACGTCATTGTCCGTCCGTCACGGCGGTCGTAGCCTCGTGCTCGGAACATCATTTCCCGTCACCGCGACCATGGTTTCGCGAGGTCGAGATCGAGATCACCCCTGTCCGCCCCCGTACGGCAGAAAGGAAGAAACGATGTCCACGACTTACCCCGAGGCCGAACTGGAAGTGCGCTACAGCGAACCGGGAGTGGAGGCCACCTCCTGGCGGGAGACCCTGGACCTGCTGGAGACGGCCGAGCTGTTCTGGCTGACCACCGTCCGCGCCGACGGCCGCCCCCACGTGACACCGGTGGTCGCGGTGTGGCACGACGACGCCGTGTACTTCACCACCGCCTCGATCGAGCAGAAGATGCGCAACCTGGAGCACAGCGGAAAGGTCGCGGTGACGACGGGGAACAACCTCTGGACCAAGGGGCTCGACGTCGTCGTCGAGGGCATGGCCACCGAGATCACCGCTCCCGAGGCCCTGCCGGGGATCGTCGAGGCGTTCGACGCGAAGTACGGCGCCCACAACAGCTGGAGCCTGGAGCTCGTCGACAACGTCGCCCAGGTCGCGGGCCATCCCGCGGTCGTGTTCCGCATCGAGCCCGTCAAGATTTTCGCGTTCGGGAAGGAGCCGCCCGCGCAGACCCGCTACCGGTTCGCCGGGACCTCGGCCTCGTCCTGACGACGGCCGCCACGCGTCCGCGCGTGACGTCCGGCCTCCTTTTGTTTGGTCGGTCCCAGGGCGTGGGCCTGTCTGGTCGGTCCCAGGGCGTGGGCCGCCACGCGTCCGCGCGTGACGTCTCGACGGTGGTTGCCGTGTGCCGGAGCGTGAGTCGCCCGGCGACGGCGCCCTCGACCTCGACCTCGACCTCGACCTCGACCTCGCGATGGTCGGCCATGTGCCGGCGGGTGGGTGCCCCGCGACGGCGTCCTCGTCACCGGCCCGACAGCGAGGGGCGCGGGCGCAGGACGTCGGCGAGCGCGGTGCCGAAGTCGGCGTGCCGGAACGTGAATCCCGCGTCGCACAGCACCCTCGGGACCACGCGCAGGCTGATGAGCGCCAGCTCGTCGGCCGCCTCGCCGAGCACGGCCCGGACCACCGCCTTCGGCACGGGCAGGAGCACGGGCCTGCGGAGTGCCCGGCCGAGCGCCTTGGTGAACTCGTCGTTGGTCACGGGTTCCGGCGCGCACAGGTTGACCGGCCCCGAGACGTCCGGGTTGTCGAGGAGGAAGCGGATGGCGGCGATCTCGTCCGGCAGGCTGATCCACGCCACGTACTGCCTGCCGTCGCCGAGCCGCCCGCCCAGCCCGAACTGGATCGGTGGCTTGAGCAGGCTGAGCAGGCCGCCGTCGGGCGACAGCACGAGACCGGTGCGCAGCAGCACGACCCGGCTGCCCGCGTCGCGCGCCACGGCGGTCGCGGCCTCCCAGTCGACGACCATCTCGGCGAGGAAGCCGGGGCCCTCTCCCGCCGTCTCGTCGGTGACGACGTCGCCGGTGTTGCCGTAGAAGCTCAGGCTGGACGCGTTGAGCAGGGTGGGCACGCCGTGCTTGGCGACGGCCTCGGCCAGCGTCCTGGCCGGCTCGATGCGGCTGGCGCGGATGTAGCGCTTGCGCTCGGCGTTCCAACGGCCCTGAAACGACGCGCCGCACAGGTTGATCGCGGCGTCGACGCCGTCGTCGAACGCGTCTCGCGCGATCGTGCCGGAGAGGGGATCCCATTCGCGCTCGTCCGCCGTCACCGGTGCGCGCCGGACGAGCCTGCGCACCTCGTGACCCGCCGCGCGGAGTTGGGAGACCACTGTTCTGCCGATGAGGCCGGTCGATCCCGCGACGACGATCAGCATATGATCCACAGTACTTCGCCCGCGTTGTCCCACGTCAAGGTGATGGCGCGTTCCGGCCGTGGAAAGCGGGAAGGGGAGGTCGTAAACCGCAGAGTCAGCCCGGCCGAAAAATGCGTATCCTTTGATCGGTCAACTGATCGATCAAAGGCAGCGTTCTCATACGGCGTTCGTTTCCCGTTGAGACGAAAACGGGGCCGTTCACGCGTGAGGCTGTTCCTGCGCGGGGCCGTTCCCGTACGAGGTTGTTTCCGTACGAGGTTGTTTCCGTACGAGGTTGTTTCCGCGCGAAGTCGTTCACGCGCGGGGCCGTTCCCGCACTGGGCCGTTCCCGCACTGGGCCGTTCCCGTACGGAGCCGTTCACGCGCGAAGTCGTTCACTCGCGAAGTCGTTCACGCTGACGCGAAAGCCGGGCTGCCGGTGGGAATTCGCTGCCGTTAAAGTGGGCGAGGTGAAGGGACAACCCGGAAACAAGGCGGCCGCCCCGGGCCGGCTCTCGCTGGTGCAGGACTTCGTCAACAGCGTCAACGTGGAGTTCGGGCCCGACGAGTTCGCCACGGCCGACGGGTTCGTCGGCTGGCTGACCCGCCACGGATTCGAGGACCTGAAGCCCGACGACCTCGACCGGCGCGACGCCGTCACCCTGCGCGAGGCGTTGCGCGCCCTCCTGCGCGAGAACAACGGCGGTGATCCCGACCCGGGTGCCCGCGGCACCGTCGAGCACATCGCCCGCGACTGCCCGCTCGTCCTGGGGTTCGACGAGACCGGCGCGCTCGGCCTGCGCCCGGAGAAGACCGACGTGCGCGGCGCGCTCGCGACCGTCCTCGCCGCCGTCTCCGAGTCCGTCGTCGACGGCTCCTGGTCCAGGCTCAAGGCCTGCCACGAGCACCGCTGCGAATGGGTCTTCTACGACCGCTCCCGCAACCGGGCGAGCCGGTGGTGCTCGATGAAGGTCTGCGGCACGCGCTCCAAGATGCGCGCCTACCGCGAGTCCAGGAAGTACGTCTGAGCCCGGGGTCCCGGCGGCGGATCTCGCGGGGCATCGGGCCTCCCGCGGAGATAGCCTGATCCACATGGATGAGCGCGACGGAGTGGAGATCATCGCCTTCGCGGACGCCGAGGCGTTCGAGGGCTGGCTCGCCGAGAACCACACGCGCCAGGAGGGCCTGTGGATCAAGCTGGCCAAGAAGAAGACCGGCATCCCGACGGTCACCTCCGACGAGCTCGTCGACGTCGGGCTGTGCTACGGCTGGATCTCCGGGCAGCGGCTCCCCCTCGACGAGCAGTACTACCTGCAGAAGTACGTGCCACGCCGGCGCAAGAGCCTGTGGTCGCAGGTGAACGTCGACAAGGTCGCGATGCTGACGGCCGCCGGGCGGATGCGCGAGCCCGGGCTCGCCGAGGTGCGCAAGGCGCAGGAGGACGGGCGCTGGGCGGTGGCCTACGAGTCGCAGAAGACGGCGACGGTGCCTCCCGATCTCGCGGCGGCGCTCGAAGCGGACCCCAAGGCCGGGAAGGCGTTCGAGGCGCTCGACAAGACCGGGCGTTACCTGGTGATCCTGCCGCTGCTCCAGGCGCTCACGCCGGAGAACAGGGAGGCCCGCCTCGACAAAGTCCTGGAAATGCTGGCGAAGAGTGAGACCCAGGAGTAAGTCAGCCCGCGCGCCCCCGGCCGTCGGCCGGACCCGTCCGTCCACCGCGGGAACTCTCGTCGCCGGGAAGCCGGAATTCCCGCGGCTGGAAAGGCGCCGCTCCCCTCCGGGCGAATCCACGCCCCGGCCTGCCCTCCCCCCTCGCCCCCGTGTCCTCCGTCCCCTCGGTCCCTGGTCCTTGCGTCCCCCGTCCCCCGTCCCCCGTCCCCCGTCCCCTGGTCCCTGGTCCCTGGTCCCTGGTCCCTGGGTGAGTCTGTCCATAGAGGTGTGCGCCCGGCTCACAGCCAGAACCAGCGGACCTCCGACGTGCGCCGCCGTTCGTCCAGCCACGCGCGGAACGCCGCGTCACGCGCCGCGTCGAGCACCTCCGGGTCGCTCGGATCCGGCGGGACCACGGCGTACACGACCCCGGCCAGATAACCGCCGTCGTACGGAACGGGCCCGACCGGCGCACCCGCGGGCACGGCGCGCAGCGGCTCCGGCAGCCGGGGGGTGAGCGTGGCGACGGCCTCCAGGCGCACCCCTCGTTCCACGGCCGGTCTCCCGCCCGGCTGCTCGATCGGTGTCCCGGTCGGCCGCCCACCCGGCCGCTCGATCGGTGCCCCAGTCGGTTGCCCACCCGGCCGCTCGATCAGTGTCCCGGTCGGTCGATCGCCCGGCCGCTCGATCGGTGTCGCGGCCGGTTCCTCCGCCGGTTTCCCGAGCACCACCGCCGCCGCGACCCGGTTCGCGAACTCCTCCACCGGCCCGTCGACGAGAACGCGCAACGCGTCCGGCCGGGTCCCGGTCACCCACGCCGCGTGACGGACGGTGAACTCGTCCGCGTGCTCGGCGAGATAGCGTCGCGCCGGCTCACCGGCGAAGCGCTCGCGTACGCGGGCGATGAACGCCTGCACCCTGACGTGGTCCCGGAACGCCTCCCCGGACATGCCGACCTCGGCGAGCCAGTCCAGCGTCTCGGCACGGCCGATGAGCCCTCGGCGGCGGCGGAACTCGTCGGCGGCCCGCTGGATCTCGGCGGCGGTCACCGGCTCGTGGTCGTCGTCCAGCTCGGTGAGAAGGATGCGGTGGTCCACCAACCGCTCGTGCAGCTGGCGATCACGGGTGCCGAGGTCGCGAACGGCGGACAACCCCGCCGCGACGGAGAGCCCCGCCCCGTCGACGCTGAGGATCTGCGAGGCGGCCCAGTGGGTGGAGTGGTCGACGAGCCAGGGTACGCCGTCGTCCACCTCGGCGGAGAGCGCGACGGTGCCCCCGTCGGGATGTGACAGCAGCAGGTCGTAGCCGACCTCGGTCGATCCCGGCGGGTCGTCGACGACGAGCTGGGCACGCAGCCACGGCCGCCTGGCGCTCCAGTTCCGCACGTGCCGGTACGCGTCGTTCACCGCGCCCGCCCCGGCCGTCGGCAGGCCGCGCAGGAGCTCGACCGCGGCGGCGAGGTCCACGGCGAAGGACCCGTGGGCCACGGCGTGAGGCGTGGCGTGGAGAGAGCCGTGGGACGTGATGTGAGGCGTGAGCTGGTCAGCGGACATCGGTGGGCCCCTTCGGGTCGGGTCGGGCGGTGGCCTCCGCGAGCCAGTCGGCGATCGCGTCGCCGATGGGCAGGCCGGTCAGCGTCTCGACGAACGCCCACTGCCCTTCGACGTTGAGTTCCAGGAAGACGTACCGGCCGTCCGGCGTCACGATGAAGTCCAGGGCGCCGAACGTCAGGCCGAGCTCCGCGACCAGGCGGACGCAGCGTCGCTCGATGTCCGGCGGCAGGTCGTAGGCGAAGTAACCGACGTTCGCGTCGTCGTAGTGCCGCCAGTCGACGGTGGTCAGCCGCGAGGCCTGGGAGTCGATGCGGGCCGCGAACACCCGCTCGCCGACGACGGTCACCCGCAGCTCGTACGCCTTCTCCACGTTCGGCTGCAGTATCGCCGGGGCGTACCGGATCCGGTGAACGCCGGTGAGCCGCCGCCGGGGCACCACCGTGGTGTACAGATGATGCCTCTCCCCGCGCACCCGGAACTCCCGGTAGTCCAGCGACTTGGTGACGAGACGCCCGCGCGTCCGGTTCCACGCGGACACGACCTCCCGCGGATCGTTCGTCACGACGGTGTCCACCACGGTGAACCCGAGCTCGCGGGCCCGGTACAGGTGCAGCAGCTTGCTGTCCACCGAGAGCACGTGCTGCGGCGACGCGGGCAGCCACCGCGCGCCCACCATGAGGTCGTACGCGCCGGTGAGCGCCAGCGCGGCCACGTGCTCGGCGAACGCGCGCTGCGTCGGCTCCGGCACCCCGGGCGCGGCCGGCCTGCCGGGACGGCGGTGCCAGACCGCGGTGACCCGCGACAGGTCGTGGACCTCGCCGCGGTACGTCAGCGTCTGCCGCCAGCGCCCGCCGAGAAAGCCGGTGGTCAGCGTGGAGGCCTCGGGATAGTCGGCCTCGTCCCACCGCAGCAGCGGCACGCCGCGTTCCCGGAGCTTGGGCAACACCGCGCGAACCGAGTCGTCGTGGGCGCCGCTGATGATCAACAACACGGTGAACGTGCTCCCTCGTCCGCCCCTCACGGGGCGGGGAGCCGGCGTCCGTGGACACCGGCTCCCCAGTCTCACCTCGTGGCGTGCGGCCAGGTCCGGCCGTACCTGGTCCGCCCAGCCGTGTCACGCCGTGTCACGCCGTGTCACGCCTGTCACGGCTCGCCCACGGGCACCGTGGCCGGGCGTGGCGGAACGTGACGGGACGTGGCCGGGCCGTGGCCGGAACTACCTGGTGAAGCAGTAGCTCGACGCGCCGGCGGTGCAGACGATGCCGGACGCCGGCTCCATCGCCCTGCCGCCGATGACCTCCAGCAGTTCGCCTTCGGCGAGCTCGGAGAAGTCGGCGGGAAGGTCTTCGATCTTGAGATCAGCCATGGTGCGAAATCCTCATCGTGAAACAGACCGCGCTCTGCGGCCCGGCCCAACGATGGCGGTCGCCGCTGGTAGCCGACTTGGAAACCACTTGCGGTCGGTGCCCGGAGGGGCCCGCGGACCCCCTGGTTATCCTCGAAGGTGATGCCGGCCGCGGCGTGAGAGGTGAGATCCGTGACGGAACGCAAGCCACCGGGAGTCGGTTTCGAGACCTGGATCGACCGGCAGATTCGTGAGGCCACCGAGCGCGGGGAGTTCGACAACCTGCCGGGCACGGGCAAGCCCCTCCCCGGCGAGGGGAAGCCGCACGACGAGATGTGGTGGATCAAGCAGAAGATGCTCGAGGAGAACCTGGCCTTCCCGCTGCCGGGGACGCTCGCGCTGCGCAAGGAGGTCGAGGAGTCCGTGGCGGAGGCGCTGGGCGCCCGGACGGAGGCCGAGGCCCGGGCGATCGTCGACGGCATGAACGATCGGATCCGCGAGAGCCACGGAAGAACCCTGTCCGGCCCGCCGCTCTTCCAGCCCCTCATCGACGTGGAGAAGACCGCCGCCGACTGGCGAGCCCTTCATCCGGCCCGGGAGAAGCCCGCCCCCGTTCCCGAACCGCCTCGCGAGAGACGCTCCCTCCTCCGGTTCTTCCAGCGGAAAGGGCACGGCTGATCGATCGGGCGTGGGCGTACGGTCGGGTTCTCGCGGATCTCGGTGTCCCGCGACACGCCATCCGAGACCGTCTCGTCTCCCGGCCGTACCGGCGGCCACGCGCGGTCTACGAGTCGAGCCACCTTCTGGTCCCGTCCCACGTCAGGACGGGGATCACCAGTCCCAGCAGGGCGAGGACCACATAAAGACGAACCACTCCGACACCCGTCTCCACCACACTTTCCGGGTCGCCGGCCCGGTAGGTGATCTCGACCTGATCCCCTCGTTCCGGGCGCGGGGACCACGTGAACTCCTTCACCTCGGCGACGACACGACGTTGGGTGGGCAGGACGAACTCGACGACGACACGATCGCCGAGAGGCGACCTGGGAGAGCGCAGCTCCACTTCGGTAACGGTGGCCACCGTCGGGACCCCGTGCCGCAGGATGTCCTTCACCGCGAGGAGATGAGCGATCTGCCACCCGCCGAGAACGACCATGAACAGGGCCGCCAGCAGGGTCACCACCGCCCGGCCCCTCGGTGTCGCCCAGGACCTTTCACGACGACGGCCGAACCAACGGCGCGGACGTTCTCGCCGGACCTGAACGTATCTCACCTGGGGACGCCGACCAGGTCTGGGCTTCCGCTTGGCGGATCGCCTCATGCAGGTCCCCTCCGCGTGCGGGCGATGTTCTGATCGTTCAACGAGAACGCGGTGTTCGTGGTTCCTCGCAGAGGCCCGCCGACAACGGCACCGCGCTTTCGGGAGCACCGTCCTTTCGGGAGCACCGCGCTTTCGAGAGCACCGCGCTTTCGAGAGCATCGCGCTTTCGAAAGGCGACGAGGCTTTCCGTGTCGTTAGGGTGAGGCCGTGACGATCGGCGGACCACCGGGGCGGCGGTTCTTCGCCCTTGTCGTGGTCGCGGCGTTCCTCAATCTCTCCTGGTCCAGCGTGCCCTTCCCGTATTCCGAAGGGGCGATCTTCGGGTTCTTCGTCTGGATCCCCTTAGGTCTGTACTGGCTTGTCCGCCTGCTCATGGCACTCGCAGGCGGATCCGAACCGCCACCGGCCAGACGATCACCGCGTTGGCTGCTGGCACCGCTCGCCTTCCTCTCCGTATGGGCCGCGATCCACCTGGACGCCTCCTTCTCCGCGCGGTTCGCCCTCTCCCAGGCCGGCATGGAGCGGTACGCGAAGGAGGTCCTCGCCGGTGGCGAGCGCACCGGCCCCGGCTGCGCGTGGGCGGGGCTGTACCGGGTCTGCGAGCCTGACGTGCTTGAGGACGAGGGCGTCCCACGCGGCGTCCGGTTCGAGCTGGTCGACTGGCCCTTCGCCTCGACGAGGTGCTTCGTCTGGATGCCCGAGGGCCGGCCGGAGCCCGGGGAGCACGCGTACGCGCTCAGGCACCTCACCGGCCCCTGGTGGGGTTGCCGTCACTGGGACGGCTGGTGATCGGCCTTTCCCGGGCCGGACCGCGCGATCTTCCGGACGTCCGGGTGTCCCGGCCGCCCTGGTGTTCTGAGCTCGTACGGCCGCGCGTCCGCGAGAAGGTCACCCGCTTCGACGCCGACCGACATGGACCGAATCGACGCACCAACCCGGCTGCTGCCCCGGCTGAGGACCGGACTCGTACGACATCTGACGAGCCGATCCAAAGGAAAGGGCAGAAAGGACCGCTGGACCTATGATTCCCAAATGTCTTTTAGATCCGTTGCGCCGCTTCTGTTCGCCCTTGGTCTCCTCGCCGGCTGCGGGGTGGCACAGGAGAGTGGCACGGAAAGAGCCGTCTCGCCGAAACAGGCCACCTCGCAGTGGCCTGCGTCCTCGCCGGAACAGACCCCTTCTCCGGTGGAGACGATCCAGGGACGCTGGTGGACCTGGGCGGCCTCGGAAGGCGAGAGCACGAACCCGGTGACGGACCCGACCGGGGAGTTCTGCGGCCGGAACCAGCCGGCGGACGTGTGGTTCCTCGCCGGAACCTTCGGCGGTACCTCGCGGCGGACATGCGAGATCCCTGCGGCGCGGCCGATCGTGTTCCCGCTGGTGAATCGGATCTGTTCCGAGGCGATATGCCGGGATTTCATGGCCACGGCCAGAGGCAGCGTCACCCTCGACGGCGAGCCGGTCACCCCGGAACGGATGGAGGACGACGACGTCGCCGTAACCGGTGTGGCGGGCAACCCCCTGACAGGCGAGGCGGGAACGATCACCTCCTACGCCTGCGGCATCTGGGTGCGCCTCCAGCCCTTGCGGCCCGGCCGCCACACGCTGACCATTCGCGGATCCTCCGGCGACTTCCACACAGGTGTCGATTACACGCTCATCGTCGGGAGCGAGAAGCGGGCATGAGCCCCTCGGGAGATCCCGACAAGCGGCCGACGGCGTAGTGGCCATGAGCACAACACTCATGAGCGCATCGGCCGTGAGCGTAACGGTCATGAGGGTTGCGCTCATGAGCCTCGGCCGGGCGGCACGGAGTCTCGGCGGCGCCTCCCTCGCCGGGGCCGACGCGTCATGCGGGTTCCCGACCGGCACATGGCCCGCACACGGCCGCACATGGCCCGCACATGGCCGGGGCGCGGCAGCGCGTCACCACGTTCGGCGACGAACCCCGCGAACCGCGGACCCGCCTCCGCGTGAAAGTTTCACCGCAGGTTGACGGATACCGGGCGACCGCTGACGATCATGTTGCCTCCGGGTCAGGGAGGGGGTGTCGAGTGAATGCCACTATCCGTTGTGAGGTGCACCGATGCCAAGAACTCTGTTACGGGCCGCGTCAGCCGTCCTGCTGACGCTGACCGTCCTGAACATTCCCACAGCGCACGCCGACGAGGCCTCCCCGGCCGCGGTGACCGCCCCGAACATCCCCGCGGCGCGTGCCGACCAGGCCGCCTCGGCCGCGGTGACCGCCCTGAACACCCCCGCAGCACACGCCGGCCAGGCCGCCGCGGCCCCGGTCGCGGTGACCGTCAACGCCCGCGCCGCGCTCGCCTCCGTCCCCGAGACCGGCATCGGCACCAACCACGCGATCTGGGACTCCCGCCTGGGCACCGACGAGACCGCCGACCTGCTCAAGGACGCGGGCATGAAGCTGCTGCGCTACCCCGGCGGCTCGTACTCCGACATCTACCACTGGGCCGACCACACCGCTCCGGGCGGCTACGTCGCCCCCGACACCGACTTCGACACCTTCATGCGCGGCGTACGGCGCACCGGGGCGCAGCCGATGGTGACCGCCAACTACGGCACCGGTACGGCGGCGGAGGCCGCGGCCTGGGTGCGGCACGCCAACGTCACCAAGGGCTACGGCGTCAAGTACTGGGAGATCGGCAACGAGAACTACGGCAACGGCCACTACGGCGCCGTCTGGGAGGCGGACGACCACCCCGACAAGAGCCCGGCCGAGTACGCGCGCCACGTCGTGGCCTACTCCGACGCGATGAAGGCCGTCGACCCGACCATCAAGATCGGCGCGGTGCTGACCACGCCGGCCAACTGGCCCGACGGGATCGTCGCCGACGGCGACGCCGGGACCTGGAACGACGTCGTCCTGTCGACCGCCGGATCGAAGATCGACTTCGTGATCCTGCACTGGTACCCCGGCGCCTTCGACAGGGCGGCGCACGTCCCCGACATGATCCACCTCACCCGTAAACAGATCGAGAGGCACGTGGGGACCGGGTCCGAGCGGATCGGCATCGCGATGACCGAGTTCAACACCGGGTCGAACAGCGGCGGCACGACGACCCAGCCCGGCGCGCTCGCCGCCGCCGACGCCTACGCGACGCTGCTGGCCAACGGGGTGTTCACGGTCGACTGGTGGAACGTCCACAACGGCATCGGCACCGTCACGCAGGTCGAGGGACACACCGACTACGGCGACTTCGGCCTGCTGTCGAGCGGGGGGTGCACCTCCGACGGCAGTGTCTGCGAGCCCGCGGCGAACACGCCCTTCGCGCCGTACTACGCGCTCCAGATGGTGAGCAGGTTCGCCCGCCCCGGCGACCGGTTCGTCCGGGCCGCGACCGACGAGGGGAAGGTCACCGCGCACGCCGCGCGCCGTCCCAACGGCGACCTGGCCGTCCTGCTGATCAACACCTCGTCCGACACGTCCTACCCCGTCACGATCGGCTACTCGGGCTTCAGCCCGGCGTCCGGGGCTCCCACCGTGCTGACCCACACCAACGGCGCCACGAGCATCACCACGTCGGCCGCGGGCAGCGCGACCGGCCAGACGCTGCCGCCGCTCTCACTCACCACGGTCGTCCTGCGGCCCGCCTCCGCCCAGACCGGCCTGCCCGGCGCTCCCGGACAGCCGACGGCCTCCGCCGTGACGGACAGGACCGCCACCATCTCCTGGCCCGCCGCCCCCGCCGGCACGCGCCCGATCGCGAAGTACGAGATCCACCGCCAGAACGGGGCCGTCAGCGAGCAGATCGGCGAGACCACCGGCACCTCGCTGACCGTGGGCAACCTGAAGCCGGGCACGCGTCACACGGTCAACGTGATCGCCCGCGACAGCGGCGGCGGCGTGTCGTCGCCCTCCGCGCCGCTGACGTTCACGACCGGCACGCCCGCCTCCAGTTCGTGCTCGGTACGCCTGACCAAGCAGTCCGACTGGGCCAGCGGCTACGTCGGCGCCATCGACATCACCAACAACGGCGCGCCGGTCAACGGCTGGACCCTGAACTTCAGCTGGCCCAGGACGTGGCAGAGCCTGGGCAGCGGCTGGGGCGCCGTGTGGACGCAGAACGGGCAGGACGTCAAGGTCGTCAACGAACCCGGCAACGGCTCGCTGCCCACGGGCGCGTCGGCCACGATCGGCTTCGTCGGCAACTACAGCGGCCCGAACACGCTGCCCGCCGTCTTCACCCTCAACGGGACCGTCTGTACGACCAGGTGACGGCGGCCGGGGGCCGTCTCCCGCCCGGAGGCGGCCCCCGCATCCCCATGACCGGCCCACGCCCCACCCGTACCCGTCACGGCCCCCGGATCCCTACCCCAGCGGGGTGAGGCGGGGATCTCCGGCGCCGCGCATACTTGGCCTCATGAACGAGCACGGGCACCTCGCCGACTTCCTCCAGGCACGCCGGGGCCTGCTGCGGCCCGAGGACGTCGGGCTGCGGACCTACGGCGAGCGGCGCCGGGTACCCGGGCTGCGGCGGGAGGAGCTCGCGATGCTCGCGGGCATCAGCGCGCCCTACTACACCCGCCTGGAGCAGGGCCAGTCGCGCAACGCCTCGCCCGAGGTGCTCGACGCGATAGCGAACGCCCTGCGCCTGGACGGGCCCGAGCGTGCCCATCTGCACGCCCTGGCCCGGGCGCCGAGACGCGATCGGCCCGCGAGCCGGCCGCGTGCCGAACACGTCACCCCGGCGACCGGCGCCCTGCTGGCGGCCCTCGGGAGCACGCCCGCCATCGTGATCGGCCGTCGCACCGATGTCCTGGCCTGGAACCGTCAGGGTCACGGGCTGTTCGCCGGCCATCTCGACCCGGAGGGCCCCGGCGTCCCGGCCCGCCGTCCGAACATGGCCAGACTGGTGTTCCTGGACGCGCACACCCGTGACCTGTACGCCGACTGGCCCGCCAAGGCCAGGGCCGTGGTGGGCAACCTGCGCCTGACGGCCGGGCGACACCCGGACGACCCGCTGCTGGCCGGGCTGATCGGCGAGCTGACCATGCGCAGCCCGGAGTTCGCCGCGATGTGGGCCGATCACCGGGTCCTGGCCTGCGACGTCGCCGACTACGAGATGCGCCACCCCCTGGTCGGCACGCTGACGGTCACCCAGCAGACGCTGCAGAGCCCGCAGGGGGACGGTCCCGCCCTGGTGGTGGCCACAGCCGCTCCCGGCTCGCCCTCCGCGACGGCCCTGACCCTGCTCTCCCACGTCACCGCGCCCCAGGAGGCACCCCGCCCACACCCCGGCGCCAACGCCCACACCACCTGACCGCCCCACCTGACCGCACCGCCCCCCAAGTACGCCGAGCCACCTGACCCGAGCCCCTCCGTCCCGTCGGCTTGAGACACCGGCGCGTACCGCCCGCCTGTCCGCCGTACCCGCCCTCGCCGGTCGGTCGGTCGGTCGCACGATCACGCCTCCCTCCGGGACGCTCCCCGACCTCCGAGACACCCTCGGACGCCCGAGACACCCCTCGGTCCGCAGTACACCCCCTCGCCCACGGCGCCGAGCCTCGGCTGCCGCATGCCGGAAAACAGTGAAGGAACCATGCCCAAGCGAAGCATCAAGATCACCATGTCGGCCGCCCTGCTGGCCGCGGCCGCCCTGACGCCGACCGTACCGGCCGGTGCGACGACCGGCGCGACGGCGGCCAAGGGACCGCTGACGGACGTGCGGATCGCCGCCCACTTCGACCTGTCCGCGGGCCAGATGCCGGAGAACATCGCCCTGCTGCCCGACGGCACGGCGAACGTCACCTTCGCCGCCGGTCGCCAGGTGGCCCAGGTCAGCCCCCGGGGCAAGGCGCGCGTCCTGGCGACGCTGCCCGCGCCCGCCGACGGCGGGATCGGCACGCCGGTCCTCGGTTTCCCCCTGACCACCGGCATCGTCCACACCCCGGACGGCACCGTGTACACCCTGTACGCGACCGGCACGGCCGACCTCACGGGGCTGTGGCGGATGCGCCCCGGGAAGGCCCCGCGGCGCATCGCCGCGCTGCCCGCGAACGGCCTGCCCAACGGGCTGGCACTTGACGGGCACGGCAAACGGCTCTACATTACCGACTCGGTGCTCGGCACCGTGTGGACCGTCCCCCTCACCGGCGGCACGCCCGTCGCGTGGTCCACCGCTCCCGAACTCGCCCCGGACGGCTTCCTCGGAGCCAACGGCGCGAAGGTGCACGACGGCGCGCTGTGGGTGACCAACCTCGACCGGGGCACCCTCCTGCGCATCCCGATCCGCTCCGGGAACAGCGCCGGAGCACCGCAGGTCAAGGCGTCGGGCATGGTCGGCATCGACGATTTCGCCTTCACCGGCCGCGGCGACGAGATCCTCGCCGCCCTCAACGGCCCCAACAAGGTCGTGCGCGTCAGGCCCGACGGCAGCAGCAGCACCGTTCTGGACGCCGCCGACGGGCTCCAGAACCCCACCTCCGTCGCGCTGCGCGGCGACGACGTGTACGTGCTCAGCGCCGCCTACACCACGGCCACCGACCCCAACCTGTTGCGCGCGCGCCTGCGCGACCACCGGTAGGCGAGCCACGTCGGCCCCGGCCGGGACCGGCCGGGGCCGACGGAGGGTCGGCTGGCCGGCGATGACGACGACGCCCGGCGGCGCGTCCAGCAGTTCCACCGTGCGCCCGGCGGCACGGTCGATCCGGACGCGAGGCTCCACCGGACGCACCGGCGAGAAACACCCTCACGATCGGTAGCCGGCCGGGGCGCCGATCCCGGGGGATCAGGCCGGTTCAGGCGTTGTAGCCGCCGTGGGCGTCGAGCACCGCGCCCGTGACGTACGACGCGGCGGGGCTCGCCAGGAAGGCGATCGCCGCGGCCATCTCCTCCGGACGGCCCATGCGCTGCAGGGACAGCGAGCCGACCAGGGCCTTGAGGGTCTCGGGGTCCGGCGGCTCCATCCCGCTCTCCATCAGCCCGGCCTCCACGACGTTGGCCGTGATCCCCCGGGACCCGAGGTCCCGCGCGGCGCCCATGGTGTATCTCTCGACCCCCGACTTGGTCGCCGAGTAGTCGGCGAGGCCCGGAAGCCCGACCCGGGTGCCCAGCCCGGAACTCACCGTGATGATACGGCCGTCCGCGCGCAGCACCCGGGAGGCGGCCCGGATGACGGCGATCACGCCGAGGTAGTTGGTGGCGTGCATCCGGTCCAGCGCGGCGGTGTCGGCGTCCGGGTCGTCCACCCTGTGGCTCACCGAGATCGCCGCGTTGTTGACGAGGATGTCCAGGCCGCCGAAGTGCGCGACCACGTCGTCGATCAACGCCGGAGCCCCGCTCGTGTCCGCCTGGTCGGACCTGAAGGCGGCGGCCTTCACGCCCTTGCCACGCGCCTCGTCGACGACGGCCCGCGCTCGCTCCTCGGAGCTGACATAGGTGAACGCGACGTCGGCGCCCTGCTCGGCCAGCAGCCGTACGGTAGCAGCTCCCAGTCCGCGAGACCCCCCGGTGACCAGGGCGACCTTGCCCGTGAGCGGCTTGTTCATTCTTCTCACCTCGTTGATCGATCCATCCGATGGTCGTAACACTAATAGTTACGTTTCCCTGGTCGCAACATTTGCTGTTACGACTGAGCGGCCGTACCATACAGCGTCGGGACCGGGAGAAGAGGGTTCATGAGCGCCAACAGCAGGTTGACCATCGCCGCTCACGCGCTCGCCTGGATCAGCCTCTACCAGCGGCAGGGCAACGAGGTCGCGACCTCCGAGCAGATCGCGTCCAGCGCGAACACCAATCCCGTGGTGATCAGGCGACTGCTCGGCGAGCTGCGCAGGGCCGGGCTCGTGGAGTCTCGCCGAGGCGCGGGCGCGGGCTGGTCGCTGGCGCGCGGGCTGGAGTCGATGACCCTGCTTGACGTGTACGAGGCGGTGGAGCCCGGCCCGCTGTTCGGGATGCACCGCGCCACCCCGGACCAGGGGTGCACGGTGGGCTACGGCATCCAGCCCGCGATGCGGGGCATCTACGACGGCATCGAGGAGACCCTGCGGCGCGAGCTGGCCCGCGTCACGCTGGAGGACGTGCTCCGGGACGTCCTCGCGGCACCCCGCTGACCCCCGGCCCGGAACGTCCTCACCACACCTCGTCGCCCCCCGGCCCAGAACCTCCCCACCGCACCTCGCCGACCCCCGGCCCGGAACCTCCCGCAGCCGTCCGACGTAGTCCGACGCCGTTCGACGCTGTCTGCCGCTGTCTGCCGCTGTCTGCCGCTGTCTGCCGCTGTCTGCCGCTGTCCGACGCGCGCACGACGGGTCGCCGTACCCGAACAGCCGGACCATCCGCGCAGGTGAGCGGCACAGTGCGCGACGGGCGGATAAATATTGGTTTTTCCTACTGGAAATATAGGTAATCATGAGGGGTGGCACACGGCCGATCATCCGGTGGAGTCGCCCGGCCGGGTGGCCGGGCCGGGCGGGCGACCCCACCGGGTGATCGGCGGCCCCGCCCTCGTCCGGCGGGCACGGCACCACGGTCGCGGGGCTTCCGGAAGGGGGGCGTGACCACCGGATTCGACGCCGCCGGACGGCGGGTGCTGGTGGTCTGCGCGCTCGGCGGGTTCACCACGCTGCTCGACAACTCCGTGCTGAACATCGCCGTACCTGCGCTGCGCGGTTCGTTGCACGCGGACGCCACCCAGGTGCAGTGGATGGTGGCCGGATACTCCCTGGCCTTCGGTCTCGCGCTCATCCCCGGCGGCCGGCTCGGCGACGTCCGGGGCCGCAGGCCGTTCTTCCTCGCGGGCATGGCGATCTTCACCGTGGGCGCCGCGCTGGCCGGGTCCTCCCCTCACCCCTGGGCGCTCGTCGCGGCGCGCCTGCTCCAGGGGCTCGGCGGCGGCCTGGTCAACTCCCAGATGATCGGCACGATGCAGGACACGTTCACCGGGCACGCCAGGACGCGTGCGCTCGGCCTGTACGCGGTGACGGGCGGCGTGGCGGGCGGGCTCGGGCCGCCGCTGGGCGGCGCCGTCATCGCGGCCTTCGGCCCCGACACCGGATGGCGGCTCGTCCTCCTCCTCGCCGTGCCGTGCGGCCTGGTCACGCTGGCGCTCGCGGCGCGCCACCTCCCTCCCGCGCGGGCGCGGGCGGGCTCTCCCGACCTCGACGTGGTAGGGCTGCTGCTGATGGGCGGCCTCACCCTGTCGCTCATGCTGCCGTTCGTCCAGCCCTCGACGGGCGCGGCCGGGCTCCTCTGGATTCCCGTCGTGGGCGCCCTGGCGGTGTCGTTCCTCCTGTGGCAGCACCACTACGCGCGATCGGGACGCCGCCCGCTGGTGCATCCGGCGCTGGCGCGGTCGGCCCCGTTCGCGGCGGGCACCGTGGTGGCGATGGGCCACTTCGGCTCCGGGCTCGCGTTCTCGCTGGTCCTGGTCATGTTCCTGCAGGAGGGCCTCGGGCTGCCGGCCCTCGTGGCCGCCGCCGTCACCCTGCCCTCGGCGCTGGCGATGGTGGTCACTTCCGCGCTGGCCTGGCGCGCGGCGCGCCGGTTCGGCCGGTACGCCGTCTCGGTGGGGCTCGCGCTGTCGGCGGGATTCATGCTGGTGAGCGGCCTGGTCGGCCTGCTCGCCCCGCGGCCCCACCTGCCCGTCCTGCTGGCGCTGTGCGGCATGTGCGCGGGCGCCGCCTCGGGGCTCGTCATCTCCCCGCTCCAGGCGTCGGTCCTCCAGCACGCGCCCGCCGAGGCGGCCGGGGTGGCGGGGAGCATCCTGCAGATGTCCCAGCGCATCGCGGCCGCGGTCTGCATCTCGGCGATGTCGGGGATCTACCTGTACGGCTCCGCCTCGGGCGCGTCCGGACACCGCCCGGCCTACTGGCACGCGGTCCTCACCTGCGCGGGCGTCGCCGCGTTCGCGCTGCTCGTCTCGCTCCTTGGACCGCACGGACGGCCGGAGCGCCCGTCTCCCGGCGCCCGGACCGTGGCGGAGACACCGGCGGGCCAGGCCTCCGGCACATGATTTCGGGAATCGGGTTGGCTTTTTACAGTATTCCTACCAATAATAGAGGTAATTATCGCGCCGCCCCCTAGGGACCGCGCCGCACGAGGGCCGCACGAGGGCCACACGAGGGCCGCACGAGGGCCACACAAAGGCTTACGAGGACCGCACGACCGTACGAGAGCCGCACGAGAGAGGAGAGAGCCGACCGATGAGCGACCACCGCACCCTGTCACTCGCCGTCGACCTGGACGGGGACGGCGCCCACCCGGCCGCCTGGCGCCACAGCGGCCGGCGGCCCGGGGACGTCCTGACCGCCGCCGCGCTGCGCGCCGCCGTCGGCGCGGCCGAGGCCGCGGGCTTCACGCTGGCGACCTTCGCCGACACACCGGTGCCGCCGAGCCGCGGGCTGGACCCGGCCGGGCGGCTGGAGGCGGGCACCCGCGCCGCGTTCGCCGCGCCGCTGACCGACCGGATCGGGCTGGCGCCCACGCTGCACGTGACCACGACCGAGCCGTTCCACCTCGCCACCCAGCTGGCGAGCCTCGACCACGCCAGCCGGGGCCGCGCGGGCTGGGTGGTCGGCGCGGCGCACGACGCCGACGACCTCGCGACGATCGGGGCGAGCGCGCCGGCCGGCGACGCCGTACGGCGCGAGACCGCCGACGTCGTCGACGTCGCGCGCCTGCTGTGGGACTCGTGGCAGGACGACGCGGTGATCAGGGACGTCGCCACCGGCCGCTACCTCGACCCCGCCCGCGTGCACCACGTGAACTTCACCGGGGCCACCTTCTCGGTGACCGGGCCGCTCATCACCCCCCGCCCGCCGCAGGGGCAGGTCGTCGTGCTCGCCCCCGCCGAGCTGGAGATCGACGCGCTCGCCGACATCGTGCTCGTCGGCGAGCCCGACACCGGCGCGCTCACCCGGCGGGCCGCACGGGCCAGGGACTCCGGCGCGGCGCTCGCCTTCGCCGAGGTCGAGGTGGTCCTCGACGCCGACGAGCCCGGGGAACGGCGGCTCGCCGCCCTGGACGCGTCCACGCCGTGGCCGGACTCGGGACGGCCGCGCTACACCGGTTCCGCGCACGGGCTGGTGGAGCTGCTCCGCTCCCTGGCGCCGGGCGTCGACGGGGTGCGCCTGCACCCGGCGGTGCTCGCCGTCGACCTGCCGGTGCTCGCCGGGCAGGTGCTGCCCGCGCTCGCGGCGGCCGGCCTGCACCGGACACCCGGACCCGGCGCCACGCTGCGTTCGGCACTCGGCCTGTCCCGCCCCGCCAACCGCTTCGCCGCCCCGGCGAGCACGACCGCGTGAGGTGACACGACCATGACCACCACGACCTCGACCGGCCCGACCGGCTCGACCGGCCCGACCGGCGCCCCGTACGACCCCGGCGCCCAGGTGCACCTCGGCGTGTTCTACACCGGGGTCGGCCCGCAACTCATCTGGACCGGCCCGTCCGCCGCGCCGCACGTCGCCATCGAGACCTTCACCGGGCTGGTCAAGCTGCTGGAGCGAGGGCTCTTCGACGCCTTCTTCCTCGGCGAGGGCCTGCGCGTGCGCGAGAACCGGGGCCGTGTCTACGACCTCGACGTCGCCGGGCGTCCCGACGCGATCACGCAGCTGTCCGCGCTCGCCGCCGTCACCGAGCGCATCGGGCTGGTCGCCACGCAGAACACCACGTACAACTTCCCGGCGGACCTCGCGCGCCGCCTGGCCAGCCTCGACCTGCTCTCCGACGGGCGGGCGGGCTGGAACATCGTCACCACCGACAACGCCTGGACCGGCGCCAACTTCCGCCACGGCGGCTGGCTCGCGCACGAGCGGCGCTACGAGCGGGCCACCGAGTTCGTCGAGGCCGCGAAGGAGCTGTGGGCGTCCTGGGAGCCGGACGCCGTCGCCGAATCGGGCGAGGCCAAGTCCTGGGCGCGGCCCGGGGCGATCCGCGACGTCGAGCGGGACACCGGCCTGGTCCGGCTGCGCGCGCGTGCCACCGTGCCCGCCAGTGCGCAGGGCCGCCCGGTGCTGTTCCAGGCCGGGGACTCTGACGGCGGGCGCGAGCTCGCGGCCCGGCACGCCGACGTCGTCTTCTCCGCCAACACCGGCTATGACAAGGCCGTCGCCTACGCCGCCGACCTGCGCGCCAGGCTGGCGCGCCACGGCCGCTCGCCCGACTCGCTGCGGATCCTGCCCGGCGCCTCGGTGATCCTCGGCGACACGCCGGAGGAGGCCAGGGAGCGTGCGGAGTGGGTACAGAGCGAGCAGATCTCGCCCGCGCGGGCGATCGCGTTCCTGGAGCAGTACTGGGGCACCGACCTGTCCGCCTACGACCCGCACGGCCCGCTGCCCGGCATCGAGCCCAGCGAGGCGGAGCTCGACCCGTCGCGCGGCACGCTCCCGATCGAGCGGCGCACCGGCAAGCTCGCGCTCATCGCCCGGTGGCGCGAGCAGGCCGAGGCGGAGAACCTCTCGATCGTGCAGCTCGTACGCCGCGTCACGCCCCAGCACGGCTCGTTCGTGGGCACGCCGTCGCAGGTCGCCGACGAGTGGGCGCACTACGTCCGCACCCGCGCGGTCGACGGGTTCAACATCACCCCGCACCTGGTGCCGTCGTCGCTGGAGGACATCGTCGACAAGCTGGTGCCGGAGCTGCAGGAGCGCGGCGCCTACCGCACCGCGTACGAGGGGACGACGCTCCGCGAGCACCTCGCCCTGCCCGCGCTGAAGCCGTGAGGAGCCGCGGAGAGCCATAACGAGCCATAACGAGCCACAACGACCCGTAACGAGCCGCAGGAAACCGTGACGAGCCGTGACGAGCCGTGAGGAGCCGTGAGGAGCCGTGAGGGAGCCGCGCCGGAAACGTCCGCTCTCGGGGTCGTCCGCTTCCAGAGCCGTCCACTCCAGGGCCGTCCGCTCCGGGGCGCCGGTCCGTGATCGCCCGGCGGTGTCCTCACCCTGCGGAGTGAGGACACCGCCAGGGCCCCCGGACCCTGACCCCGTGGACGAGGAGGCCCTACTCCTCCTCGGTGAACACGACCTCCCGGCGCCTGCGAATCGCCGGGAGGACGGCGACGACGAGCGCCGCCACGGCCAGGACCAGAAGCACCGCGGAGATCGGCCGGGTCAGGAAGACCGTCGCGTCACCGCGGGAGATGATGAGCGCCCGCCGCAGGTTCTCCTCGAGCAGAGGGCCGAGGACGAAACCGAGCAGCAGCGGCGCCGGCTCGCAACCGCACTTGATCAGGACGTAGCCCAGGAGCCCGAAGAACACGATCGCGTAGACGTCGTACGCGTTGAACTCCAGCGAGTACGTGCCGATCGCGGCGAACAGGACGATCATCGGGAACAGCACCTGGTACGGGATGCGCAGCATGCGCACCCAGACGCCGATGAGCGGCAGGTTCAGCATCACGAGCAGCACGTTGCCGATCCACATCGACGCGATCAGGCCCCAGAACAGCTCCGGTTCGTCGACGATGACGTTCGGGCCGGGGGTGATGCCGTGGACGATGAACGCGCCGACCATCAGGGCCATCACCGGGTGGGCGGGCAGCCCCAGGGTGAGCAGCGGGATGAACGACGTCTGCGCGGCGGCGTTGTTCGCCGACTCGGGCCCCGCGACGCCCTCGATCGCGCCGTGCCCGAACTCCTCCCGCCGCTTCGAGATCCGCTTCTCGACGGCGTACGAGGTGAACGAGGCCAGCACGTGGCCGCCGCCGGGCAGGACGCCGAGGGCGGCGCCGAGACCGGTGCCCCGCAGGATCGGGCCGGCCATCCGGCGCCGGTCCTCGCGGGTCGGCCAGAGGTTCCTCACCTTGCCGACGATCGCCGTGCGGGTCTGCTCGTTCTCCAGGTTGCGCAGGATCTCGGCCACCCCGAACATGCCGACGGCGACCGAGACGAAGTCGATGCCCCCGTACAGCTCGCGCTGGCCGAACACGAACCGGGGCGTGCCGGTGTAGATGTCCTGGCCGACCGTGCCGAACAGGACGCCGAGCGCGATCATCGCCAGCGCCTTGAGCGCCGTGCCGCGCGCCAGCGCGATCGACACGATCAGGCCGAGCAGCACCAGCGAGAAGTACTCGGCCGGGCCGAACCGCAACGCGACGCGGGCCAGCGGCGGGGCGGCGACGGCCAGCACGACGGTGGCCACCGTACCCGCGACGAAGGACCCGATCGCGGCGGCGGCGAGCGCCGCGCCGGCCCGGCCCTGCCTGGCCATCTCGTGCCCGTCCAGCGCGGTGACCGCCGCCGACGACTCACCCGGCAGGTTGATCAGGATCGCGGTCGTCGAGCCGCCGTACTGCGCGCCGTAGTAGATCCCGGCCAGCATGATCAGCGCCGTCACCGGCTCGAAGCCGAACGTGATCGGCAGCAGCATCGCCACCGTCGCCGTCGGCCCGATGCCGGGCAGCACGCCGACCGCCGTGCCGAGCAGCACTCCCACGAAGCAGTAGAGGACGTTCTGGAGAAGGAGGGCGGTCGAGAAGCCCAGCGCGAGGTTGTCGAGAAGTTCCATGTCTCAATCCGGGGGCCGCGTCAGAACCCCAGCCAGGTGCCCCACAGGGGGACCCGCAGCTGAAGCCCGACGACGAAGATGAGCGTGCCGGCCACGGTGAGCCCGGCGGCCACGGCGACGGCCGTGAGCGGCCGCACGCGCGAACTGGCCAGCGCGGTGAGCAGGGCGGTCACCGCGGACGCCGGCACGAACCCGAGGCCCCGGACGGTGAGCCCGAAGAACAGGACCGCGATCACGATGGCACCGACCGCGCGCCAGGGGACCGGCCCGAACTCGATCACCTCTCCCGCGACGAGCCCCTTGACGACGATCGCCAGGCCCAGGGCGGCCACGATCGCGCCGACCAGCAGCGGGAAGGCGCCGGGGCCCATCCGCAGCGGGGTGCCCAGCTCGTAGCCGAGCGCCCCCACCGCGAACGCGCCACCGATCAGGACGAAGACTCCCCCGGCGAGAACGTCCGGGAGGGACCGGCGGCGTTCCACCTCAGGAGGCCTTGACGCCGGCGTCGGCGATGACCTTCGCCCAGGTGGCGAGCTGTTCCTCCAGCTTGGTCCTGAGCGCCTGCGGGGTCGCGTCCTCCGCCGGGACCGGCGCGGTGCCGAGCTTGGCCATCTGGTCGACGACCCCCTGGTCGGCCAGCGCCACCTTCAGCGCCTCGGACAGCTTCTGGACGACCTCCGGCGGCGTGCCCTTCGGGACGTAGAGACCGTGCCAAACGCTGACCTGGAGCTGGGGCAGCCCGGCCTCGGTGGTGGTGGGCAGGTCGGGCAGGCTCTTCACCCGCTCCGGCGTGGTGACCGCGTACGCCTTCACCTCGCCCGCGGAGATCTGGCCGCTGGTGTTGGTCGTCTGGTCGCACATGAAGTCGACCTGGCCGCCGACGAGGTCGGTCAGCGCGGGGCCGGTGCCCTCGTACGGGACCTCCTGGAGCTTCACCCCGGCGGCGGTCTGGAACAGCAGCCCGCACAGGTGGGACGCGGCGCCGATGCCGGCGTTGGCCAGCGTGACCTTGCCGGCGTTCGCCTTCACGTAGGTCACGAGGTCCTGGAGCGTCTTGGGCTCGAAGTCCTTGCGGGCGACGATCGTCATCGGCACCTCGGTGACGAGGCCGACCATCTCGAAGTTCTCCAGCGGCTTGTAGCCCAGGTCCTTGTACAGGGCGGGCGCCGTCGACATGCCGATGTGGTGCATGAGCACGGTGTAGCCGTCGGGCTCCGCCCGCGCGACCTCGCCGGCGCCGACCGTGCCGCCCGCGCCCTCGGCGTTCTGCACGACGACCTTGCCGCCGAGCTTGGCGGCCATCGGCTCGGCGATCATGCGGGTGACGGTGTCCGTCGGGCCGCCCGCGCTGAACGGCACGACGAACGTGATGTTCTTCTCCGGGTAGCCTGCGGGACCGCCGCCCCCGCCCGTGGCGCCGCCCCCGGTGGCGCCACCGTCGCCGGCGCAGGCGGCGGCGAGCGAGACGACACCGATCGCGGCGACCATCCGCGCGACGGCCCGGTAGCTGCTGGTCGTTCTCATATCGGTGCCTCCTCCTCGGCGCACGCGCGTCTTTCGGTGAGTGCGCGGCCTCAGTCTCGGCTGGCGGGGGCGTGAATGGTGTCAGAGAAATCCCAAGAATGCGCCGGATGCCAGAGAAATACCGAGACGGGAGGGCTGACCAAGTATCGATCCGGGCCGTACAATCCGCCGGTATGCGGATCACCATCATCGAGGATGACGACCGCGTGGCGCGGGGCCTGGTGACCGTCCTCGCCCAGGCGGGCTTCGAGGTCCACCGCATCGCCACCGCCGCGGAGGCCGTACGCGCCGCCCCGTCCGACGTGGTCCTCGTCGACCTCGGCCTGCCCGACGGCGACGGGCTCGACGTGATCCGCAAGCTGCGCGACCGGCCGGAGACCGCCGTCATCGCCGTGACGGCCCGCTCCGAGGAGCACGAACGGGTCCGCGGCCTGCGCGCCGGCGCGGACGACTACATCGTGAAGCCGTTCGGCATCCCGGAGCTGCTCGCCAGGATCGACGCCGTCCTGCGGCGCACCCGGGTGGCCCGCTCCCTGAGCCATCCGGACGGGCCGCTCGTCCTCGGCCCGATGCGGATCGGCGTCGGCACCCGCGAGGTCACCGTCGACGGCACGCCCCTGGCGCTGACCCGCAAGGAGTTCGAGCTGCTCCTGCTGCTGGCCAGGCGGGCACCGAACGTGGTGAGCCGTGACGTCATCCTCGACCAGATCTGGGCCGCGACCTGGGAGGCGTCGAGCCGCACCCTGGACACCCACATCGCGGCGCTGCGGCACAAGCTCGGACCGGCCGTGCTCATCCGCACGATCCACGGGGTCGGCTATCGGCTCCTGGCCGACCAGCCGGAGCTGATCGGCTGACGCGCCGTGCACCGTCGCCTGCTCGCCGTCCTGGTGCCCCTCGCGGTGCTGCTCGTCGCGGCGCTCGGGGTGCCGCTCAGCGTCACCGTGGCCGAACGGGAGATGCAGGAGACGTACGTCGACCGGCTCAACGACGTCGGCCGGTTCGCGTCGCTGGCCGAGACCGCGCTGTCGACCGGCCGGACCGAGGCGCTCCAGCAGGAGCTGGCGCGCTACCACGGGCTGTACGGCATCCCGGCCGCGGTGATCGACGTGTCGGGCACGGTGCTGCTCGGACCGGCGGGCGCGTACCGGGAGGCGGCGCGGGCCGAGCCGGCGCTGCCCCGGATCGTGACCGCGGCGCTGGCCGGGGCGAGGTCGGAACCGTCCTGGGAATGGGCGCCGTGGGACGACTCCGCGCTCGTGGTCGCGGAGCCGGTGGGCCGGGACAGCGAGGTCGTCGGCACCGTCGTGACGATCTCCGACCTGTCGAGGACCCGCCACCGCATCCTCGTGCGGTGGGCCCAGCTCGCCGGGCTCGGGCTGCTGCCGCTGATCGCGCTGGTGGCCGTCGCCTGGCCGGTGTCGGCGTGGGTGCTGCGGCCGGTGCGCGAGCTCGACGCGGCGAGCTCGCGGATCTCGCGGGGCGACCTCACGATCCGGGCGGACGCCGAGGCCGGCCCGGTCGAGCTGCGGCGGCTGGCGGAGTCGTTCAACACCATGATGGACGCGGTCGAGAACGCCGTGCAGCGGCAGCGGGCCTTCGTGTCCGACGCGTCGCACCAGTTGCGCAACCCGCTGACCAGCCTCCGGCTCGCCGTGGAGAGCCTGGAGCCGCACCTGCGCGCGTCCGGCGACGGGCGGCAGGTCTACGACATGGCCGTCGACGAGCTGAAGGCGATGCAGCGGATGCTGAACTCGCTGCAGGCCAGCGCGCGGATGGAGAGCATACGGACGGCGTCGCCGGTCGACCTCGACGCGGTGCTGGCGACCCGGGTGAACCGCTGGCAGGCGCTGACGGCGACGGCGGGCCAGACCCTGACGGTCGACGTGCCTCCCGGGCTGCGGCTGCTGGAGCCGCCGGGCGGACTGGGCAGCGTCCTGGACGAGCTGATCAGCAACGCGTTGCGCCTGTCGGGCGCGGGGGTGGTGGAGGTGACCGCCCGGATCGCACCCGGCGACGCGGGCGTTTCCCGGACCGTCCTTGGTGATGCGGCTCCCTCCCGAGCCGCCTCCGGCGGCACGGGCACCTCCCGGACCGTCTCCGGTGAGGCAGTTCCCTCCAGGGCCGTCCCTCGTGAGAGGGCTCCCTCCAGGGCCGTCCCTCGTGAGAGGACTCCCTCCCGGGCCGTCCCCGGCGGCTCGGGCCCCGGCCCCGGACCCGGACCCGGGAACGCCGCGACGGCCGCCGGGCACGGCGACGGCTCCGCGGCCGGAGGCGTGGTCACGATCATCGTCCGTGACGACGGCCAGGGGATCGACGCGTCCGAGCGGGCCCAGGCGCTACGGCGGTTCTGGCGATCGCCGCGGCACCAGAACGTACCCGGGACCGGCCTGGGACTGGCGATCTGCGCCGACCTGGTCGGGGCGGCCGGGGGCGAGCTGCGGCTGGAGGAGGGCCTGCCGCGCCCGGACGGATCCGGGCACGGATTCGCCGCGGTGGTCGCCCTACCGGTCGTTCCGCGGACGCCATCGCCATCCGACACCTCGGCACCATCGCGAACCTGAGGCTCCCGGCTCGGCCACGGACCCGAGGCTCTGACTCCATCACAAACCCGAGGCTCCCGCCCCTGTCACGGACCTGAGGCTTTTGACTCCATCACAGACCCAAGCCTCCCGACTCCGCCACAGACCCAAGGCTCCGGCTCCGCCACAAACCTGTCGCTTTCCCGTCGCTTCCCCGGTCCCGGGTCAGCGCTTACGGTCGCGGAACCAGGCGGCCGCGCCCGGATGGAGCGGGATCGACGCGGTGGAGATCCCGGTCCGCACGTTGATCTGCCACGCTTCCGGAACGGCGTCGGGAACGGCCTCTGCGTCGCGGCTCGCGGAGATGATCGTGCCGGTGTGCGTGAAGATCGTGTCGGTGATGGCGTGGACCAGGTCGTCGGGCAGGTCGTTGCGTACGAGAAGCACGTTCGGCACGGCGACGGTGCGGGTAGCCGGGACACCGGCGTAGGCGGTCGCGGGGATCATCGCCGGAGTGTAGGGACCCGGGAACACGGTGAAGAGCGCGTCCGCCTGCGCGTCCAACGGGATCAGCCGGATCGGGTGACGCTGCGCCAGCTCCGTGATGGCGGGGGTCGGGACGCCGGTCAGGGAGAACATCGCGTCGATCTCGCCGTCGCGCAGTGCCGCCGCCGACTCGGCCTGGCTGAGGTACCGGACGTCGGCTTTCACCAGGCCGAGCTCCAGAACCCGCAGCGACGTGAACTCGGTGCCCGAGTCGCGGGCACCGATGGACACGCGCCTGCCCTCCAGGTCCCGGAACCCGTCGACCGCCGAACCGGCCATGACCACGAGATGCAGGTGACTGTCGTAGAGCCGGCATATCGCCGAGAGCCCCTCAGGCACGCTGCCGTCGGTCGTGATCAGCGCGTCCAGGCTCGTCAGCCCGAGGTGCACCTCGCCGGCCCGCAGCATCCGGATGTTGTCGGTGGACGCCCCGCTCGGCACGGTGACCAGGGTGGCACCCGGCACCTGCTCGGAGATGTGCTCGGCCAGCGCACCGCCGATGCGCCGGTACACCGCCCCCGCCGGCCCGGTGGCCAGCCGCAGGTGGACCTTGCCCGCCTCGGGCCGCCGGGAGCAACCGACGAGCAGCCCTCCGGCGGCCAGGAGCACCACCCGCCGACCGATCCGTGGCTCCAGGTTCAGCACCATGCCGAGATGATACGGACGCCGGCCGTCATCGCCGATGACGAAAGGCGTTTCATCGGCAACCCGCGAGGCTCCGCCGACGTGACCCCTGTCCGTAGGGAGATCGCTCCCTCGCACGTACGGCCCGCGCGGACCATCGCAACGACGCCCATGACGATGAGGGGCCCCGCCCCGGGAGTCGTCGCGAGTTCACCCCAGCCGCCTCTCGAACCAGGGCTCACGCCGATCAGGTGACCACATCCGGCCAGCGGTAAACCCCGGGAACGAACCCGGGCGTCACATACGCACCATCGCGTACCGGGAGAAGCCATGACCTACCCGCCACAAGGCCCGTACGGGCAGCAGCCGCCTCACGGGTACGGCCCTGTCCAGATGACGACCGTACGCGAACGCGGTTTCAACCCGATCACCTTCATCGTCCACGCCTGCCTGTGGTTCTTCGTCCACTGGTGGCTCACCATCATCACGATCGGCCTGTGGCTCCTCGTCGCCATCCCGATCACCTTCATCGGATGGCGGATCACCCGCACCATCCCCGTCCAGCAGGCACCCGGCTACTACCCGCCACCATACGGTCGTTAGACCGGGCAATAACCCGTGTAGCGCGGCTGCCTCCACGTCGTAGCCGGAGGCGAGGCTCGAAGCGTTCCGGGAGTCCTCGGTGTCAGCACCAGCCGTCGCCGAGCAGGGAGGAGGCCACGTCCACGTCGTAGACATCGTTGTCCTCCCCGCTCTCCTCCCTGACGCGCACGGAGAAGCCGACGTTCCTGCCGTCGACGGACTTGACGAAGCATCTCACCCCTTCACCGTCATCCTCCGGCGGAGGTTTCCAGCCATCCGCGATCGCCGCTTCTCGGTAGAAGGACAACACGTCGGCCACCGGGCTCGAAGAGCGGTAGGACTGCATGACGTTCACCAACCGGCCGTCGCTGTAACAACCGGAGTCGCGTCCTCCCCGGGGCGTCGCGGTCACCGGATGAGCGTCGAGAATGCTGAGCGTGGCCAGGGAGGCGGCGAACCGGTCATCCGCATCGGTGCACGCGTCGGGAAACTGCATGGAGGCGACAAGAGCCAGAGAGGCGACGCCGCCCCCTACGCAGACGATGAGCAACGCGACCGCCGGGCGCATCATGGTCGGAGCCTAGGTTCCCGCTCACCCACCGAACAAGAACGCTCCGGCCACCCCCGAACACACCACGCCTGGCTCCTCCCGCGATCACCTCATCACGAGATCACAAGCGAACGGCGCACCCAGAACCACTCCTAGGAGCTGTTCGAGGTTCGGATCATGTGGTTGAGGTGAGGAGTTTCAGCCACATGATCGAGCCTTGGAGATGGAGTCCGGCCTCGTAGCTTTCCGGGGATTTGTCGTAGCGGGTCGCCAGACCGCGCCAGGTCTTGATCTTCTGGAAACAGTGTCCGACGGTGTTGCGCTGCCGGTGGCGCTCTGGATCGAAGTGGAACCCGGGCGCAGCCGCAGCGACACGCGAAGGCCCGTAACCCTCACACCAGGGACAAAACGGGCAATCGATCACAGCAGGCGAGCCCCGATCACCCCTGACGAATCATCGCGCTGGCCAACTCGGCTCTTGTTGACCATTTCTATGCGGTGGACATACTCCGGTAGCTTCGTATTCGCGATTTCGATAATTCGATGTTTATTTCCGCCTGTATTCATCATTCTGGACTGCCACGAGGTAAGTCCAGAAAGGGAAAGATGAGAACTATTTGTCTTCTGGCTGGTTTCTGTATCAGCTTGATGGTGGCGGCCTCCTTAGGTACGGTCGGCGCGCAGGCCGACCCAACCGACCCGCATCCCAAGACCCTGATCGTGGGTAGCCCGCAGCCCATTCAGAAGATCATGGTGCGGGGGACAGGATCTGCGCCCGATCTCGACGACGCGACCCAAAGGGACCTGGAGACGTACGCCAAGGCAACTGGCAAGGCGATAGAGAAGCTGAAGCAGAAGTACCGCGGACGGGGTGAGTTCAACTCTCTTGTGGATCAGCTTGCTGCAGACGCCACGCTCGGGTACGTCCAAGCCGGGTACGTCGCCGAGGATTCCGCCGCTGATGGCGCGGAAGTCTGGATCCGCTTCACCAACAAGCCATCGCAGGCTGTTCTCCGTCAGCTGGAACAACTTCCGTACGCTGTGCGGGTGGAGTTCGGCGCTCCGCTGGCCCGCCAGGATCTGGAGAAGATTCAAGAGGCCAGAAGATTCAAGAGGCCATGTTCGAGGCCGCTGCCTCCCGTGTAACCGAGGTCGTGTCGGAAATTGACCCGGAGACGGATAGCATCAAGATCTCTTATAGCCTGGCGCCAGGCGTGCAGGTCGCGCAGAAGGCTCTGTCCGTTGCGGCCTTGGCCGCTGGCAGCGCAGTAAGCCCGACCGGTAACGTACCTGTCCAAGTGACCTTTTCAGAGGCCACCGCCCTTGAGCCGAGGACCGAGGCCACGGTTAGGGGCGGTCGCCGACTGTCACCCACCGACGGCAGCGGCGCAGATTGCACGTCGGGATTCAGCGTCAGGATCAACGGCGTCAATGGTGTTGCGACGGCCATGCATTGCTACAACTACATGCGGTACGACGGCGCAACTGGTGTGATCGCTTACGGTAACGCCGCTACAACAACGCCAGCAGGTGCCAACATCGACCTGCAATGGCACCGGACCCTCTCTGGACACAGCACAAGTGCCCAGTTCTACGATGGCAGCATAGAGCGAACCGTCTCCTCCGCCCAAAACGCCGTCGTCGGTGACACCGTCTGCCACTATGGAATCGGCACCGGATACGCACGCTGCTCAGAGGTGGAGATCCTCGCCGTCTGCTACACCCCTGAAGACCTGACGTTCTGCGGACTCGCCGCAACGGAGGAGTACGTGTCTACAGGCGGCGACAGCGGCGGTCCGTGGTTCACTGGCTATACCGCACGAGGCATTCACAGCGGATACGACGGCCTCGGGCGAAGCCTGTACACCCCGCAAACCCGATTTGCTGAAAATCTCGGTGGATACGTGCTGACAGGCTGAACCGAACCTCTACGCCAACCGTTTCTACGTTAAGCGCCCCTAGCAAAATACCGGCTCGTCGGTCTCCGATCCCCACCCTGGGGCTGGCGAGCTAGGTCGACGACGCATAGGAGCTGAGATGGTCTGCGACGGTCACCGGAAGCACCCGATCATCACACTCGTGCCTCCAATCGAAGCTTCCAAGAGGACGGTCATGCTATTTCGTGTAACCGTAACAATCATCTCCGGGATCAGTCTCCTCGCGAGTTGTAGCAATGATGCGGCTCCGAAGCCCACGTCGACAAGGGGTGTGGCGGTTGCGCCAGAAGTGCAGAGTTCTAAATGTATCCCGCCAGCGCCAGTCACTGCCCGTGAGCGAGCTGACCTCGTAGGACAGATACTGGCCACCGCAGCCCGAAAAGAAGCCGCCACAGGTCACAAGATCCGCGTCCTAGGAGAGGACGGTAAGTGTGCCGACGCCCACGACGACCTCAACCCAAAACGAGTCAACGTAGTGATTCAGGACGGAAAGATCATCTGGGCGATGATGTACTAAGAGCCGTTCAGAGTTCGGATCACGTGGTTGAGGTGAAGAGTTTCAGCCACATGATCGAGCCTCGGAGGTAGAGTCCGGCCTCGTAGCTTTCCGGGGAGTTGTCGTAACGGGTCGCCAGACCGCGCCAGGCCTTGATCTTCTGGAAACAGCGTTCGACGGTGTTGCGCTGCCGCTAGCGCTCCGGATCGAAGCCGACGGGCCGCCCGCCCGCTGAACCTCTCTTCTTGCGGTTGGCCTGCTGATCGGTCTTCTCCGGAATGACCGCGGTGATCCGGCGGCGGCGCAGGTAGGCACGGTTGGCCTTGGAGGAATAGGCCTTGCGGCAGGGCGGGTGCGAGGCTGGCCGACCGGACCAGGGATACGGATCTTGTTCAGGACGGGGATGAACTGCGGGCAGTCGGCGGCCTGACCGGGGGTGAGCACAAAGGCCAGCGGCAGCCCGGCGGCATCGACCACGGCATGGACATTGCTACTCAGTCCGCCTCGGGATCGGCCAAGCCCGGCAGCCTTCGCCCGGGCCTTACGGCGTCGCCGCGTGGCTGCACGATCCCGTTGCGACGATGCGTCCGCGCCAGCCGCGCTGACCGCGTTAGGTGTGACCTGCGGTGCATCACTCGCAGCACCGGTGGCTGCTCCGCCAGCGGAGCCCCCTTTTCCTCAGTCAGCGCCTGCTCCAGCGCATCCAGAGTCTCCCCGGCCACCGCCAGCCCGGCCGACTCCTGATGCGCCCGCACGATTGTTGAGTCCACGCTGACCACCTCCAGCCCGACCTGCCCGCGCGAAGCGGCCTCGGCGATCAGCGCGTCCATCAACCCCTGAAACACCCCGGCTTTGGCCCAGCCGTTGAACCGGGAGTAGAGGGTGGACCACGGCCCATACCGTTCCGGCACGTCACGCCAGCCCGACCCGGTGCGAAACCGCCACAAGATCCCGTTGAACTGATCACGCACCCGCCGAGGAAGCGGCCCAGTAGCCGCCACCGGCAGATACGGCTCGATCAACGCCCACTCGGCATCCGTCACATCAAAGCGCGCCACCTCCGAGTTCTACCAGCCACAACCAGCCCACCACCCGGGCGTCACATAGATCCGAACCCCAAACAGTTCCTAGAGCGGCTCGCGAGAACCACCCCTAGGTAGGCTCGCGAGAATCACCCCTGGGCCGACCCGTGAGAAAGGTGAGCATCCGAGCTGCGGAGAATCACCTCAGCACGACGTCCACCCCGCGCTCCGCGAAGATCATCTGGATGATCTCAAAACAGGTCGTATCTTCATCGCCCTCCTTCAGAAGCCTGGTGAGAGACTGCCGCGCAACGCGCGAATGGTGCCAGACCAGCGTGAAGGGCACCCCCGTCCCGAACCCTCCACACAGGCAGTCGGCCAGCGCGTCGAGATTGCAGCCGAAGTAGCCGCCCGGCCCGTTGATCGCCTCCCCCAGCGCCAGGTAGAAGCCCGCCTCATCGGTGACGTGCGTTCCGTCGAGGTCGTAGGTGCGCCCCGGCGGGTGACCGGGCCGTCCGGTCGACCAGCGACTGCGGTGGCGGACGATGGTCAGCCACTCCGCCCTGTCCGCCCGCCCGTGGCCGACCCACTGATCGGGCCCGTCAGGCCTGGCCGTACGCCAACATTCCCAGACATGGCGTGCATCGGAGAGAGGACCGTCGTCCCCCCAGGGCACGACCACGTCCACCCGTTCGTCGCCAAGCCGTGAGGGCCGCCAGTCGACGATCTCGCCCACCCAGAAGTCCGCGAGCGGGTCCCCTGCCACGTCCAGCATCCGGAGCGCCGCCAGGTCCAGCGGATTCCTCCGGCGGTAGCGCTTGGACCCGTCGAGATAGTCACGCATCCGCCGGGAAGGAAGACACCCCAGGATCTCGACCGTCGCAGCCTCGTCCCTCTCCGCCGCCTCACCGAACACACCTTCAGCGTCCAGACAGGAACCGAGGATTTGATCGCCCTCGCCGATCAGGAGGAATTTCGGGAGGACAGGATCCACGGGCCTCACGCTAGCCGGTGATCAACAATGTTGCCGTCGTCGCCCTACGGGAGCCGCCGTCACGGTCGTCTACCCTGAACGACCGTGGAGTATTTCGTCTACGGCCGCGACCGCCCCGGCGCCTTCGGGCTCAAGATGAGCCTGACCGGTGAGCACTGGTCCTTCATGGACGGGTACGCGAAACTGCTGGTCGCCCGCGGTCCCACGCTGACCGGTGACGGAGACGACGCCGAGTCGACGGGCAGCCTGCACATCGTCGACCTCCCGGACGCGGAGTCCGCCCGTACGTTCGCCTACGACGAGCCGTACTACCGCGCCGATGTCTTCGAGTCGGTGCTGCTGTGCCGTTTTCACAACGCCCTGGGCCGCACCATGTGGGACTTCACCGAGGCCGTCGACGGCTACGGCCGGTTCCTGGTGATCACCACGGGCGAGTCCGCCCCCGCGCCGGTCCCGTCGAAACACATGATCGTGTACGGCGAGCTGCTCACCCTCGACGGCGAGGCGCGGATCGGCCGGGCGGCCATGGTTGAGGCGCCGGACCGGGAAGCCGCCGCGAGGTCGCTGCCGGTCGGAGGCGACGACGACCGCACGGAGGTACACCCCTGGCGCTTCGGCGGCAGACCCGGCGAGACGCCCATCAGATGATCATGTAACTAACACCCGAGGAGACCCGGCCCGGCCCTGGCCCCGGCCCTGGAAACGACAAAGGGCCGGGGATCCAAGGGTTCCCACCCGATGAGGGCGTGGGCGACGCCGGTCGGAATCCAGGCAGGTCCGCTCGCCCTCACGTTCGCCAGACATGCAGGCAACGCGCCATGAACCGGAAGGGAACGGCCCGCCCCTCGGTCTGGTCAACGGTGCCGGCCAGGTGCAGGTCGAGCTCCGGGCAGTGGAAGAGCCAGGTCCCGGTGACTCCCGAGTGGCCGACGAGCGTGACAGGGCCGCGCCCCGGTGCCATGAGCCGGCCGACCTTGAAGAACATGGTGCCCAGTCCGTACCGGAGGATGGGGATGTTGCGCAGCCGGTTGCGCCGCTCGGTGAGCGACTCCAGCGAGCGGGCGTCTTCGAAGAGTTCGCCGTCGAGCAGCGCTCGCTGGAAGGCGAGGAGATCGCCGGTGGTGCTGAACAGGTCGTTGCTGGACTCGATCATCGAGGTCAGTTCCACGCGACGCTGTTTCGCGTAGAGCGGCGAGGGCGTCGCGGTCGCCGGATCCGGCGGGCGATGTCCCGGAAGCCAGGTGTGTGTCAGGCCGAGCGGGCCGAGGATCCGTTCGGTCAGCAGATCGGCGAACGACCGGCCGGTCACCGTCTCCACGATGCGGATGAGCAGCTGGAAGCCGGTGTCGGAGTAGCGCGCCTTCTGCCGGGCGGCCGTGAGATCCTGCGGCTCGAAGTGCGGGCGCTGCCGCTCGCGCGTGATCCGCAGCGCGTCCTCGAAGGTCCAGGCCAGATCCTGACCGGCGGCGAGGCGGTCGTACAGGCTGGGACCTCCACGACGCTTCTCGAAGTAGTCGGGCAATCCGGACGTGTGACTCGCGAGGTGGCGCACCGTGATCGCGGACGTCCGGTCGATCCCCCCGAGGACGTGGAGTCCGGTGATCATCTCCGCCGGCAGATAGCCGGCGATCGGCGCGGCCAGCTCCAGCTCGCCGCGCTCGTGCGCCTGCAGCACCAGCGTGACGATGAAGCGCTTGGTGACGCTCGCGACGAAGAACGGGGTGTCGGGACGCGGTGGAGGATCGTCGGCACCGGCGGGCCCGGAGGCGGCGGACCAGCGCCGCTTCCCGTCGCCGCTCGTGACGGCGAGGTTGGCGTGGTGCACGCCGCGTCGCGCGACGAGGCTCTCCAGCAGGTCCGTCAGCCGCGCGCCGACGTCGCCGGGAACGCGATTGTCGTGAGCTGGGGTCGTGACGAGCGGCGAGGTCACGCGAGTGCTCCTTGTCTCCGTTCCTTCGACGTGCCCCCTCGGCGCCGTGCCCTCTCAGCCGCGTTCATGACCATGAGCATCACCTCAGGGAGCCTCATAGACATGTCTAATAGACATGTCTATGAGAGTCAATGATCTAAACTCGGCCAATGGCCCATGTGATCCTCGGTCTGCTCCTGATCGCCCCGCAGACCTTCTACGACCTCATCAAAGGGTTCGAGGCCGGAGTCGCGCTCTTCTACAGCGCCAGCTCCGGCAGCATCAAACGCGCGCTGGACACCCTGCTCGCGCGGGGGTTCATCGAGGTCGCCAGCGTCGAGGCCGGAGGCCGGGGACGGAAGGTGTACCGCCTGACCGACGCCGGTCGTCAGGAGTTCCACACCTGGATGACGGGAGACCTGACGGGGCTCGACCTGGAGACCGCGGCGCTGTCCAGGCTCTACTTCCTCGGCCTGCTGGAGCCCGCCGAACGCGTACCGGTGCTCCGTCGCATCACGGCGCGCATCGAGACCGACCTCGCGGCGCTCTCGGCTCTCGACAAGCACCTCGGCACCCTGGACATCCCCGAGGAGCATCGCGACCTCGCCACCCATCAGCGCGCGACGCTCGACTACGGCATCGCCTCACACCGCTTCACACTCGACTGGTTCCGCGATCACATCGACCGGCACGAGACGCCGGACCGCTGACACCGTACGGACGCCGTACAGACGCGATCGCCCACGGCCCGGCTGACTAAGCGCTCCGAAGCGCTTTGAAGAGACCTCCGTGGTGACTATCGCGGACTCACCACCCGGGAAGTTCGCGCGCGTCGGGATAGAGCATGAGGATCCTCTCCAACAGCTCAGGGCTGCCTGTCCGCACATCCCAATGCCCGCTGTCGAACGCCCGGATCCTCACCTCCGGCACCGACGGGCTGTCGCCGTAGCCCACCAGCTCTCCATCGATGAGCTGGCAGTCTCCGCCGAACAGGTCGATGAGACGACTCGTGGTCACCGATGAGTTCGCCGTGGCCTCGGTGATCGCCTCGAGCTCCGGAGAGACGAGCCAGTCGATGATCAGTTGCCAGCGATGGCCCTCGACCAAGACACCGAGGGAAGTCAGAACCTCCGCCAGGCCGACACGGCGGTCTCCTCGCCACGCCAAGAACGAGAGGACGCGAATCTCGTTCACGCGCCTCACCTCTCACGTGGAGCAGACCCAGGACACCCGACCCGGACCCCGTTGTCGTACGGGCGCGAAAAGGCCCTCCGGGATGATCCCGGAGGGCCTTTGACCCGCTGTGCGGACGGAGGTACTCGAAACCCCGACCTTCTGATCCATAGGGAGGCTCCGACATCCTCACGTCATGCCGTTGACCATGGGGTGACCCGAAGACCGAAAGCGTATCGGGCCGACGCGGGGTCACGCCGAAAAGCGATCACGCTGTCGAACCGCCCCGCACCCCTGGCTCCAAGGTCAGTGCCCCAGGCCTCCACCGAGCTTGCCGAGAAGGTCCTGCGGGTTCACACCGAGCTTGGCCAGCTGCTCCGCGTGCTGGTCGGTGTCGATCTGCGGGGGCAGGCTCTTGTCGGCCTGCTGCGCCAGGGCGTTGTCACCGCGGGACCGGAGGAGCTCAACGATTTTGGCCTTTTCGATTTGCATGAGCTATGCCTTTCTGAAGATCATGGACGTCTGAGGATCGCTGACAGCGGACGCCGGACCTTTTGTCGGAAGGTGGCCGCATTGCCCCAGCTGACAGCGTTGTTTTCCCCTATGGTGACGTGCCCCGGTTTGTACGGGGCCACTCTGTGAGGCGTTTCCAGACTCCTTGAAAACCTGATCATCCCGCTTTGTAAATTCTTGGTCCGCGCCGCCGGGCACCCTTCGCACCGCTCCAAAACAGACCGCTTTTCCATCCGCCTGAGCACGGGCTCTGCCGGGCCTGATCACCACTCTCCCGCCCATGGCAGTCCCCGAGATCGTCCCCATCGGCCACTGGAAGGGCGGGCAGTTCCCCGGCTCCGTCGCCGCCGCCTTCCCCAAGGGCTACACGCACACCGACGACTGGCAGAAGCACAAACGCCGGCACGCCGTCCCGCACACCTTCGACGCCGCCGACGAGGAGCCTGCCCCTGGCCGGGCAGGAGCCTGGCCCTGGCCGGGCCTGGCCTGCCCGACACGGTCACGGACATCGCCCTGGTTCCGCGGCACCCGCAAAGCGGGGAGACATGGTCGTCCGGCACGGAGGCGGCGGTGCCGCTGGATGCCGATATATGGACGTACATGGCCTTCAGCTGAAATCGGCGACTCCGTCCCGCGTCGGGCGGGCTACCCGACGGCGTCTACCGCGACGCCCCTCCACCACCGCCGCCGTTCGGCCCGTTCCGGCTCGACCGGGAAATGTTCTTGGGTAGAGCCTTTTAAGTACCAAGTGCTGAATTGGAGGCTTCAGCGTGGCTTTGTGGATGACATGACCGTTAGATGACCGTCCTGGCGGCACGCGATGCGGCCGGAGGTCATTTCCGGCCGGGTCGGTGCCAGTTCAGGCACCGGCCTCGATCACGGCGAGGTCGCGCACCGCGTAACGGTGATGCTCGGCCTCCTCCTTCAGCACCACCTTGAGGCAGCGGCGCACG